>JAWXBS010000136.1:0-76968 GCA_034440275.1 Alphaproteobacteria bacterium
ATTGATGATCCTGCGGACCTCGTCCGTATAGAAATCGAAACAGCGCTGGGCACGCCAAGGCTGCTTGTCGTTCCAATTTTGGTGAACGGCGCACGCATGCCTCAGTCAGGAGAGCTTCCGGAGAGCTTGCGTGCACTGGCCGATCGCCACGCAGCCGTTTTGCGGGGTGACCCAGACTACAGGAGTGACGTAGCGCGGCTTGTCGAGGCGTTGCGACGACACCTAAAGACCGGACGATTAAATCTGCAATCCTTGGGCGGGGCCGCGCAGGCAACAGCCAACGCGGCCGGAATACCAGCTGGAGTGATTGCGGCGTGGCTACTGGCAACCGGGAGCATTTTGGCTACCGCCGTCCCACAGGTTCGGGAGCCAGTCGTCCACGCCGGCTCCGAATTCGTCGAACGAATCACCTCCGCAAGTCGGAGCTCATCGGCTACAAACACTTCCGAAGAAAAGATCTCGGCGGAGCCGCCAGTTGTATCTCTTTGCGCGGGAGTGGAAACTGCGTGGCGGGACGTTAAGACTTCGACTGACACAGCTGAAGTCCGTCGATTTTTGAGCACGAGTCCACGCGAATGCGAGACAACAAATCAGGCACTCGCACACCTAGAATCGCTTGAACGAACTCAGAACGAAGCAGCGGCTCGCGAAGCGCAGCGAGAACACGACAGGAAAGTCGAAGCCGAGCGAAACCGGCAAGCGCAGATCGAAAGAGAGCGTTTGGCCGAGGTCGAGCGACAACGCCAAACAGAACTTGAACGACAACGCATCGCTCAAGTCGCGAGGCAGACCATGATGGCGGAAGAGAGCGCAGCCTATAACCGAGCGCTACAAAGTCGGTCGCGAACTGCGTATCAGAACTTCCTCAACAGTTACTCCAATAGCACTTTTGCAGTCGATGTCCGGCGACGCCTCAACACATGCCGCATGCAACAGCAAACCCAACGTACAATTGCGGAGTATACGGCAGGAGAGGTAGCAGAAAGTTCAGTTTTGTCCGGACTGTCCGATCAATGCTACCGCAAGGTCGAAAGAAATTGCCGAAGTAACGGAGGCACTCCGATCGGCACTCCCAGGATCGTTGATAGCTGCACTCCAAGCCGATGCAATGTTTGGATATACGAATGCACTGTTACATGTCGTGGACCGAGAGACACCGTTGCGAATGTAGAGGTTTGCGAGTAGCGGAAAAATACCCACACCCCAGGGCGCTACCCCGCCCCGCCCGCCTCAAGCACGTCCTCAAACGTGCGCAGGCCGCTACGCGGTGCGCTGACGAGGACGGCCATATTCCCCGGCGTGTGCTGGTTATCGAGCATCTTCTCGTGGGCGGCGGGGATGCCGGACCACGGGAAGACTTCGCCCATGGCCGGATCGATGCGGCGGTCGATGACGAGCTGGTTGGCCTGGCTCGCGTGATAGAGATGCGCGAAGTGCGAGCCCTGCACGCGCTTCTGGTGCATCCAGAGATAGCGCGCGTCCATCGTCAGATTGTAACCCGTGGTGCCGGCGCAGATGACGACCATGCCGCCGCGTTTCACGACGCGCACCGACACCGGGAACGTCGATTCACCGGGGTGTTCGAAGACGATGTCGGGATCCTTGCCGCCGGTGATCGCGCGCACGGCCTTCCCGAACTTGCCGACCTCTTTCATGTATTCCGGGAAGCCCTCGCCGTTCACTTTCGGAAGCTGGCCCCAGCAGTTGAAATCCTTGCGGTTGATGACGGCCTTCGCGCCCATCGAGAGCACGTAGTCGACCTTCGATTCATCGCTGACGACGCCGATCGCGTGCGCGCCGCTGACGGCGCAGAGCTGCGTAGCAAAGACGCCGAGACCGCCTGAAGCGCCCCACACCAGCACGTTCTGGCCGGGGCGCAGCACGTTCGGACGCCAGCCGAACAGCATGCGGTACGCGGTGGCGAGCGTCAGCGTGTAGCAGGCGCTCTCTTCCCAGGTGAGATGCTGCGGCCGCGCCATCAGCTGGCGCGCCTGCACGCGACAGAACTGCGCGAACGAACCGTCCGGCGTTTCGTAGCCCCAGATGCGCTGCGAGGTGGAGAACATCGGGTCGCCGCCGTTGCACTCCTCGTCGTCGCCGTCGTCCTGGTTGCAGTGAATGACGACTTCGTCGCCCGGCTTCCAGCGCTTCACCTTCGAGCCCACGGCCCAGACGATGCCCGACGCGTCGGAGCCGGCGATGTGGAAGGGTTGCTTGTGGCCGTCGAAGGGCGAGATCGGCGTGCCGAGCGCGGCCCACACGCCGTTGTAGTTCACGCCCGCGGCCATCACGAGGACGAGCGCTTCGTCTTCGCCGAGCGTCGGCGTCGGCACGACCTCGAGTTGCATGGCATCGGCCGGACGACCGTGGCGCTCGCGGCGGATCGCCCACGCCCACATGGTTTTCGGAACGTGATAGGCGGGCGGGATTTCGCCGACGTCGTAGAGATCCTTCACGAGGGTCGGCTTCGCCTGGGTGCTGCCCATCACTTTTCCTCCAACGCACCCGCGCCGTTCCGGGCCGTCCCCGTTCGCGTGGGGAGCGCGACCAGTTGCGCGTCATTTCGCAGTCGCACAGATTGCGCCGCACTGCAGCATTACGCAACGGCCATCGCCGTGCGATTGTGTCCGACCCGCATGAAATGTGCCCACAAGGCAACATTTTCCCGCCCCGGACGCAACGTTCATGCTTAACGCGGGCAAGAGGGGGGACGGACAGGAGTATGAGCCAGCTTCGCGTCATAGCCCTCCTGGGATTGAGCATCGCGTTGGCCGCCATGGGCTTCTTCGTATCCGTGACGGGGGAAGGCCTCGCGCGCGCCGCAGGCCTGCTGTGCGCCGCCTCGAGCGCGGGGTGCGCGATCGTGCTCGCCCTGCGCCTTCTCCCGAGCGCCGCCCCTCGCGCCGACGCGCTCGGCGTCACGTTGATCCAGCCCAGCCGCACCCGCCTCGCGGGACTCTCGGTGGCGCTCGCGCTGGTGGCCGCCGCCTTCCCGCAATGCGCGGCGCTCGCAGGCTCGGAAACCGGGCCCGCCGCCATCTGGCTCGCCATGCTCGGCGCGAGCGCCTTCGGCCTCGGCGCGCTCTATGGCGTGGTGCGCCTGTTGCGGCCGATCGCGCTCTACCGGCTCGATCCCGTCGGTATCGCGAGCCTCACGGGTCGCACCTGGTTTCTGCCGTGGCGCGCCGTGCGCGGCATCGACGCCCTCTCCGCGCGCGGCCAGTACTACCTCTCGCTCGACATCGACCCTGCAAGCACCGCCGGCCCGCCGACGACGCGCGCCCGTTCAGGCAAGTCCCGCGCGGTCACCATCGGTCCGCAGGGGGCAGCGATCCGCTTCGACGAGTTCGCCGAACTCGTGCAGCATTACTGGGAGCGCGGTCGGCTGATGCAGACGCACAACTGAACGCGACCTCGAAGGCGCTTCTCTTGCAGTGCAACAAGGCTTCGGGTCTGTTGATCCGGTTCCCGTTAGGACACGCACATGGCCGACACCACTTCCGGCAAGCCCTTCCAGCACGCGCCCGACGCGCCATGGATTTTCCGCACCTATGCGGGCCACTCCACGCCGAAGGAATCCAACAAACTCTATCGCGCCAATCTCGCGAAGGGGCAGACCGGGCTTTCAGTGGCCTTCGATCTGCCGACGCAGACGGGCTACGACAGCGATCACATCCTGGCGCGCGGCGAAGTGGGCAAGGTCGGCGTGCCGGTGGGCCATCTCGGCGACATGCGCGCGCTGTTCGACGGCATCCCGCTCGACAAGATGAACACGTCGATGACGATCAACGCGCCGGCGGCGTGGCTGCTCGCATTGTATGTGGCGCTCGCGGACGAAACGAATGCGAGCCGCAAGGCGCTGCAGGGCACGACGCAGAACGACGTCGTGAAGGAATATCTCTCGCGCGGCACCTACATCTTTCCCCCGGCGCCTTCACTGAAGCTCACCGCCGACACCATCGCCTGGTGCCTCACCGAAACGCCGAAGTGGAATCCGACGAACATCTGCTCCTACCATTTGCAGGAAGCCGGCGCGACGCCGGAGCAGGAACTGGCCTTCGCGATGGCGACCGCCATCGCCGTGCTGGACGAAGTGAAGAAGCGCGGCGAGATTTCGGATGCGGATTTCCCGCTCGTCTTTTCGCGCATCTCCTTCTTCGTGAATGCGGGCCTGCGGTTCATCACCGAGACCTGCAAGATGCGCGCGTTCAACGTGCTGTGGGATGATCTCGCGCAGACGCGCTATGGCGTCACCGATCCCAAGCTGCGGCGCTTCCGCTATGGCGTGCAGGTGAATTCGCTGGGGCTCACCGAGCCGCAGGCGGAGAACAACGTCTATCGCATCCTGCTGGAAATGCTGGCGGTGACGCTGTCGAAAGACGCGCGCGCCCGTGCCGTGCAGTTGCCGGCGTGGAACGAAGCGCTCGGCCTGCCGCGGCAGTGGGACCAGCAATGGTCGCTGCGCATGCAGCAGATTCTCGCCTACGAAACCGATCTCCTCGAGTTCGAGGACATCTTCGAGGGCAGCCATGTCATCGAAGCAAAGACGCGCGAACTCGTCGAGGGTGCGAAGGCGGAGCTGAAGCTCATCGACTCCATGGGCGGCGCCGTGGCTGCGGTGGAACGCGGCTACATGAAGGAAGCGCTGGTCAATTCGAACCGCCTGCGCGTGGGCGCCATCGAGCGCGGCGACATCAAGGTCGTCGGCGTCAACGCCTATACCGAAAGCGAACCCTCCCCGCTCTACGGGCAGGAAGAGAACGCCTCCATCGAGAAGATCGGCGAGCACGTCGAGGGCGAGCAGATCGCGCGGCTGAAAGCGTGGCGCGCGCAACGCGATGCGGGCGCTGCGGCGAAGGCGCTGGAAGACCTCGCGGCCGCTGCACGCGAAGACCGCAACGTCATGGAGCCGTCCATCGCGTGTGCAAAAGCGGGCGTGACCACCGGCGAATGGGGCGAGGCGCTGCGCAAGGTGTATGGCGAATTCCGCGCGCCCACGGGCGTGGCGCTCGTCGTGTCGAGCGACGGCGACGTGGACATCGAGAGGGTGAAGGCCGATGTCACGGCGTTGTCGGAAAAGCTTGGCCGCAATCTCACCTTCCTCGTCGGCAAGCCCGGCCTCGACGGCCACTCCAACGGCGCCGAACAGATCGCCGCGCGCGGTCGCGCGGTGGGCATGGACGTGGTGTACGAAGGCATCCGCCTGACGCCCGCCGAAATCGTCGCCGCCGCGCAGGAAAAGCGCGCGCACGTCATCGGCCTCTCGATCCTCTCGGGCTCGCACCTCGATCTCGTGCGCGATGTGGTGCGTTTGCTGCGCGAAGCGGGCCTGGAAAAAACGCCCGTCGTCGTCGGCGGCATCATCCCGCCCGCCGACGCGCTCGCGCTGACGCAGATGGGCGTCGCCGGCGTCTACACGCCGAAGGATTTCCGGATCACCGGAATCATGGGCGATGTGGTGAAGGTGGTCGAGAAGGCGAACTTGTGATTGCGGATTTCGCGCACCTCGAACGCCTCCTCCTCGCCGCCTGGCCCGCGCGCGCGAGTGAGACGCTGCACGGCTGGACGCTGCTCACAGACGGCGGCGTGACGGGTCGTGCGAACGCGGTGACGCCGCTCAAATTCGACGGCGCGCTCGGCGCGGCGATCATCGACGTGCAGAAGCACTACCAATCCCGCAACATGCGTCCGACGTTCCGCATCGCGCGCGGCGCGTGTGCACCGGTCGACCTGCCGGAAGCGCTGGCGGCGCGCGGCTGGATGCCGTCAACGCAGACGCTGGTGATGGCCGCGCCGATCGGTGCGGCGCTCGCCACACTTCCGGAGTCGACAGGCGTCACGCTCGGCGCCGACTATCCCGACGCCGTCGATGCGATCCTGCGCGAGACATCCCCAACGCCGGCCGAATACGAAGAACGGCGCGGCCTCGCGCAGCGCACGCCCTCCCCGCGTGCCTTCGCGCTGGCGGGCGACGAAGCGGTAGGTCTCTGCGTCATCGTCGAGGGCAAGGCCGGCATTTTCCTCATGCGCACGCATCCCGCGCAGCGCCGCAAGGGCCACGCGCGCCGCATCCTCGCCGCCCTCCTGCGCTGGGCGCGTGACAACGGCGCGACGGACGCCTTCCTGCAGGTGGAGGCTTCCAACACCCCGGCAATCGCGCTCTACGGGGCGGCCGCCTTCAAAACGGTCTATTCCTACGACTACTGGCGCGAGGAGCCACGCCGATGACCGACCTCACCGATCCGCCCGTAGAAGAGAAGGAAGCCGTCGCCGAAGCGCCCGCTTCGCTGCCGCAGCGCCTGATCGGCGAGGCGCGCGAGCTGTTCCGCTTCCTGCTCGTCGCGGTGCCCGTCTATCTCGCGTTCACGACGGTGGCGTTCGCGGCCTATCACATCCCGTCGGAGAGCATGGTGCCGGCGATGGAGGTGGGAGACCGCGTCATCGTTTCAAAATTCGCCTACGGCTACAGCCGCCAGTCATTGCCGTTGAACATCGGCGCACTGATGCCGCCGGGCCGCAAGCGCTTCCTCGAACAGGCGCCGAAGCGCGGCGACGTGGCCGTCTTCATGCACCCGCAGGAAGACAAGGTGATGATCAAGCGGCTTATCGGTCTGCCTGGCGACGAGATCGCCGTGCGCGACGGCGTGCTCTGGATCAACGGCGAAAAGCTCGCACGACTGGACGGTCGTTCCATCGTGCGCGTGGCGCAGGGCGGCGCGCTGGAAACCGCCGCGCGCTACACCGAGGATCTGCCCGGCGGCGTCACGCATGCAATCCACGAATTCTCCGACTTCGAGGCCTTCGACGATTTCGGCCCCTACGTCGTGCCGCCGCGCCACGTCTTCGCGATGGGCGACAATCGCGACAACTCCCTCGACAGCCGCTGGGACGGCATGGGGCCCGTGCCGATGGACAATCTCATCGGCCGCGCAGAGACGGTGTACTTCGCGATGCCGCAGTTCGGGAAAAAGCGCACGGGCGTGGAGACCGCCGCGCCACGCTGGTTTCAGCCGCTGACGCGTCGTGACTAGCTGCGCGCGCGCTGCACGACGAAGACGCCCGCCAGAATCATGGCGGCGCCGAGAATGCCGGCGGCGTTGAGGTTTTCGCCGAACAGCACCCAGCCGAACGCCGCCGCCGAAACGGGTTGCACCCACAGCAGCACCGTCGACAGCGTGATCGGCAACTGTCCGAGGCCGTAGGCGATCAGCCCCTGGCCGAACGTGTGCACGAACACGCCGAGGAAGATCAGCACGAGCCAGCCGCGCCACGTCATGTCCGGCACGACGAACGGCTCGCCCATCACTGCCGTCACAACCGCCGCCACGACCATCGCCGCCGCCGTCGTCGACAGCATCGCGATCGCCGCGCCCACGCGATCGCGCACGCCGCGCAACACCAGCAGATACGCCGCGTACCAGACCGCCGACGCCATCCCCAAGAGATCGCCGCCGAACGTCCCCTGCCCCTCCTGCGCGCGCGACAGCGACATCAACGCCGCGCCGATAACCGCAATGCCCGCGCCCGCAAGCCAGCCGCGGCCGATGCGCTCCTTGAACAGGAGCCATCCCGCCGCCGCCGCAAGGATCGGCGTCATGTTGGAAAACAGCGTCGCATTCGCCACCGTCGTGTAGCCGAGGGCTGCGTGCCACAGCGCCATGTCGAGCGCAAAACACGCGCCCGCGACGACGAGCAACCGCGTGTCGCGCATCGAAGACGCCGGCGCCTTCAGCAGCAGCGCTATGAGCGCCAGCATCGGGATCGCAAACGCAAACCGCCAGAACGCCGTGGCCTGCGGCCCGAGTTCGGAAAGCCGCATGCCGACGGGCGCGAGACCGATGATGGCCGCGCCCGTCGCGACGGAAAGGATCGCGCGGGTGCGTTGGGCGGAGGATTGGGACATCAGGTTGTTGAAGGGACGTCCGCACGCAAAAGCAAGGGAGCCGCATTGGAGCGCGGACGACCTCGTCCGCGTCGAGCCTTAGACACAAGCACGTGGACGGGGTGGCCCACGCTCCAGACACCATCTCAGCTAATCACCCCCGCCTTTTCCAGCAAAGTGAGAATGATCTCGAACGCGATCAGGATGATGATCGTCCATTCCAGGTGATAGGCCCGCCGCGCGTCGGCAAATCCCACCAGCGCGCTCGCGCATTCCTCGACGACCTTGAGCTTCTGCGACAGGAGGCGGGCGCGGTCGTTGAGTTCGTATTCCTCGGCGAGGGCCGCATGCAGGCGCTGCAGGTCCGGGCGTTCCCACATCATGTCGGGCCGGTCGCTGACCTCGACGCCGCCGACGATGCGCGCCTGCGCGCTCAGCGCGTCGCCCATCATGGAGGCCAGCGTGCGGAAGCGGATGCTCGACCCGCCGGTGAGGGAGAGATCGCGCGCGAACGGCTCGATGCGATCGAAAACGGTTGTCACCTGCTTCTCGTCCTGCGCGAGGGCGACGCTCTTGGCGAGCGCATCGGCCACGGTCAGCAGACGCTCGTCGGACATGTCGATGAGACCGATGAGATCGCCCGTCACCTGATCGCGCGCGAAGACGCCGGCGGCGATCACCGCACTTTCCGTTTCGCGCACGGCGAACGGATCGACGACGCGCTCCTTGATGCTCTCGATGATCTCGATTTGCGCTGCGCCTTCCACGCCGAAGAAAACGATGGCGCCGAACCGGAAGAGCGCGACGAGCTCGCCGGTCTGCGTGCGCCACGCGAGCGGCGCCGGACTCACCACGCCCTCGGGACGGAACCCCCGCAGGTCGATGCGCTCGCCCAGCAGAACGGCATGGACCATGAGGGCGTCTGTGGCTTCGGTCATGGGGCTGTTTAGCAGGCCCGCGTCACACGCGCACGCACCTGCGGTGATGCGCGATTCAGTCCCGCGGGTTTTCGGTCCCGGGCGTTCCCGCGACCGCGTCGCCCGGCCGGTGCGGCTTCTGGCGACCGCGTCGGTCCTGGCGTCGCAGTTCCACGAGATAGGCGGCGAGGGCTGCGGAGTCCCCTGCGGTCAGACCCTGGTTGGGCATGGCGACGGTGTCGCCGAGCGATTCCGGATCGGCCAGGAAGCGGGCGAGCGCGGCTTCGTTCCACGCACCGGGCGCGCGCTTCAAGGCGCTGGAATATTCAAAGCCGGCCTCGGCGCCGATATTGCGCTCGGCGACATTGCGCAGCTGCGGGCCTGCGCTCGCGCCGCCCACGAGGCTGTGGCACTCCGCGCACTGGGCGCCGAAAATCTCGGCGCCGTGACGCGCGAGCGCGAGGCGTTTCTTCGACAACCCGTTGTCGACGATGTGCGGCACGGTGGCGCTTTCGGCATCGTAGATGCGACCCTTGCCGTGGCCTGCGCCGTTGCGGAGCAGCACCATGGCGAACCGGTTGTCGAGCACGGCGATGCGGCCGTCCGGCAGCACCTCGATGTCGCGCACCGCGCGGCCCGCCATCCCGATCTGCTCGGCGTAGATGGCGTCGTTTCCTTCCAGGCGGATGCGGAAGAGACTGCTCGCACGCAGCGAGCCGACGAGAAGATCGCCGCGCCAGTTGGGGAATGCGTCGCCGGGCGCCTCGACGAGATTGGTGACGCCGATGGACGGCAACCATGCATAGACCGGCGGCTGAAATCCTTCGTGGCGCCCTTCCGTCGTCGCGCCCGGCCAGGGACGCATGTCGTAGTTCACGCCGTAGGTGACCTTCGGCCACCCGAGGTTCGAGCCTTCATGCACGAGATTGAGTTCGTCGCCGCCGTGCGGCCCGTGTTCTGTTTCCCAGATGCGACCGCGTGAATCGCGCAGGAGGCCCTGCGCGTTGCGTTCGCCCATGGCGAAGATCGAGGTCTCTCCCGTTTCCTTGTCGACGAGCAGGATCTTTCCCATCGTCACCGTGGGGTCCTGCGAGACATCGACGGCGCGGCCTTCGAACACCCACTGATCGCCCACCGTCATCAGCAGATGCTGCGCGTCGAAATCGAGCATGCGCCCGCCCGAGAGGTGGCCGGCGAACGGGGCGATTTCCTTCGCGTGATCACCGAGGACCGGAAAGCACGGCGTGGCGGTGAAGATCTTTTTCCATGCACCGGTCTGGCGCACGAGCCCGCCATCGATCGTGATGTCGGTGCGGCTGAGGCGAAACTCCATGCACTCTGGCGTGAACCAGTGGTGCGTCGCGTAGAGCGTGTAGGCGCCCTCGCCGCGCTTCACTGCGAAGATGTCGTTGATGCGGAACCACTTGCGGTTGAGCCCCGGCGTGTTCCAGAGGGGGTGCGCCTTGAACGTGGCGAGGTTGATCGGCGAGGTGATCTCGGCGCGCGTGTGGGCGGCGGTGTTGGTGTCGAGGCCGATGAAGTCGCCCTCCCCCGTCGCCGCGAGCAGAAAGCCGCCATCGAGCTGCGTCATGGCGCCGGCGCGGGTGGGCGTCGGCGAGAGCGCGATGACGTTCATCTCCAGGTCCTGGAGCTCGGTCGGAAACTTGACCCACTCCTGCGCCTGGGCGCGCACGGCCGCATCGCCGCGTACCAGCCGGTCGGCCCAGTCGAAGGCGTGATCGACGACCGCCGTGCCGTAGGCGCGGATGCGTTCGGGTGTGGCCACCTGCCAGAGCGTGGCGCGGATCAGGAAATAGCCGCCGATCATGGCGGCGCCCGTGTAGGCCGCCAGATAGAACGCCATCTTCCAGTAGCGTGCGACCATCCGGGGCGCCGCACGAAGCGCGCTGAGGGCTGCGGAGACCCGCAACCAGGATGGCAAACTGAATTTCATGGCGATGACGATCCTGTGATCAGACTATCCACACAATGGGTCGTCGCCCACAGGTGATTCTTCGCGCGCGCGTTCAGGTGGGAGGAGATGCGCCAACGGAGACAGGCGTTGGATCATATTGGGGCGCAGCGGTGCGAATCGAACGCCGCGACGCCCCTCCCGCCGGTGTTTTCAGCAGCCGCGCCAGCAGCGCCCGAGGCGACTGCGATCGGCGCAGCGAGCCTTCCCGCCAATCGTTAACGCCTGTCCATGCGCCGTCCCGGCCGAAACGGGTGATGGGCTGCATGGGCATGGCGCCCCTCGCGCCGTTCAGATGTTTCCCGGGCGGGTTAACGTGTTTCCCAAGACCCTTCACACCTTGTTCACGAAAAAAACTGCCCACCCCCTCCAGGGCCGTTGACCGACTCTTAGGACACAGGGATCACTATATGTAGCGGTACAGACAAACACCGACCGCCGGATATAGCGCGTGCGCTCAACGCGACTCCGGTTAAGAACAGGTTAATGGAGAGACGGATGTTTCGTAACGAGGCGGTGGCTGCGGCTCCCACAAGACTGGCCGATCACCGTCGCGGGAAGCCCAAGGCGGTCAAGGATCGACTGGCCCTCGTCAAGAAGATCAAGACCGATCCGTCGCGCGACGCGCTGCTGACGGACTTCGGCAAGACCACGCTGGACGACCGCTATCTGCTGGTCGGCGAGACCTATCAGGACATGTTCGCCCGGGTCGCCACGGCCTATGCCGACGACCTCGAGCACGGCCAGCGCATCTACGACTACATCTCCCGCCTCTGGTTCATGCCGGCGACGCCCGTCCTCTCCAATGGCGGCGCCGATCGCGGCCTGCCGATCTCGTGCTTTCTCAACAGCGTCGGCGACAGCCTCGACCACATCGTCGACACTTGGAACGAAAATGTCTGGCTCGCCTCCAATGGCGGCGGCATCGGCACCTATTGGGGTGGCGTGCGCTCCATCGGCGAGAAGGTCGGCCAGAACGGCCAGACGTCCGGCATCATCCCGTTCATCCACGTGATGGACAGCCTCACGCTCGCCATCAGCCAGGGATCGCTCCGTCGCGGCTCGGCGGCCGTGTATCTCGACGTGCACCACCCCGAGATCGAGGAATTCCTCGAAATCCGGAAGCCGTCGGGCGATTTCAACCGCAAGTCGCTAAACCTGCACCACGGCATCAACATCTCCGACGAGTTCATGATCGCGGTGCGCGACGGCACGCCGTTCGGCCTGCGCTCGCCGAAGAACAACGAGGTCGTGAAGCTCACTGACGCCCGCAAGATCTGGCAGAAGATCATCGAGCTGCGCCTGCAAACGGGCGAGCCCTACATCATCTTCTCCGACACCGTGAACAACCAGATGCCGGCGCACCAGAAACGCCTGGGTCTGAAGGTCCGCCAAAGCAATCTCTGCTCCGAGATCATGCTCCACACCGGTGTCGACCATCTCGGTCGCGACCGGACGGCCGTGTGCTGCCTGTCTTCGCTCAACGCGGAGAAGTTCCTCGAATGGGAGAAGGAAGAGGGCTTCCTCGAAGACATCTTCCGCTTCCTCGACAACGTGCTGCAGGATTTCATCGAGCGCGCACCGTCGGAAATGGAACGCGCGGTGTATGCGGCGTATCGCGAGCGCAGCGTGGGGCTGGGAGTCATGGGCTTCCACTCCTTCCTGCAGGCGCTGAACGTGCCGTTTGAATCCGCGATGGCGAAGTCGTGGAACATGAAGATCTTCAAGCATGTGCGCCGTGGCGCGGATGCGGCGAGCGTGAAGCTCGCGCAGGAACGCGGCCCCTGCCCCGACGCGCAGGAAGCGGGCGTCATGGCGCGCTTCTCCCACAAGCTCGCGATCGCGCCGACGGCGTCGATCTCGATCATCTGCGGCGGCACGTCGGCGGGCATCGAACCGATCCCGGCCAACATCTACACGCACAAGACGCTCTCGGGCTCGTTCTCGGTGAAGAACCCCTATCTCGAGGCGCTCATCGAATCGAAGGGCAAGAACACCGAGGACATCTGGAACTCGATCCTCGCGAACGAAGGCTCGGTGCAGCACCTGGAATTCCTGAACGACGACGAAAAGGCGGTGTTCAAGACCGCGTTCGAACTCGACCAGCGCTGGATCATCGAACTCGCCGCCGACCGCACGCCGCTCATCTGCCAGTCGCAGTCGCTCAACATCTTCCTGCCGGGCGATGTCGATAAGTGGGACCTGCACATGCTGCACTGGATGGCGTGGGAGCAGGGCGTGAAGAGCCTCTACTACTGCCGCTCCAAGAGCGTGCAACGCGCCGGCTTCGCGCAAGGCGAAGGCATGAAGGCCGAAGCCGCCGCCTATTCGTCGAACAAGACGGATTACGAGGAATGTCTGGCTTGCCAGTGATTGCTCGGCCTCTGCGCCTGTTCATAAGCCACTCGTGGGACCATGAAGGTCACCGTGACGGCCTCGCTGACCTGATCTCCGCAGAGTGGATGAATCCATTTTCTTGGATCGATCTATCCGTTCCAAAGGATAACCCACTCCATGTGCGCGGAGACATGGAATTGGAGACCGCTCTAAGGCGGCGCATCGCTGCATCAGACGCGGTTTTGGCTTTTGCGGGAATATACTCTTCTCGAAGTGATTGGATCGAATTCGAGGTCAAAACCGCTTGGGCGCAATTCAAACCGATCATCGCGGTCCGGCCACGCGCTCAGCATAAACTGTCACGAGTAGTGATTGATCGTGCCGCTGAAATTGTCGGCTGGAATGGCAACTCTGCTCGAAATGCCATTCTCAAGCACCTCCCCGAGATCACCCTTGAAGCGGTGCTGCCTCGTCTGCGCCGAAGTGAGCTTGTCGCTAGGACTTTGGCCGCCCGGACCAGTACAGGCTCGCGTCACTTGTACCCGCTACACACGCACGTTGCGCCAAGATCGAACGGGAGTGCACTGAACGCCCTAAGTTCAAGGGCGCGCTATTGGTGAGGCATGGATTGCAGAGAGATTGAGCACTCTTTGCGAAGAAGATCGAAGTATTACTTCAGCGGTAGCTCAGTTGTATCGGCGGGCGGTGCCTGCGATCCCGGCGCGGGACCGTAGGCGCGCTCGTACGCGGCCAGCTTGTCACGCAGTGCGCGCTGCGCACTGTCCGCCTCAGCAGACTTCTTCCGCGCCTCGGCGCGCAGGCGCCAATGGCGTTCCTTCACGATGTTCTTCTCGTCCGGCTCCTGTCTGAAGAGAGAGTCGGCGTATCGTTCATTCATGACCGCATCCGCCGTCACGGTCAGCAGCGTCGGCCAGATCGACGGCGCGATGCGGAGGTAGGCCTCCGCCAGCCGTGCGAATTCCCGCGCGCGCGGATAATCGCCGTGCTGCAGCGCGATGCCCGACGCACCGAGCGTCAGATGACCGAGTTCGGCCGCATCCGCGGGCGTGCCGTCGGGATCCCAGCGTATCGTCGCAAACGCGGCCTCGATGTCTTCGACCATCGCGCCGCGACGCGCGTCCGCGACGACCACGCGCGCGGCGTCCTCCGACACGCTCTCGCGCGCGATGGCTTCGGCGTTGTCGCGCTTGGTCCAGCCTCCGAGGCGCGCGTGACGATAGATGCTGCTCGGCGAGACCTTCCACCGCTGCGCCAGCTTCCGCGCGGTCGCGCCGCGCTTGTAGGCCTCGCCGATCTCGGCCCAGGCTTCGGGCGTCAGGCGGTAATAGGTGGCGGGGGCTTGGGGATCGGCGTTGGCCATGGGGGTGCTCCTCTGAAAGAGTGGAGCATGGCGCCGTGCGGGACCCGGTCGGATTGCGACGTGAGAATCCCCGTATTTCGACCTCTAAACTCCCCCTTCTCCCCCTCACGGGGGAGAAGGAACACTTCGCTTGGCTCTCGATTGAATGATCGAGCTTTCTTCATCATCAGAATTCTGAAGGGACGACTTCAGCTTGTCCTCGGCGACGCCGGTCGCGAACTCCCCTGCAACATCAGCAGCATCTGGTCCTTCGCTGGTGGTCACCTGCGAAGAAGTCGTCGTGGGCTTCTGCGCCAGCAGCCCACCACCGAGATCATCGGAAGATGTTGCTCCAGCTCGCTCAAGATCATCGAGTGGGCCTTTGGCGCCATTCTTGGCGCCGCGAATAACATCATCTGTTGCAGCAACTGCGCGCTCGGCGGGACGAACCAGATGCCGGCCCACGTCATCAACATGATGAGCGCCGAAAAAAAGCACCTTGATCGCAACTAAGCCAGCGATCGCGAACACCCCCGCTACGACCTTCCCAAGAATGGATTGGGACTCTTCAGCCACCCCCTCAATCCTCATCCATCTTCAACGCCGCGATGAACGCCTCTTGCGGAATATCCACCTTCCCGAATTGCCGCATCTTCTTCTTCCCCTCTTTCTGCTTGTCGAGGAGCTTGCGCTTGCGGGAGATGTCGCCGCCGTAGCATTTCGCGGTCACGTCCTTGCGCAGCGCTGAGATGGTTTCGCGCGCGATGATGCGGCCGCCAATCGCGGCTTGAATTGGTATTTTAAACAAATGCTGCGGGATCAGCTCCTTGAGCTTCTCGCACATCACGCGCCCGCGCTGTTCGGCGCGACCGGCGTGGACGAGCATGGAGAGCGCGTCGACCGGCTCGTCGTTCACGAGGATCGACATCTTCACGAGATTGCCGGGCTTGTAGTCCTCGATCGCGTAATCGAAGGAGGCATAGCCCTTCGAGACGCTCTTCAGCCGGTCATAGAAATCGAACACCACTTCGTTGAGCGGCAGTTCGTAGATCAGCATGGCGCGCGCGCCGACATAGGAGAGATCGCGCTGTACGCCGCGGCGATCCTGGCAGAGCTTGAGGATGGCGCCGAGATATTCGTCGGGCGTGAGGATGGTGGCCTTGATCCACGGCTCGTGGATTTCGTTGATGCGCGTGGTGTCGGGCATGTCGGCGGGGTTGTGCAGTTCGCGGATTTCGCCGTCGTTCATGTGGACTTTGTAAACGACGCTCGGCGCGGTCGCGATGAGGTCGAGATTGAACTCGCGTGTCAGCCGCTCCTGGATGATTTCCAGGTGCAGCAATCCAAGAAAGCCGCAGCGGAAGCCGAAGCCGAGCGCGGCGGACGTCTCCATTTCATACGAGAAGCTCGCATCGTTGAGGCGCAAGCGGCCCATGGCGGCGCGCAGGTCTTCGAAATTCGCCGCATCCGTCGGGAAGAGGCCGCAGAAGACCACGGGTTGCGCGGGCTTGAAGCCCGAGAGCGCGGTCGTGACGCCGCCCTTCTCGAGGGTGATGGTGTCGCCCACGCGCGCGTCGGCGACTTCCTTGATGTTGGCGATGAGGAAGCCGATTTCGCCGGGGCCGAGATCGTCGACGTCCTGCGCCTTCGGGCGGAAGACGCCGACCTTGTCGACGCCGTAGGTGGAGTCGGTCTGCATCATCTTGATGCGCATGCCCTTCTTGAGCACGCCGTCGATGACGCGCACGAGCACGACGACGCCCATATACGCGTCGTACCAGGCGTCCACGAGCATGGCTTTCAGCGGCTTGGTCGCGTCGCCTTCCTTGGGCGGCGGCAGGCGCGTGACGATGGCTTCCAGCACGTCCTCGATGCCGATGCCGGTTTTCGCGGAGATGAGGACGGCGTTGGAGGCGTCGAGGCCGATGACGTCCTCGATCTGGTCGCGGATGCGATCGGGCTCGGCGGCGGGGAGATCGATCTTGTTGAGGACGGGGACGATTTCCAGATTGTTGTCGAGCGCTTGATAGACATTGGCCAGAGTCTGCGCTTCCACGCCCTGCGATGCATCGACGACAAGCAATGCGCCTTCGCACGCGGCGAGGCTGCGGCTCACCTCATAGGCGAAGTCCACGTGGCCGGGGGTGTCGATGAGGTTCAGCACATAGTCGAGGCCGTCATGGGCCTTGTAGTCGAGGCGGACGGTCTGGGCCTTGATGGTGATGCCGCGCTCGCGCTCGATGTCCATCGAGTCGAGGACCTGCTCCTTCATCTCGCGCGCCTGCAGGCCGCCCGTGAACTGGATCAGCCGGTCCGACAGGGTCGATTTGCCGTGGTCGATGTGCGCCACGATCGAAAAATTGCGGATGCGGTCGATGGGAAATGACATGGCGCGGGAGGTAACACCGCCCCCCGCCCCCGCCAAGGCGGCGACGCCCAAGGGACATTGCGGCGGATTCACCTCCCCGCTGGCGCGCTCGCTCGCGTCCGCAGCAGCGCCCGTATAGGCTTCGGTCCGACTGTTTCCGTTCGAGGACCGCCCATGCCGACCCGTCGCGACATCGCCCTTGGCCTGACCGTGGCACTGCCTGCCGCCGCTCTCGGTATGGCGCATGCCCAGACGCCGGATCCCTACGCGACCACGACCACCACCTATCCCGCGCCACCCGCCCCCGCCCCGCAACCGGACAACACCTTCTCCGAAGACGAAGTCGTGCAGGCGGCGGAGGACTTCTTCGACAGCGCCGCCGGCGGGGGCGCCGCCGTTGTCGCGCGCGTGTTCCGCGAACAGGGCCGGCCTGTCGGCTACATCACCGGTCGCGAAGGCGCCGGCGCCTGGCTCATCGGCCTGCGCTACGGCAAGGGCGATCTCTTCCTGAAAACGGGCGAGCGCGCCGTCGTGAACTGGCAGGGCCCGTCTTTCGGCTTCGACTTCGGCGGCAACGCGTCGAAGGTCTTCACGCTCGTCTACGGCATGACCACCGCAGAGCAGATCTACAAGCGCTATCCCGGCGTCGAAGGGTCGGCCTACGTGATCGGGGGCCTTGGCGTGAACTATCAGGCGGCCGAAGGCGTGACGCTCGCGCCGATCCGGGCCGGCGTCGGCCTGCGCGGCGGGGCCAACGTCGGATATCTGGTCTACTCGCGCACCCGGCACATCCTTCCCTTCTGAAGATGCGCATCGGGAACCGCCGGCCGGCCGACGCATTTCCTCCCTGTCCCATCAAGGAGGCTTCAGGCCATGTCCAACTACACACGCGCGCTGCTTGTAAGCGCGTCATTGCTTCTCGCGGTCGGCTGCGCGGGAACCAGTGACGGCAGAAACTCCAATGTTAGGAACACAAGCGCGACCAATACCAGCACCCCGGCCACGCAACCGACCTACGAACAAAGCGAGATCGTCGACGCGGCAGCCGATTTCTTCGGCATCACGGCAGACGCCGCAGGTCAGGCCATCGAGCGCGTGTTCCGCGAAAACGGTCGCCCGACGGGCTATATCCGCGGCGAAGAAATTTCCGGTGCCATCGGCGTGGGTCTGCGCATCGGCGAAGGCGACCTGCGCCTGAAGAACGGCCAGGTGCGCAAGGTCTTCTGGCAGGGTCCGTCCATCGGCTTTGACACCGGCGCAAACGCCTCGAAGGTCTTCACGCTCGTGTACGGCCTCTCCGACAGCGACCAGATCTACCAGCGCTTTCCTGGCGTTAGCGGCAGCGCCTATCTCGTCGGCGGCGTCGGTGTGAGCTATGCGCGCGCCAATGACATCACTCTCGCGCCCATGCGCTCCGGTGTCGGCCTCCGTCTCGGTGCGAATGTCGGCTACCAGTCCTACTCGCGCGAACGCCAGGCCTTGCCCTTCTAGAACCCGGCAAAGTTCTGGACTTTCATCTCATCAGGATCGAGACGCGAAAGCGCCTCGATCCTTTTGCGTTGAGAAAACTGGGCGGGAACAGCCTTTCACGTTGGACCGCTCCCGCCTGCGACGCTGGACGAGGGGGAAGGGAGTTCAGCGCCGCGTAGAAATCTGGTCGAACACGCCGCCTTCGGCGAAGTGCGTGCGTTGTGCATCCGCCCAACCGCCGAACGTATCGTCGATGGTGACGAGCGGAATGGATGGATACTTCTGTGCGTAGCGCGCGAGGATCGCAGCGTTGCGCGGCCGGAAGTGATGCTTGGCGGCCAGGTCCTGCGCGAAGTCCGCGTACAATAGTCGCAGATAGCTTTCCGCGATCGACCGCGTGCCTGCGCGATCGACGTTCTTGTCGACCACCGCCACCGTCGGCTCCGCGAGAATGCTCACGGACGGAATGATGATGTCGACTTCGTTCGGCCCGAGTTCGGCGCGCGCGAGGTGCGCCTCGTTTTCCCACGCCAGCAGCACATCGCCGATGCGGCGCTGCACGAACGTCGTCGTGGAGCCCCGCGCGCCCGTATCGAGCACCGGCACGTTGGCGAACAGTTTCTGCACGAAGGCTTTCGCGGTGTCAGGCGAACCACCCGGCTGGCGCAGCGCCCACGCCCATGCAGCAAGATAGTTCCAGCGTGCGCCGCCCGACGTCTTCGGGTTGGGCGTGATGACCTGTACGCCGTTGCGCACGAGATCGCCCCAGTCCCGAATGCGCCAGGGATTGCCCTTGCGCACGAGGAACACGATCGTCGACGTGTACGGCGCGCTGTTGTTGGGCAAACGTGTCTGCCAGTTGCGTGCGAGCAAACCCCGCGCCGCAATCTGGTCGATGTCGTGGGCGAGCGCGAGTGTCACGACGTCAGCGGCAAGCCCGTCGATCATGGAGCGCGCCTGCTTGCCCGATCCGCCGTGCGACTGGCTGATCGTCACCTTGCGATCCGCCCCGACCTTGGCCCACTCGGCCTGGAAGAGCGTGTTGAATGCGGCGTAGAACTCGCGCGTGGGATCGAAGGACACGTTCAGCAGCTTTGCACCGCCGTCACCGCCGCCGCATCCCGAAAGCGCCAACCCCGCAGCGCCGGCCGCGAGGCTGGAAAGCGCGGTCCGACGCGTCATGTGCGATTTCATGTGTGCTCCCACGCAACGCCCAGAAACTGGCGCCCTGCCGTGTCCAAATCCTGTCGCTTAATCCTCACCAGAAACATCGGGATTATATGATGCGTCGGTTAAGCCCGACTTGAACCGCCGCCGAGCGACGATTTGGGCGATTTGACACCGCAATGTTATCTTGTAACGTTACGCTATCTTGTATGGCGATCGGAGCAGGCATGTCGGCGCGCTGGATGATGATGATCGGAATGGTGGCGGCGAGCCCGGCGGCGGCGCTGGCGCAGCAGCTCCGCGCGGCGTCGGAAGAGGAAATCGTGGTCACCGCCCCGCTGGAAGGCTCGCGCATCGAAAGCCTGCAGGGCGTTGAGGTCCTCAACCGCGACGCCATCGTCGACACCATGGTGGGCGGCCTCGGCGAGACGGTCGCGCAGATCCCGGGCGTCGCCAGCACCTTCTACGGCGCCGGCGCCAGCCGCCCCATCATCCGCGGCCTCGGCGACGACCGCGTGCGCATCCTGCAGAACGGCATCGGCGCCATCGACGCGTCCTCCGCCTCCCCTGACCACGCCGTCACCGCAGACGGCCTCGACGCCGAACGCATCGAAGTGCTGCGCGGCGCAGCGGCGCTCGCCTATGGCGGCAACGCGGTGGGCGGCGTGATCAACGTCATCGACGGTTCGATCCCGCGCACGTCGCCGGAGAACGGCTACCGCGTCGACGGACTGCTTGCGTACACCACTGGCGATCAGGGATTGCAGGGCGAGGTGTCGGGCAATTTCGCCGCCGGTGCGCTCGTGTTTCGCCTGGGTGTGGGCCACCGCGAAACGGAAAACTACGAGATTCCCGGCTTCACGCGCTCCGCCGCGCGACGCGCTGCCGATCCGCTGCCGCCGGGCGAAACCGAAATCAGCGGCGAAGCGCCGAACTCCTTCACGCAACTCGACACCTACACCGGTGGCGTGTCGCTCGTGCGCGACTGGGGCTTTGCCGGCCTCGCCGTAAAGCGCTTCGAATCCGAATACGGCCTGCCGCCGGAAGACGCGGGCTCGCCCCTAGGCGGCAAGATCCAACTCGAACAGACGCGCATCGAATCGCGCGGCGATTTCCGTGTGGCGCTCGGGCCGTTCGATCGCATCGACTACGGCCTGCAGTGGTCGGACTACACGCACCAGGAAGTGGAAGACACGGGCGATGTCGCCACCACGTTCACGAACGAGGGCTACGAACTGCGCCTCGAGACGCACCACAACGGATTCGGCGACAAGCTCGACGGCGCCGTCGGCATCCAGGGTTCGAGCACAGACTTCGCCGCCGTTGGCGACGAAGCATTCCTCACCGCCACCACGACCCGCGATCTCGGCGCCTTCGTCGTGGAGCGCTGGGATACCGGCGTGTGGGGCGTGGAAGGCGGTGCGCGCCTGGAACAGCGCAAGCTCGACAACGTGCTCGCCGGCGAATTCGACTTCACCGCCACCAGTGTTTCGGCCGGCGTCTTCATGCGTCCCGCGACGAACTGGTTCCTCGGCGCGACGCTTGCCCGCACGGAACGCGCGCCGACCGCCGTCGAACTCTTCGCCGACGGCCCGCACATCGCCACAGAAGCCTACGAACTGGGCGGCACGACGCTCGACAAGGAAACCGCGACGACCATCGAGGCCTCCCTGCGCTATGCGACGGCGCGCGCACGCTTCGAACTCAACCTCTATCGCGCCGACTACGCCGACTACATCGCGCTGGTCGACAGCGGCCTCGTCTTCGTGGAATCGACCGAGACCTTCGAGGACCCTGCCCTCGTCGCGCCCGGCGAAGGGACCCTGCCGCTCTTCACCTATGTCGCGCGCGACGCGGTGTTTACCGGCGGCGAAATATCGGCCGGCGCCGATCTCTACACGCACGGCGACTTCACGCTCAGCGGCGACGCCGCGCTCGATCTGGTGCGCGCGGAATTCGACGGCGGCGGCAATCTCCCGCGCATCCCTCCGCGCACGCTGACGGTGGGGCTTGATGCAGACTGGCGTGCATTCGGCGCGCGCGTGGAAGCCGTTGATGTGGCGGAACAGGATCGCATCGCCGCTTTTGAATCTTCAACCGGCGGCTACACGCTCTACAACGCGCGTGTGACGTGGAAGGTGAGCGACGATGTCCGATTCGTGATCGACGGCCGCAACCTCACCGACGAGGAAGCCCGCGAACATGTGAGCTTTCTCAAGGACGTGCTGCCGCGTCCGGGGCGCAGCGTGAGGTTTGCAGTGAAAGCGGCGTTCTAACCCTCTCCCGCTGGCGGGAGAGGGACAGATCGCGAAACGGTCAGGGTGAGGGCGCAGTGGTGCAGAACGAGTCTCGTCTTGTGAGACCGGGCCCTCACCCTGCTTTCGCTGCACTCAAGCCGTCCCTCCCCCGCTAACGGGGGAGGGCACTCGACCTCAGAACGTCACCACGCTCCGGATACTCTCCCCCGCGTGCATGAGATCGAACGCGTCGTTGATCTTCTCCACGGGCATGACGTGGGTGACAAGATCGTCGATGTTGATCTTGCCGTCCATGTACCAGTCGACGATCTTCGGCACGTCGGTGCGGCCGCGCGCGCCGCCGAACGCCGAGCCCTTCCACACGCGCCCCGTGACGAGCTGGAACGGACGCGTCGATATCTCCGTGCCCGAGGGCGCGACGCCGATGATGATGCTCTCGCCCCAGCCGCGGTGGCAGCATTCGAGCGCCTGACGCATGGTCGTGGTGTTGCCGATGCATTCGAACGAGAAGTCCGCGCCGCCGCCGGTGAGGTCGACGATCGCTTCCACCACCTTGTCGCGCCCGACTTCATCGGGGTTCACGAAATGCGTCATGCCGAACTTCTTCGCGAGTTCGACCTTTTTAGGATTGAGATCGACGCCAATGATCTTGTCCGCGCCGACCATGCGGGCGCCTTGAATGACATTCAGGCCAATGCCGCCGAGACCGAACACGACGACATTGGCGCCGGCCCAGACCTTCGCCGTCCAGATCACTGCGCCGATGCCCGTCGTCACGCCGCAGCCGATGTAGCAGACCTTGTCGAACGGCGCGTCCTCGCGGATTTTCGCCACGGCGATTTCCGGCAGCACCGTGAAATTCGAGAACGTCGAACAACCCATATAGTGCGCGACGAATTTGCCGTCCGCGCTGAAGCGGCTCTCACCGTCCGGCATCACGCCCCGCCCTTGCGTCGCGCGGATCGACGTACAGAGATTGGAGCGCTGCGAGAGGCAGGTTTTGCAGCCGCGACACTCGGGCGTGTAGAGCGGAATGACGTGATCGCCCGCCTTCACGCTCGTCACGCCCGCGCCGACATCACGCACGATTCCTGCGCCTTCATGGCCGAGCACGCATGGGAAAAGCCCCTCGGAGTCGAGGCCCGACAGCGTGTAGGCGTCCGTGTGGCACACGCCCGACGCCTTGATCTCCACCAGCACCTCGCCCGCCTTCGGGCCCGCGAGATCGATGGTTTCGATGGTCAGCGGTTTCGACGCTTCCCAGGCGACGGCGGCGCGGGTTTTCATGGCGGTGATCCTTCCGAAATCGAGGACCGCTTTTCAACCGCGGCGCCCGCGCAATCAACCCTCCCCCGCGAACGGGAGAGGGTGGACGCGATGGCTACATCAACCCTTCGGCCTTCATCGCTTCCTGCACCTTCGGCCGCGCGCCGACGCGCTGCATGTAGGCGGCGATGTTGGGCCACTGCTTCAGGTCGATCTGGTGGTAGTTGGCCCAATTGATGACCGGGAACGCGTAGGCGTCGACCGCCGTGAATTGATCGCCCGCCATGTACTGCTGATTGGCGAGCGTCCCGTTGATCTCGTCAAAGCGCTTGCCGAGCCTTGTCTTGGCGGCGGCCTTCGTCTCCGCCGGCGCGGAGGGATCCCACAGCGGACCGAAGCCCTTGTGCAGTTCCGTCGCCACGAACGTGAGCGCCGACTTCATCTTTGTGCGACCGAGGCGATCCTTCGGCATGAGGCCGCTCTCGGGATTCTCGTCGGCGATATACTGGATGAGCACGTTGGCTTCGGTCAGGCGCGTGCCGTCGTCGAGCTCGAGCAGCGGCACGTAGCCGCGCGGATTGATGGCGTAGTAGTCGTCGCCGTTCTCGTTCTTGTGCGCGCGCAGGTCGACCTTCACGAGATCAAGCTTCACGCCCGATTCCGTGGCCGCGATGTGCGGCGCCATCGCGCACGATCCGGGTGAATAATAGAGCTTCATGGGACGTCTCCTCCGCGCCTGTCGCGTACATCGCGACTTAGGTCTCGCAGCACGCAGCTTCAAGCAACGGAGGTACCAATGACGGAAATGGACTGTTCCCCAAAAGACGCGAGTCTATTTGGCGTCTTCGTCCACGTCCTCGCGCTCGATCCGCATCGCGGCGATCGCGTTGCGGTTGCGGCGCAGAATTTCAAAGCGGTAGCCGTGATAGGTGAAGACCTGCCCCGGATCGGGAATGGTCTGGCTTTCGTGGATCACGAGGCCCGCCACCGTGACGGCTTCGTCATCGGGCAGGTCCCAGTCCATCGCACGGTTGAGGTCGCGGATCGGCACTGTGCCATCGACGTTCACACTGCCGTCGGGCTGCGGGCGCACGCCAGTGAACGGCACGTCGTGCTCGTCCTTGATGTCGCCGACGATCTCTTCGATGATGTCTTCCAGCGTCACGAGGCCTTCCAGCGCGCCGAATTCGTCCACCACAATGGCGAAATGCTCGCGGCGCTTCAGAAACTCCGCGAGCTGGTCTTCCGCCCACGTGGTCTCGGGCACGAACCATACAGGTCGCAGCACCTCGTCGATGACGAGACCGTCGCGTCCCTTTTCGGAGATCGCGCGCAGAAGATCGCGCGCGTGCAGAACGCCGACGATGTTCTCCGGATTGTCGCGCCAGACCGGCAGACGCGTGTGCGAACTCGCCATCGCCTGCGCGAGGATTTCGCGCGCCGGCAGCGCCGCGTCGATGGTCTTCATCGACTTGCGGTGCACCATGACGTCCTCGACGGTGAGATCGCCGAGCGCAAATGCACCCTTCAAGCGATCGCGCACGTCGCTGTCGACGGCGCCCTCTTCCGCATGAAGCTCCACGGTGCCGAGAATTTCTTCCCGCGCCGCAAGGACATCGATGCCCTCGGCGACTTTCACCCCCATCAGGCTCAGCGCCTGGCGTACGATCCACTGCACGCCCGTCACGATGGGCGAGAGGCCATGCACCATCCACGTCACCGGCGTCGACACGATGCGCGCGAGCTGGTCGGCGCTGGTGATCGCCCAGGTCTTGGGCAGCACCTCGCCGAAGATCAGCAGCAAGGGCGTCAGCACGAGCGTGGAAATCAACGGTCCGTACTCGGGGTACATGGCCGTGAAGATCGTCGCGGCGATGGCGGAGGCCGCGATCGTCACGAAGTTCGCGCCGAGCAGGATCGCGCCGATCATGCGCTCGCGGTTTTCCATGAGCGCGACGACGCGCTTGGCGGCCTTGTCGCCGTCCTTTTCGAGGCTGAGCATGCGCGCCCGCGACGCCGCCGTCAGCGCCGTCTCCGCCATGGAGAAAAACGCATTGAGCAGGATGAGCACGGCGATGACCGTCGCCGCAATCGGGATCGCGGATAGCATTTTCTGTTCCTAGAGGCGTTCGCGCAGGAAAGCATGCACGTGTTCGGGGGCGACGTCGCGCGCGACGAAAGCCTCTCCGATGCCGCGTGCGAGAATGAAGGTCAGCGCGCCGCCTTCATTCTTCTTGTCGTGCATCATCGCGTCGACGAGGCGTTCGGCCGTGAACGGCGCGCCCGGCAGACGTGAAAGTTCCGTCTCGAAGCCGGTTGCGCGCAGGTGCGCGGTGACACGCTCCGCGACCGCCGTATCGCACAGACCGAGCTGCGCCGAAAAGCCGAAGGCGAGGCCCAGTCCGCAACCCACCGCTTCACCGTGCAGGATCGAACCGTCCATGCCCGATTCCACTTCGATCGCGTGTGCAAACGTGTGGCCGAGATTGAGCAGCGCCCGCACGCCGCCTTCGCGTTCGTCCGCCGCGACGATCTTCGCCTTTGCATCGACAGCGATCTCGATGGCGTGTGCGGTGGCAAACACGCCGGCGTCGCCGCCCGCAATGACACGCGCGCCCTCGCGTTCGCACCAGTCGAAGAAGGGCGCATCGTTGATCAGGCCGATCTTCACGATCTCCGCATAGCCCGCGCGTCGCTCACGTTCGGGCAGCGTCGCCAGCACGTCCTGATCGGCGAGCACCAGACGCGGCTGATGGAAAAGGCCGACGAGGTTCTTGCCCGCCGCTGCGTTGATCGCCGTCTTGCCGCCGACGGAACTGTCCACCTGTGCGAGCAGCGTGGTCGGGATCTGCACGAAGTCGAGGCCGCGTTTGAGAAGCCCTGCCGTAAGCCCCGCTAGATCGCCGATCACGCCGCCGCCGAAGGCGATGACGAGATCGCGGCGTTCAAGGCCAAGGGTCAGCAATCGATCCGACAGCAATTCGAGGCCGAGAAAGCTCTTTTGCCCTTCCCCGGCTGGGAGAACGATCGCGTGCGCGTCAATGCCACCCTGCTTCAAGCCTTCCAGCAACGCCGGCAGATGCAGGGCCGCCACCGTCTCGTCGACGACGACTGCCGCCTTTCGCCCCGGCGCAAACGGCGCGACGCGCACGCCAGCGTCCGCGAGCAGACCGCTGCCGATCACCACGTCATAGCTGCGCGCATCGAGCGCGACGCGCACCTTTCGTTCGCTGGTCATGGCGCTGCGCCTGCAACTGCAGCACGCGCCGCCAGCGCGCGGATCACGGCAGTCACCGCCGACGCGTGCGGACCGTTGTTGGAATCGACCACGAGGTCTGCTTCTCCGTAGATGGGATAGCGCTCCGCCATGAGGCGTTCCATGGTGGCGCGGGGATCGCCCTGCTTGAGCAGCGGGCGGTTGTCGCGCTTCTCGACGCGCCGCATCAGCACGTCGAGGTCGGCGCGCAGCCACACCGAAGTCGCATGCGCCAGCACCAGTGCGCGCGTCTCGTCGTTCATGAAGGCGCCGCCGCCGGTGGCGAGCACCTGCGGCGGGCCGTGCAGGAGACGTGCGATCACGCGACGCTCGCCGCGCCGGAACTCTTCTTCCCCGTGCATCGCGAAGATTTCGGCGATCTTCAGACCCGCGGCTTTCTCGATTTCCTCGTCGGCGTCGACGAACGGCAGGCGCAACAACGCTGCGAGGCGACGCCCCACGGTGGTCTTGCCCGCGCCCATCAGGCCCACGAGCACGATCGGGCGGTCCACCACGAGGGCGGACGCGACGCTGTGGATATCCCCGAGGGGTTCCGCCGTCCCGCCGCCGCCTGTCACGTTCTACTCCTGTTCTTTCCAGACCCATCGTCCGGCCCAACCTGCGCAAATGAGAGGCGCGGCTGGAAACTCGCCGCATTTTGCGGTCAATCTCGCTGCATCGCAACGTCGCCAGATTCGCGACGCGTTAAGCATGAGGAAGCGGGCACGTGAGACGACGCAGGCGCAGGGGGCCGGGCATGAGCCCGCGCACCGGCATGATCCTCCTCGGCGTGGCCGGGATCGCGGTGGTTTTCGGCTTCGTCTATCTGATGAACGTGGCCGACAACGTCGATCCGCAGCGCAGCGAAAAGCGCATCGAGCTGCCTGATGCGTTCAAGAGCTAGGCGCCTCTGCGGCGCGGCGATGGTTGCGTTGCTGGCGGGAGCAGCCATTGCAGCGCCGCACGCGGCCTCATCGCAATCCATCGAACAGGGTTCGCTCGCGGAGCTCGATCCGTGGGCCGTCGGCGCGGTTTCGCGCGATCAGGCGTTGCCGCGCGATCTCTGGCGCCAGAGCGATCCGACCGCGCTCGGCCTTCTATTCGACCGCGTGACCACCAACATCGGTTCGCCCGCCGGCGCGCGCCTCGCGCGACAGGCGCTCCTCTCCCCGTCACAGGCGCCGCCCGGCGACACGATCATCGCGGCGCGCAAACGCTACGAAGCGCTGGCGCGGCTCGGGCTTGCCGACGAAATCGTTTCAATGGTGTCCGGCTCCGGCGAAGCCAAGCGCGATCCTGGCATCGTGCTCTACGCGACGCAGGCCGACCTCGCGCGCGGACGACTGAACGACGCATGCCGTCGCGCCGAAGGCATCAACGCCGATACGCCGCCGCCCTTCGTGCTGCGCCTGCGCGCGCTTTGCGTTGCAGCTGCAGGCGAAAAGGAGGCCGCCGACCTTGCGCTGGAAGTGGCGCGCGCGGCCGGCGCCAACGACGTGTGGTTCAATTCGGTGATCGCCACGATCAACGGCGTTCCGCCCGCGCGTGCGGCGGTTGCGCGCTACGACACCTCGCTGAACGCCGCCGCATCGCTTGCGGCGAAACTGCGCGCGCCGCCGCAGAACGGCCTTCTGAACGCATCGGCCTTTGCGCTGTCCATGGTCGCGCGCGACGAGAACGCCACGCCTGCGCTCCGGGTGCAAGCCGCCGCAAAAGCCCTGCGCCAGAACACGATCACGCCCACCATCGCCCGCGCCGCCGTGCGCGGTCAGGGCGCCGTGCGCGGCGCGGCGGTGATCGCATCAGCCGTCGACGAAGTCGAAGCGGCGGCCAATCCCTACGCGCAGGCGCTCGCCATCGAGAGCGGGCTGAAGCGCGCCAAACCGCACGGCGAGTTCGCCGCCATGGCGCGTCTCTTCGCGCCGGAAATCGCCAACATGCGCGCCGAGGTCGGGACCGCGCCCGCCGCCGCGACGTTCACGCGCGCGGCCCTCGCCACCGGTGACTATCGCACCGCGCAGACCTGGCGCGCGGCGGCCGATCTCGCCCCGGCCAACGTTCCGCTGCTCACCATTCTCGATCTCGCGCTCGCCGCCGGCACCAACGACACGACGAATGTCGCAGCGTTTGCGGACCGGCGCATCGAACTGGCGGGCCCCGCCGGCGCACGCCTGGCCAGCCGCGATCTGCGCGCGCTCGTCGCGCTCGGCATGCCGATCGGCGCGAATGCTGAAGCGTTCCTGGCGCGCACGCCTGCCGCCGTTGGACGCAAGCCCGATCCGGGTCTGATGGCGCAGCTTTCTGCGGCCTCCGCACGACGCGCCGCCGGCGAAGTCGCCATTCACGCCGCGCTGGCGCTCGGGGACGGCGCGGAGTCTCTCGACGCTACGGAACTCGTCATCGTCATCACCGCGATGCGGGATGCGGGCATAGGCGAAGCGGCGCGCGCGGTCGCGGTGGAAGCGATCATCGGCGGACAGGCGCGCTGATCGCATGGCCAAAGGCGCGATGACCGTCGGCGACGCGGGCCTCATCGACGCCTTTCTCGAAATGCTGTCCGCCGAACGCGGCGCGCGGAAGAACACGTTGCTCGCCTATCGGCGCGATCTGGAGGACGCGGCCGCCGAAATACCCCGTGCGCTGCGCGACGCCGATGCGCGGGACCTCGAAAAGTACACCGCCGGTCTCTCGCGACGCGGGCTCTCCGCCGCCACGGCCGCACGGCGCATCTCGGCGCTCCGGCAGTTCTATCACTTCCTCCTGCTCGACCGGCATCGCGCGGACGATCCGACCACGCGCCTCGAAGCGCCGCGCCGCGGGCGCTCGCTGCCGAAGACGCTGTCGCTCGACGAAATCGAGCGCCTCATCGCCGCCACGACCGTGGAAAATCCCGCCGTCACCCTGCGCGACCGCGCCATCGTGGAAATGCTCTACGCATCGGGATTGCGCGTCAGCGAACTCGTCGGACTTCCCTTGAAGTCCGCGCCTAAGCCGGGCGTGAATTTCATGATGGTGATGGGCAAGGGCGGCAAGGAACGCCTCGCGCCGCTACATGATCGTGCGGTCGCGGCTTTGCGTGAGTATCTCGCCGCTCGGGAAGGCCTGCTGCCGAAGGCGCCGGGCGCGCGCGAGCGGGCTCAGAAGTGGATGTTTCCTTCCCGCTCCGCCGCCGATGGAAAATTGACCCGCCACCGCATCGTGCAATTGCTGAAGGATTGCGCGCAGCGCGCCAATATAGATCCTGCGCGCGTGACGCCGCACGTGCTGCGTCACGCGTTTGCGACGCATCTTGTGGAAGGCGGCGCGGATCTGCGCACGGTGCAGACGCTGCTTGGCCATGCCGATATCGCCACGACACAAATCTACACGCACGTGGCCGAGGGTCGCCTGCGCGAACTCGTCGAGACCAAGCACCCGCTCGCGAAGAAGAAGCCCTAGGCGTTGTTGTAGTGGACGTCGCGCCGCGTGGCGTAGATCATCACCATCGCGCCGGCCGTGAAGTCGATCAGCGTCATGATCATGATGGCGGCGAAATCCGTTGTGCCGAAGCCGCCGACGAGCAGGAAGAGGATCAGCTGCAGCGTGAAGAGCAGCAGCGCGAGCGCGTTTTCCACAAGCGAACTCGTCGCCGCGCGCGCGGACTTGACGATCTCGATCATCAGCAGCACGGCCGCCCCCGACGTAAGGATATGGCCCCATTGCACGGACCAGACATCGCCGCTCGGCAGCGCCATGCTGAAGATCACGGCGTCGAGCGTCGAGCGCACGTCCTGCACGTTCATCGGGATCGCCATCAGCGCGTAGATCAGCGTCGGCAGCGCGAGAAGCGGTATGGAGCGAAATAGGATCATGAGGCCTCGGGCGAACTGTCGCCCCGACAAACGCCTCAACCGCCGGGCGGTTTCATTCCCGGGGATTCCCCTCAGTGCTGGCCGTACTGCACCGTGCGCTGCGACACCCGCGTCATGATCACCGAGCCGGTCAGGAAATCGAGCAGGCTCATCAGCATGATGATGAAGAACTCGGTAGTGCCGAAGGGCTTCACCAGCAGGAACAGGATGAAACTGACGATGAAGACCGCGACCGCGAGGCCGTTGTCGACCATCTGCGCGCCAGAAGGCGTCGTGGACTTCAGGATCTCGATGAAGAGCGTGACCACCGCCACGAGCAGGATGAGATGCCCCCAGCTGAAGCTCCACACCGCGCCCGACGCCAGCGGCATCGTGAACGCCACTGCCGCCATGGCCTGCGCCACGTTCTCGCCCGCCGGCACCGCGATCAGCGCGTAGAGCACGCTGGGAATCAGGAGCAGCGGAAAGATCTGCAGGCCGGGCATGGTGGTCCCTCGTGCTTGAACGTCTGCGCGATACTAGACACGCCTGCCGCAGCCCCGCAAATCCTCACTCCCGCGCGGCGACGGCTCCCGCGCGCCGCAACGCCCGCAGCACATTGCCGCCGGCAAGCTTTGCCAGATCGGCGTCGCTCCAGCCGCGGCGCATGAGTTCCACGAACAGCGCCGGATAGGTCTCCACGCCCTCCAGGCCCGTCGGCAGGTACGGCACGCCGTCGAAATCCGAACCGATGCCCACGTGATCGACACCCGCGACCTTTCGGATGTGCTCGATGTGATCGGCGACGAGCGCGATGTCCGTCGCCGGTCGCGCATTGGCCGCAGCCCACGCCACAAGCCCCGCCTTCACCGCATCGGGATTGCCCGGATTGCGGGCCTTCAGCCGCGCTTCCTCGGCCGCGCGGCGCGAGGACCAGTCCCAGACCGCGTCGGAGAGAAACGCCGGATAGAAGTTCACCATCACCACGCCGCCGTTCGCCGGCAGCAGGCGCAGGACGTCATCGGGCACATTGCGGGGATGCGATGCAACGCCGAAGGCCGAAGAGTGCGAGAAGATCACAGGAGCCTTCGTCACGCGCAAGGCATCGTGCATGGTTTCCGCCGAGACGTGGCTCAGATCGACGAGCATGCCGACCTTGTTCATCTCGCGGATGACGTCCTCGCCGAAGGGCGAGAGCCCGCCGTGCTTCGGCGCATCGGTGGCGCTGTCGGCCCAGTCCGTCGTCAACGAATGCGTGAGCGTCATGTAGAGCACGCCCGCGCGACGAAACTCCCGCAAGAGCGCGAGATTGCCGTTGATCGCCTCCCCGCCCTCGATACCGAACATAGACGCGATCCTGCCGCGACGATGGATGCGGATGATGTCGTCGGCGCTGTTGGCGATCTCGAACGTCTCCGGATGCGCGGCGACGATGCGGCGCGTGAGATCGATCTGCTCGAAAACCTTTTCCGTCGCCTCGCGCCCCTTCAGCGACGCGGGCACATAGACCGACCAGAACTGCGCACCGAGGCGACCCGCGCGCAGGCGCGCGATGTCGGTGTGCAGCGGCGGCGTGAGCGTGCGTGTGTCTGCAGCGAGATCGACCTTCGAAAGATCGCCGCCAAAGGAATCCGCGATTTCCCACGGCAGATCATTGTGCCCGTCGATGAGCGGCGTGCGCTTGAGGATGCGATCGACGCGCTGGAGTTCGGCGCGGGTCGGCGGCGCGGGCTGCGCGAAGGCGGGTGTGACGAGGGCGAGCATCGCGGCGATGACAATGACGTTGCGCATGTCAGAAGCCATAAACCGTCGCCATGTCCTTGTCCTTCGCCGCCACCTGGCGCGCGAGATCGACGATGACCTTGGCCTGCTTCCAGGTCGCGTCGTCCTGCATCTTGCCGTCGACCATCGCGACACCCGATCCGTCGGGCATGGCGGCAAGTATCTTCTTCGCGAACAGCACTTCGTCCACGTCTGGGCTGAATACTCTCTTGGCAATGGCGATCTGTGAGGGATGCAGTGTCCAGGCGCCGGCGCAGCCCATGAGATATGCGTTGCGGAACTGCTGCTCGCAGGCTTCGGGATCATCGAACGCACCGAACGGGCCGTAGAAGGGCTTGATGCCGTGCGTCACACACGCGTCCACCATGCGCGCGAACGTATAGTGCCAGAGGTCCTGCTGTGCGGATGCGCGGGCGCCGCCATCCTCGCGGGGGTCCTCGATGACGCGGTAGCCCGGATGACCGCCGCCGACGCGGGTTGTCTTCATGGCTCGCGACGCAGCGAGATCGGCTGGACCAAGGGAGATGCCCTGCATGCGCGGACTAGCGCCGCAAATCGATTCCACGTTGACCACGCCTTGCGCGGTTTCCAGCAGCGCATGCAACAGGATCGGCCGCTTGACCTTGTGCCTCGCTTCCAGCGTTGCGAGAAGCTGGTCCATGTAGAAGATGTCCCAGGCGCCCTCCACTTTCGGAATGATCATGACGTCGATCTTGTCGCCCGCCTCGGCGACGATCTCGCTCACCTCTTCCAGATGCCAGGGTGAGTTGAGACAATTGATCCGCGTCCAGTAGCCAACGCCCGCGCCGGCGAAGTCCACCGTCCGCGCCATCTCGATGAGACCGTGGCGCGCGTTGACTTTCTCATCGGCCGGAATCGCGTCCTCAAGATTGGCAAGCAACACGTCGCACTCGGCGAGCATGTCCTTGGCTTTTGCGCGCATCTTGGGGTTGTGTGCCGGGATGAAGTGAATCATCCGCTCGAGCTTCACCGGCAGGTCGCGGAACGGCTGCGGCGCACCGGCGGCGAGCGGGGCGAAGAACTGGCGCGGCGGCTTCATGGGCGAACTCCTGTTGCGCCCGGTTTCGCCGCGATGCTGTGGTGCGTCAACGGCAATCCCGCGACGCGGAGGCCGCTTCTCTCACCGGGGGAGACCGTCTAGGACAGGGCCGATCTCAGGAGCGCCCGTCCATGCCCGTCATGACCTTCCTCACCACCTGCCATTTCGATTTCGGGGCGCTGAAGCAGCTCGGGCCGGCGCTGAAGGCGCAGAAGGTCACGCGGCCGTTCATCGTCACCGATGCGGGGATCAAGGCGGCGGGGCTTCTTGATCGCGCGGTCGAGGCGCTGGGCATGGAGCCCGCCGGCATCTACGCGGACACGCCCTCCAACCCCACCGAAACCGCCGCTCGCGATGCGGCGGCGCAGTACAAGGCCGCCGGCGCGGACGGAATCGTGGCGCTCGGCGGCGGCTCGTCCATGGACATGGGCAAGGCCGTCGGCCTGATGGTCACGCACGAGGGCCCTTGGGAAAAGTACGGCGGCACGCAGCGCGGCACGAAGCTCATCGGCGCGATCCCGCCGGTGATCGCCATTCCGACGACGGCGGGCACGGGCTCGGAAGTCTCGGTCGGCTTCGTGCTCATTCTCGACAACGGACGCAAGGAAACCTTCGTCAGCCCGAAGCTCATTCCGAGCGTCGCGATCTGCGATCCCGAACTCACGCTCGGTCTTCCGCCCGCGCTCACCGCCGCCACCGGCATGGATGCGATGACGCACTGCATCGAGGCGATCCTCTCGCCGGTGAACAATCCGCCCGCCGAAGCCATCGGCTATGACGGCGTGTGGCGCGGCATCGGTCAGGACATGCTCGAACGCGCGGTCGAAGACGGCTCAGACCGCGACGCGCGCTGGAACGTGATGATGTCGAGCTATGAAGGCGCTCTGGCGTTCGTGAAGGGCCTCGGCGCGGTGCACGGGCTCTCGCACGCGCTCGGCCGCATCAAGGATCTGCGCCTGCACCACGGCACGCTCAACGCCGTGATCCTCCCCCACTCGCTGCGCCAGATCCAGGAAGCGGGTGCGATGAAGGAGAAGTTCGTGCGTCTGCGTCAGGTGATGGGCCTCGGCCCCAATGGCGACGTCGCCGACGCCATCGCCGACCTCAACCGCAAGATCGGCATCCCCGGCTCGCTCTCCGCCATCGGCGTGAAGGACGAACACCTCGCGCCGAGCCTCGACTACGCGGTGAGCGATCTCGCAACGGCGAGCAATGCGATCAAGGTGGGCCCGGCGGAGTATGAGAAGCTGTTTGCGATGAGTCTGTAGCGCCCTCGAACCCGCCGACACTTTCGTTCAGTTCACCCGTGCCAGGAAATCCACGATCGGCAGCCATGCGCTGGGCTCTTCCAGCGTCGGCGCGTGGCCGACATTGGGGACTTCAGCGACTTCCAGATCGTCCTTGATCGCCAACATCTCGCGCACGCCGTCGCGGGAGAGAATGTCGCTCAACGCGCCGCGCACGACGAGCGTAGGGATCGGCTCCAGCGCCTTGAACACGGGACGCATGTCCGGTGTCGGGGCACCCGGCGCGACGGGTTGTGAGATCGCGGGATCGTAGTCGAGTTCGAGACGGCCGTCGGCGCGCTTGCGGAAGGTACGCTTCGCAAAGGTCATCCAGAAATCCGCATCGGCGCCCGGAAACGCCTGGCCTTGCAGGTTGGCGACGGCGGCGGCGGCGTCTTCCCAGGTCGTGCGCGGTTCGCTCTTGCCGACATAGGCGAGGATGCGCGCGATGCCGCGCGGATCGATCACGGGCCCGATGTCGTTGAGGATCGCGGCCTCCACGCGGTCAGGCGTCGTCGCCGCCGCGATCATCGTGATGAGCCCGCCCATCGAAGTGCCGAGCCACACGGCGCGGTCAACGCCGAGCTGATCAAGCACCTTCACCGCATCCTGCGCGTAGGTCAGCGGCGTGTAGCGCGCGGGCGTCGCGTCCCAGTCGGAACGGCCGCGACCGCGCACGTCCATGGCGATCACGCGACGGCCAAGCTCGGCGATGCGCGGCGCAACCACTTCGAAATCCGATGAGTTGCGCGTCAATCCGTGCAGGCACAGCACCGGCAATCCGAGATCCGGCTGCAGCGGCGCGTAATCGCGCACGAACAGGCCCAAACCATCCGCCGATCGCACCGTATGCTCGCGCGCCATGCCGTATCCTTCGTCCGAAAGCGCGCCTTCGTGCATCGCATCGCGCGTCGCGTAAAGCGGGCTCGCCTCCGAATGGTCCTGGGACATGAAGCGCTTACCGCGCGTCGACGTCGGCGATGACGTTGGCGTCGGCGTATTGCACGCCGCGCATCGCACGGATCTTGCGGATCCATCGGTCCGAGGTGCGCTGTACCTGCGCGCGTGAAACCCGCCTGCAGTGTGCGAACACGATCTCCGATCCGCCGAGCGTGAAGCGCGAGAAGCAGAGGCCCGCGAATTCGCTGCGCTGACGCAGCGTCGTGCGCACGAACGCCTCCGCTTCCGCCTGCCGGCCCTGCTGCCAGAGCTGATGCGCACGGTGCATGGGATGGCGATCGTCGAAGCGCACGAGGAATTCGAGATTGGGATTCTGCGGAACCTCACTCGCCTTCGGGGGCGCAGGCTTCACCACGGCCATGGGCGGCGGGCCTTCTGCAGAGGCTGCCTCCACGGAGGGGATCGATGCGGTTGCGCTGACGGAGGGCGTAGTGGTCACCGTGCTCGTGGCGACCGGCGGATCGGCCGCTGGCTCCGTCGGGGCCGGCGCGTTGTCGTCCCCGGCGAAGGCGAGCGCCAACGCGACGAGAAGCGCGGTGCCCCCCCCGGCAATTCCCAGTGTCCGCACCTGATTGTCATCCATGACGGCGCGCTCCTGATCGCCCGCGACCGAAGGTGCGAGCGTGACCGTTCATCGTCCGCACGTCCAGTGCGCCCGCGCGCAACGCGATCAGCGCCCCGCCGGCGGCGCGGCTGCCGGACTGACCGACGGCGCAGCGCGTGCGAGATCGAGCATGCCGCGGCCGCACTGGCGCATGCACTTGCCCGCCTGCCCGGCGATGGGCGTGGCGTTGGCGTTGCGGGCGCAATCGATGGAACACTGCGCGTTGGCGTCGATAGGCCCGAGCGCGCGGGTCAGCAACAGCGCCTCCAGCTCCTGGCCGCGCACATTGTATTGCGACTGCAAGAGCGCCAGCGCCGCCGCCACGTGGGGCGCCGCCATCGAGGTGCCTTGCAGGAAGCCGTAGTGGCAGGTCTGCGCGGGCTGGCGGGTTTCGGGATCGTAGCAGTCCTTCGTGGTCGTGCGCGTCGACAGCACGCCGTCCGGGCGGCCGTCGCCGTCGGAGTCCGCGAACACGTCCCCGCCCGGCGCGAGCACGTCCACGCCGGGACCGAAGTTCGAATAGAAGGCGATGTTGCCGCGCGCATCGTTCGCCGCAACCACGAGCACGTTGTTGCAGTTCGCCGGCGCGTAGTTCGCCACCGCGTTCGACTTGTTGCCCGCCGCGACCACGATCACCGCGCCGCGCGCCACGGCCGCATCGATGGCCGACTGCATGGAAGCGGGACACGGAATCATCACCGACAAGCTCATGTTGATGATGTCGGCGGGATTGGCGTTGACGATTTGCTCGCCGGTTTCCGTCGCCGCCGGGGCGATGCCCGCGGCCCAGCGGATCGCGTTGACGATGTCCTCGAGTTCGCCGCCGCAGCGTCCGATCGCGCGGATCGGCACCACGGTGACGTTCCACGCGCCGCCCGCGACGCCGCGCTTGTCATTCGTCACCGCCGCGCCGACCGTGCCGGCCACGTGCGTGCCGTGATAGGAGTTTTCCTTGCCCGCCCCGCACGCATCGCCGACGTCATTGGCGTCACGGTCGATGCCGTTGCCGTCACCGGCGCGATCATAATCGACGATGAGATCGATGCCCGGCGCGATATTGGCGTTGTTGCGCATGTCCGGGTGCGCGAGTTCGACGCCGGTATCGATCACCGCCACGCGCACCGCGCGGCGTCCCACTTGGCGCGCATTGGTCCAGAAGGTCTCGAAACCCGCGCCGCCCGGCGATTGTCCGGCGCCCGTACCGCGCGGACGCATGTCCCACTGGAACGTGAAGAGCGGATCGTTCGGCAGCGCGCCCGTCGCGACGATCTCGGCGTTCGGATTGACCGGCGGCTTCGGCGCCGTCGTGCCGGGCGTCGTGGAGGTCGGCGTGGTCGTGCCGTCCTTTTTCTTTGAAAAGAACGGCAGGCGATCGAATTCCACGTTGATGACGTAGTTCTTCTCGACGAACTCGAACTGGCGCGACGCCTGCAGGCGCTCAAGCGCGCAGATGGTCTTCACCGTGAGATCGGCATCGAGTTGCGCGGTCGTCACGTTGCGCGGGCAGCGCGCGCCGGTTTCGGCGACCGCGTTCGGTTCGGAGACGACGCCCGCATCGGGCGCCTCGGCGCCGGGGGGCGTAGTCGCTGCGGCTTCGGCGCCGGCGACTTGTGCGAAGCGGGAAAGACCAGTCGGGCTCGCGGTGTTGGTGGGCGTCAGGTCGATCTTCACCATGCCCGACGGGTTCACCTGGATTTCCCCGTCGACCTTGAGGCGATCCAGCACCGTACGCGCATCGCGCGTGGCTTCCTCCACCGCATTCTCCACGGCCTTGGCTTCCAGCCGCTGGTCGAGCATCTGCGGCGAACCATCGGGCGCCAGACGCGACATCATCCGCATGCCGAGTTCGTTGGCCGCTGTGGCGAGTTCGTCGTCGACCTTCGCGCCGATCAGGATCTCGCCCGGCACGAACATCACCGGCTGCGGCGCCGTCACGAGCGCCATCGCCGCTTCCGGCATCAGCGCGGCGCCGCCGAAGGAGCGCGCATCGGGTTCCACCGACGACAGCGCCACCGGTCCCGCAACTTCCGGCGCGCCCACCTTCTCCAGCACACGACCGATCTGGTCGCAGGCCATGAGCGCGATGATCGGCGCGAGAGCGAGAGCGAAGCGCGCAGCGCGAAATTTCCCGGACATGATCGCTCCCAGACAGGTGGACGGGATAGAAATGGACGGCCTGTCTTTACCCCTGACGGCCTGCATGACAAGCCAACATCCACTTGAGCCGGATTTGTGACGGTCCGCGGACGCCTTTCCGGCATGACGGCTACGGTTCCGCGAAGTTTTTGCTGTAGTGTCAGGGACATGACCGCCTACCCCATCGCTCCGACCGCCGCAGCGGCGCTCGCCGAAGGCGCGCCCATCGCGCGGACGGCGGTCGCTGCGGCCGAGAAATCGGGCGGGCTGGTGTTCCTGGCGTCGGAGGAACTTCCGGGCGCGTTTGCGGGCATCGCGGACGCCGAAGCTGCGGTTCCCGGCCTTTACGGCGACGGGCGATTCGAACTGATCTGGCGAGATGACGCCTGGCGCGTGGTCATCCGCTACTGGCGCCCTGCCCCGCCCGCGCCGGTCGCGCGCAATATCGCCGCCGCCGCACGCCGGCCCATCGGCGTGGCGCGCACGCCCGAAGACGCCCAGCGCATTCTCGACGCTCCCGCCGAACTCGTCGCCGAGCCGCTGCCCAAGCTCTATCGCAACGTGGTGCGCGCGCGCGCGCACCACGTTGCGATAGAGCTTGGGCAGCGGCTCGGCGACGAGTTCGGCGGGAGCGTCGAGAATGCGCTGGGCGTCTTCGGGCGTGCGCGCCACGCCGATGGGCCGGCGTGCGGCGGCGGCGATATTGCGCGCGACCGGCGCGGGCGGGGCAGGGCGCCAGTAGCGGATGACCACGCGCCAGGCGTCATCTCGCCAGATCAGTTCGAATCGCCCGTCGCCGTAAAGGCCGGGAACCGCAGCTTCGGCGTCCGCGATGCCCGCAAACGCGCCCGGAAGTTCCTCCGACGCCAGGAACACCAGCCCGCCCGATTTCTCGGCCGCAGCGACCGCCGTCCGCGCGATGGGCGCGCCTTCGGCGAGCGCCGCTGCGGCGGTCGGAGCGATGGGGTAGGCGGTCATGTCCCTGACACTACAGCAAAAACTTCGCGGAACCGTAGCCGTCATGCCGGAAAGGCGTCCGCGGACCGTCACAAATCCGGCTCAAGTGGATGTTGGCTTGTCATGCAGGCCGTCAGGGGTAAAGACAGGCCGTCCATTTCTATCCCGTCCACCTGTCTGGGAGCGATCATGTCCGGGAAATTTCGCGCTGCGCGCTTCGCTCTCGCTCTCGCGCCGATCATCGCGCTCATGGCCTGCGACCAGATCGGTCGTGTGCTGGAGAAGGTGGGCGCGCCGGAAGTTGCGGGACCGGTGGCGCTGTCGTCGGTGGAACCCGATGCGCGCTCCTTCGGCGGCGCCGCGCTGATGCCGGAAGCGGCGATGGCGCTCGTGACGGCGCCGCAGCCGGTGATGTTCGTGCCGGGCGAGATCCTGATCGGCGCGAAGGTCGACGACGAACTCGCCACAGCGGCCAACGAACTCGGCATGCGGATGATGTCGCGTCTGGCGCCCGATGGTTCGCCGCAGATGCTCGACCAGCGGCTGGAAGCCAAGGCCGTGGAGAATGCGGTGGAGGAAGCCACGCGCGATGCGCGTACGGTGCTGGATCGCCTCAAGGTCGACGGGGAAATCCAGGTGAACCCGTCGGGCATGGTGAAGATCGACCTGACGCCCACCAACACCGCGAGCCCGACTGGTCTTTCCCGCTTCGCACAAGTCGCCGGCGCCGAAGCCGCAGCGACTACGCCCCCCGGCGCCGAGGCGCCCGATGCGGGCGTCGTCTCCGAACCGAACGCGGTCGCCGAAACCGGCGCGCGCTGCCCGCGCAACGTGACGACCGCGCAACTCGATGCCGATCTCACGGTGAAGACCATCTGCGCGCTTGAGCGCCTGCAGGCGTCGCGCCAGTTCGAGTTCGTCGAGAAGAACTACGTCATCAACGTGGAATTCGATCGCCTGCCGTTCTTTTCAAAGAAAAAGGACGGCACGACCACGCCGACCTCCACGACGCCCGGCACGACGGCGCCGAAGCCGCCGGTCAATCCGAACGCCGAGATCGTCGCGACGGGCGCGCTGCCGAACGATCCGCTCTTCACGTTCCAGTGGGACATGCGTCCGCGCGGTACGGGCGCCGGACAATCGCCGGGCGGCGCGGGTTTCGAGACCTTCTGGACCAATGCGCGCCAAGTGGGACGCCGCGCGGTGCGCGTGGCGGTGATCGATACCGGCGTCGAACTCGCGCACCCGGACATGCGCAACAACGCCAATATCGCGCCGGGCATCGATCTCATCGTCGATTATGATCGCGCCGGTGACGGCAACGGCATCGACCGTGACGCCAATGACGTCGGCGATGCGTGCGGGGCGGGCAAGGAAAACTCCTATCACGGCACGCACGTGGCCGGCACGGTCGGCGCGGCGGTGACGAATGACAAGCGCGGCGTCGCGGGCGGCGCGTGGAACGTCACCGTGGTGCCGATCCGCGCGATCGGACGCTGCGGCGGCGAACTCGAGGACATCGTCAACGCGATCCGCTGGGCCGCGGGCATCGCCCCGGCGGCGACGGAAACCGGCGAGCAAATCGTCAACGCCAATCCCGCCGACATCATCAACATGAGCTTGTCGGTGATGATTCCGTGTCCCGCTTCCATGCAGTCGGCCATCGATGCGGCCGTGGCGCGCGGCGCGGTGATCGTGGTCGCGGCGGGCAACAAGTCGAACGCGGTGGCGAACTACGCGCCGGCGAACTGCAACAACGTGCTCGTGGTTGCGGCGAACGATGCGCGCGGCAACATCGCCTTCTATTCGAACTTCGGTCCCGGCGTGGACGTGCTCGCGCCGGGCGGGGACGTGTTCGCGGACTCCGACGGCGACGGCCGCCCGGACGGCGTGCTGTCGACGCGCACGACCACGAAGGACTGCTACGATCCCGAAACCCGCCAGCCCGCGCAGACCTGCCACTACGGCTTCCTGCAAGGCACCTCGATGGCGGCGCCCCACGTGGCGGCGGCGCTGGCGCTCTTGCAGTCGCAATACAATGTGCGCGGCCAGGAGCTGGAGGCGCTGTTGCTGACCCGCGCGCTCGGGCCTATCGACGCCAACGCGCAGTGTTCCATCGATTGCGCCCGCAACGCCAACGCCACGCCCATCGCCGGGCAGGCGGGCAAGTGCATGCGCCAGTGCGGCCGCGGCATGCTCGATCTCGCACGCGCTGCGCCGTCGGTCAGTCCGGCAGCCGCGCCGCCGGCGGGGCGCTGATCGCGTTGCGCGCGGGCGCACTGGACGTGCGGACGATGAACGGTCACGCTCGCACCTTCGGTCGCGGGCGATCAGGAGCGCGCCGTCATGGATGACAATCAGGTGCGGACACTGGGAATTGCCGGGGGGGGCACCGCGCTTCTCGTCGCGTTGGCGCTCGCCTTCGCCGGGGACGACAACGCGCCGGCCCCGACGGAGCCAGCGGCCGATCCGCCGGTCGCCACGAGCACGGTGACCACTACGCCCTCCGTCAGCGCAACCGCATCGATCCCCTCCGTGGAGGCAGCCTCTGCAGAAGGCCCGCCGCCCATGGCCGTGGTGAAGCCTGCGCCCCCGAAGGCGAGTGAGGTTCCGCAGAATCCCAATCTCGAATTCCTCGTGCGCTTCGACGATCGCCATCCCATGCACCGTGCGCATCAGCTCTGGCAGCAGGGCCGGCAGGCGGAAGCGGAGGCGTTCGTGCGCACGACGCTGCGTCAGCGCAGCGAATTCGCGGGCCTCTGCTTCTCGCGCTTCACGCTCGGCGGATCGGAGATCGTGTTCGCACACTGCAGGCGGGTTTCACGCGCGCAGGTACAGCGCACCTCGGACCGATGGATCCGCAAGATCCGTGCGATGCGCGGCGTGCAATACGCCGACGCCAACGTCATCGCCGACGTCGACGCGCGGTAAGCGCTTCATGTCCCAGGACCATTCGGAGGCGAGCCCGCTTTACGCGACGCGCGATGCGATGCACGAAGGCGCGCTTTCGGACGAAGGATACGGCATGGCGCGCGAGCATACGGTGCGATCGGCGGATGGTTTGGGCCTGTTCGTGCGCGATTACGCGCCGCTGCAGCCGGATCTCGGATTGCCGGTGCTGTGCCTGCACGGATTGACGCGCAACTCATCGGATTTCGAAGTGGTTGCGCCGCGCATCGCCGAGCTTGGCCGTCGCGTGATCGCCATGGACGTGCGCGGTCGCGGCCGTTCCGACTGGGACGCGACGCCCGCGCGCTACACGCCGCTGACCTACGCGCAGGATGCGGTGAAGGTGCTTGATCAGCTCGGCGTTGACCGCGCCGTGTGGCTCGGCACTTCGATGGGCGGGCTCATCACGATGATCGCGGCGGCGACGACGCCTGACCGCGTGGAGGCCGCGATCCTCAACGACATCGGGCCCGTGATCGATCCGCGCGGCATCGCGCGCATCCTCGCCTATGTCGGCAAGAGCGAACCGCGCACGACCTGGGAAGACGCCGCCGCCGCCGTCGCCAACCTGCAAGGCCAGGCGTTTCCGGGCGCCGATGCGGATTTCTGGATGACCTTTGCGAAGCGTACCTTCCGCAAGCGCGCCGACGGCCGTCTCGAACTCGACTACGATCCCGCGATCTCACAACCCGTCGCGCCGGGTGCCCCGACACCGGACATGCGTCCCGTGTTCAAGGCGCTGGAGCCGATCCCTACGCTCGTCGTGCGCGGCGCGTTGAGCGACATTCTCTCCCGCGACGGCGTGCGCGAGATGTTGGCGATCAAGGACGATCTGGAAGTCGCTGAAGTCCCCAATGTCGGCCACGCGCCGACGCTGGAAGAGCCCAGCGCATGGCTGCCGATCGTGGATTTCCTGGCACGGGTGAACTGAACGAAAGTGTCGGCGGGTTCGAGGGCGCTACAGACTCATCGCAAACAGCTTCTCATACTCCGCCGGGCCCACCTTGATCGCATTGCTCGCCGTTGCGAGATCGCTCACCGCGTAGTCGAGGCTCGGCGCGAGGTGTTCGTCCTTCACGCCGATGGCGGAGAGCGAGCCGGGGATGCCGATCTTGCGGTTGAGGTCGGCGATGGCGTCGGCGACGTCGCCATTGGGGCCGAGGCCCATCACCTGACGCAGACGCACGAACTTCTCCTTCATCGCACCCGCTTCCTGGATCTGGCGCAGCGAGTGGGGGAGGATCACGGCGTTGAGCGTGCCGTGGTGCAGGCGCAGATCCTTGATGCGGCCGAGCGCGTGCGAGAGCCCGTGCACCGCGCCGAGGCCCTTCACGAACGCCAGAGCGCCTTCATAGCTCGACATCATCACGTTCCAGCGCGCGTCGCGGTCTGAGCCGTCTTCGACCGCGCGTTCGAGCATGTCCTGACCGATGCCGCGCCACACGCCGTCATAGCCGATGGCTTCGGCGGGCGGATTGTTCACCGGCGAGAGGATCGCCTCGATGCAGTGCGTCATCGCATCCATGCCGGTGGCGGCGGTGAGCGCGGGCGGAAGACCGAGCGTGAGTTCGGGATCGCAGATCGCGACGCTCGGAATGAGCTTCGGGCTGACGAAGGTTTCCTTGCGTCCGTTGTCGAGAATGAGCACGAAGCCGACCGAGACTTCCGAGCCCGTGCCCGCCGTCGTCGGAATGGCGATCACCGGCGGGATCGCGCCGATGAGCTTCGTGCCGCGCTGCGTGCCGCCGTACTTTTCCCAAGGGCCCTCGTGCGTGACCATCAGGCCGACGGCCTTGCCCATGTCCATGGACGAGCCGCCGCCGAGCGCCACGATTCCGTCCGCGCCGGCGGCCTTGTACTGCGCCGCCGCATCGCGAGCGGCGGTTTCGGTGGGGTTGGAGGGCGTGTCCGCGTAGATGCCGGCGGGCTCCATGCCCAGCGCCTCGACCGCGCGATCAAGAAGCCCCGCCGCCTTGATCCCCGCATCGGTGACGATGAACGGCCGCGTGACCTTCTGCGCCTTCAGCGCCGGCCCGAGCTGCTTCAGCGCCCCGAAATCGAAATGGCAGGTGGTGAGGAAGGTCATGACGGGCATGGACGGGCGCTCCTGAGATCGGCCCTGTCCTAGACGGTCTCCCCCGGTGAGAGAAGCGGCCTCCGCGTCGCGGGATTGCCGTTGACGCACCACAGCATCGCGGCGAAACCGGGCGCAACAGGAGTTCGCCCATGAAGCCGCCGCGCCAGTTCTTCGCCCCGCTCGCCGCCGGTGCGCCGCAGCCGTTCCGCGACCTGCCGGTGAAGCTCGAGCGGATGATTCACTTCATCCCGGCACACAACCCCAAGATGCGCGCAAAAGCCAAGGACATGCTCGCCGAGTGCGACGTGTTGCTTGCCAATCTTGAGGACGCGATTCCGGCCGATGAGAAAGTCAACGCGCGCCACGGTCTCATCGAGATGGCGCGGACGGTGGACTTCGCCGGCGCGGGCGTTGGCTACTGGACGCGGATCAATTGTCTCAACTCACCCTGGCATCTGGAAGAGGTGAGCGAGATCGTCGCCGAGGCGGGCGACAAGATCGACGTCATGATCATTCCGAAAGTGGAGGGCGCCTGGGACATCTTCTACATGGACCAGCTTCTCGCAACGCTGGAAGCGAGGCACAAGGTCAAGCGGCCGATCCTGTTGCATGCGCTGCTGGAAACCGCGCAAGGCGTGGTCAACGTGGAATCGATTTGCGGCGCTAGTCCGCGCATGCAGGGCATCTCCCTTGGTCCAGCCGATCTCGCTGCGTCGCGAGCCATGAAGACAACCCGCGTCGGCGGCGGTCATCCGGGCTACCGCGTCATCGAGGACCCCCGCGAGGATGGCGGCGCCCGCGCATCCGCACAGCAGGACCTCTGGCACTATACGTTCGCGCGCATGGTGGACGCGTGTGTGACGCACGGCATCAAGCCCTTCTACGGCCCGTTCGGTGCGTTCGATGATCCCGAAGCCTGCGAGCAGCAGTTCCGCAACGCATATCTCATGGGCTGCGCCGGCGCCTGGACACTGCATCCCTCACAGATCGCCATTGCCAAGAGAGTATTCAGCCCAGACGTGGACGAAGTGCTGTTCGCGAAGAAGATACTTGCCGCCATGCCCGACGGATCGGGTGTCGCGATGGTCGACGGCAAGATGCAGGACGACGCGACCTGGAAGCAGGCCAAGGTCATCGTCGATCTCGCGCGCCAGGTGGCGGCGAAGGACAAGGACATGGCGACGGTTTATGGCTTCTGACATGCGCAACGTCATTGTCATCGCCGCGATGCTCGCCCTCGTCACACCCGCCTTCGCGCAGCCCGCGCCGCCGACCCGCGCCGAACTCCAGCGCGTCGATCGCATCCTCAAGCGCACGCCGCTCATCGACGGGCACAATGATCTGCCGTGGGAAATCGCGGATTCCTTTGGCGGCGATCTTTCGAAGGTCGATCTCGCTGCAGACACACGCACGCTCACGCCGCCGCTGCACACCGACATCGCGCGCCTGCGCGCGGGTCGCCTCGGTGCGCAGTTCTGGTCGGTCTATGTGCCCGCGTCGCTGAAGGGGCGCGAGGCGACGGAAAAGGTTTTCGAGCAGATCGATCTCACGCGCCGCATCGTCGCCGCGCATCCGGAGACGTTCGAGATCGCCAACAGCGCCGACGACATCATCCGCATCCATCGTCGCGGCAGGATCGCGTCTATGTTCGGTATCGAGGGCGGGGAGGCGATCAACGGCAATCTCGCGCTCTTGCGGGAGTTTCGTCGCGCGGGCGTGCTCTACATGACGCTCACGCATTCGTTGACGACGGACTGGGCCGACAGCGCCACCGATGCGCCGAAGCACGGCGGGCTCTCGCCCTTCGGCGAGGACGTCATCCGCGAGATGAACAAGGTCGGCATGCTCGTCGATCTGAGCCACGTCTCGGCGGAAACCATGCACGATGCCTTGCGCGTGACGAAGGCTCCTGTGATCTTCTCGCACTCTTCGGCCTTCGGCGTTGCATCGCATCCCCGCAATGTGCCCGATGACGTCCTGCGCCTGCTGCCGGCGAACGGCGGCGTGGTGATGGTGAACTTCTATCCGGCGTTTCTCTCCGACGCGGTCTGGGACTGGTCCTCGCGCCGCGCGGCCGAGGAAGCGCGGCTGAAGGCCCGCAATCCGGGCAATCCCGATGCGGTGAAGGCGGGGCTTGTGGCGTGGGCTGCGGCCAATGCGCGACCGGCGACGGACATCGCGCTCGTCGCCGATCACATCGAGCACATCCGAAAGGTCGCGGGTGTCGATCACGTGGGCATCGGTTCGGATTTCGACGGCGTGCCGTACCTGCCGACGGGCCTGGAGGGCGTGGAGACCTATCCGGCGCTGTTCGTGGAACTCATGCGCCGCGGCTGGAGCGACGCCGATCTGGCAAAGCTTGCCGGCGGCAATGTGCTGCGGGCGTTGCGGCGCGCGGGAGCCGTCGCCGCGCGGGAGTGAGGATTTGCGGGGCTGCGGCAGGCGTGTCTAGTATCGCGCAGACGTTCAAGCACGAGGGACCACCATGCCCGGCCTGCAGATCTTTCCGCTGCTCCTGATTCCCAGCGTGCTCTACGCGCTGATCGCGGTGCCGGCGGGCGAGAACGTGGCGCAGGCCATGGCGGCAGTGGCGTTCACGATGCCGCTGGCGTCGGGCGCGGTGTGGAGCTTCAGCTGGGGGCATCTCATCCTGCTCGTGGCGGTGGTCACGCTCTTCATCGAGATCCTGAAGTCCACGACGCCTTCTGGCGCGCAGATGGTCGACAACGGCCTCGCGGTCGCGGTCTTCATCGTCAGTTTCATCCTGTTCCTGCTGGTGAAGCCCTTCGGCACTACCGAGTTCTTCATCATCATGCTGATGAGCCTGCTCGATTTCCTGACCGGCTCGGTGATCATGACGCGGGTGTCGCAGCGCACGGTGCAGTACGGCCAGCACTGAGGGGAATCCCCGGGAATGAAACCGCCCGGCGGTTGAGGCGTTTGTCGGGGCGACAGTTCGCCCGAGGCCTCATGATCCTATTTCGCTCCATACCGCTTCTCGCGCTGCCGACGCTGATCTACGCGCTGATGGCGATCCCGATGAACGTGCAGGACGTGCGCTCGACGCTCGACGCCGTGATCTTCAGCATGGCGCTGCCGAGCGGCGATGTCTGGTCCGTGCAATGGGGCCATATCCTTACGTCGGGGGCGGCCGTGCTGCTGATGATCGAGATCGTCAAGTCCGCGCGCGCGGCGACGAGTTCGCTTGTGGAAAACGCGCTCGCGCTGCTGCTCTTCACGCTGCAGCTGATCCTCTTCCTGCTCGTCGGCGGCTTCGGCACAACGGATTTCGCCGCCATCATGATCATGACGCTGATCGACTTCACGGCCGGCGCGATGGTGATGATCTACGCCACGCGGCGCGACGTCCACTACAACAACGCCTAGGGCTTCTTCTTCGCGAGCGGGTGCTTGGTCTCGACGAGTTCGCGCAGGCGACCCTCGGCCACGTGCGTGTAGATTTGTGTCGTGGCGATATCGGCATGGCCAAGCAGCGTCTGCACCGTGCGCAGATCCGCGCCGCCTTCCACAAGATGCGTCGCAAACGCGTGACGCAGCACGTGCGGCGTCACGCGCGCAGGATCTATATTGGCGCGCTGCGCGCAATCCTTCAGCAATTGCACGATGCGGTGGCGGGTCAATTTTCCATCGGCGGCGGAGCGGGAAGGAAACATCCACTTCTGAGCCCGCTCGCGCGCGCCCGGCGCCTTCGGCAGCAGGCCTTCCCGAGCGGCGAGATACTCACGCAAAGCCGCGACCGCACGATCATGTAGCGGCGCGAGGCGTTCCTTGCCGCCCTTGCCCATCACCATCATGAAATTCACGCCCGGCTTAGGCGCGGACTTCAAGGGAAGTCCGACGAGTTCGCTGACGCGCAATCCCGATGCGTAGAGCATTTCCACGATGGCGCGGTCGCGCAGGGTGACGGCGGGATTTTCCACGGTCGTGGCGGCGATGAGGCGCTCGATTTCGTCGAGCGACAGCGTCTTCGGCAGCGAGCGCCCGCGGCGCGGCGCTTCGAGGCGCGTGGTCGGATCGTCCGCGCGATGCCGGTCGAGCAGGAGGAAGTGATAGAACTGCCGGAGCGCCGAGATGCGCCGTGCGGCCGTGGCGGCGGAGAGCCCGCGTCGCGAGAGACCGGCGGTGTACTTTTCGAGGTCCCGCGCATCGGCGTCGCGCAGCGCACGGGGTATTTCGGCGGCCGCGTCCTCCAGATCGCGCCGATAGGCGAGCAACGTGTTCTTCCGCGCGCCGCGTTCGGCGGACAGCATTTCGAGAAAGGCGTCGATGAGGCCCGCGTCGCCGACGGTCATCGCGCCTTTGGCCATGCGATCAGCGCGCCTGTCCGCCGATGATCGCTTCCACCGCGACCGCGCGCGCCGCTTCGCCTATGCCCGCATCCCGCATCGCGGTGATGACGATGACGAGTTCCGTAGCGTCGAGAGACTCCGCGCCGTCCCCGAGCGCCAGCGCGGCGTGAATGGCGACTTCGCCGGCGGCGCGTCGTGCGGAGGCCGCAGAAAGCTGCGCCATCAGACCCGGATCGGGCTTGCGTCCAACGGCGGCAGGCGTGCGCGCCAGGAACGCTTCAGCATTCGCGCCGATCGGCATGCCGAGCGCGACGAGCGCGCGCAGATCGCGGCTGGCCAGGCGTGCGCCGGCGGGGCCCGCCAGTTCGATGCGCCGGTCCGCAAACGCTGCGACATTCGTCGTGTCGTTGGTGCCGGCGGCGAGCGCGAGATCGAGAATGGTGAGCAGCGGAACGTTGGCCGGGGCGAGATCGGCCGCCGCGCGCCAGGTCTGCGCGGTGCGATAGTCACCGGTGGCGAGGGCCGCGCGCGTGAACGTCGCGGCGGCGGGCGCGGTCCCGACCTCGGCGCGCATGTTGGCGATTTCCGGCGCGAAGAGACGCGCCATGGCGGCGAACTCGCCGTGCGGTTTGGCGCGCTTCAGCCCGCTCTCGATGGCGAGCGCCTGCGCGTAGGGATTGGCCGCCGCTTCGACTTCGTCGACGGCTGATGCGATCACCGCCGCGCCGCGCACGGCGCCCTGACCGCGCACGGCGGCGCGGGCGATGGTGGGCGTGATCGTGTTCTGGCGCAGGGCTTTTGCGGCGGCTTGCACCCGGAGCGCAGGCGTGGCGTTCTCGTCGCGCGCGACCATGGACAGCGCAAAGGCCGATGCGTTCAGAAGGCCGTTCTGCGGCGGCGCGCGCAGTTTCGCCGCAAGCGATGCGGCGGCGTTCAGCGAGGTGTCGTAGCGCGCAACCGCCGCACGCGCGGGCGGAACGCCGTTGATCGTGGCGATCACCGAATTGAACCACACGTCGTTGGCGCCGGCCGCGCGCGCCACTTCCAGCGCAAGGTCGGCGGCCTCCTTTTCGCCTGCAGCTGCAACGCAAAGCGCGCGCAGGCGCAGCACGAAGGGCGGCGGCGTATCGGCGTTGATGCCTTCGGCGCGACGGCATGCGTCGTTCAGTCGTCCGCGCGCGAGGTCGGCCTGCGTCGCGTAGAGCACGATGCCAGGATCGCGCTTGGCTTCGCCGGAGCCGGACACCATTGAAACGATTTCGTCGGCAAGCCCGAGCCGCGCCAGCGCTTCGTAGCGTTTGCGCGCCGCGATGATCGTGTCGCCGGGCGGCGCCTGTGACGGGGAGAGGAGCGCCTGTCGCGCGAGGCGCGCGCCGGCGGGCGAACCGATGTTGGTGGTCACGCGGTCGAATAGAAGGCCGAGCGCGGTCGGATCGCTCTGGCGCCAGAGATCGCGCGGCAACGCCTGATCGCGCGAAACCGCGCCGACGGCCCACGGATCGAGCTCCGCGAGCGAACCCTGTTCGATGGATTGCGATGAGGCCGCGTGCGGCGCTGCAATGGCTGCTCCCGCCAGCAACGCAACCATCGCCGCGCCGCAGAGGCGCCTAGCTCTTGAACGCATCAGGCAGCTCGATGCGCTTTTCGCTGCGCTGCGGATCGACGTTGTCGGCCACGTTCATCAGATAGACGAAGCCGAAAACCACCGCGATCCCGGCCACGCCGAGGAGGATCATGCCGGTGCGCGGGCTCATGCCCGGCCCCCTGCGCCTGCGTCGTCTCACGTGCCCGCTTCCTCATGCTTAACGCGTCGCGAATCTGGCGACGTTGCGATGCAGCGAGATTGACCGCAAAATGCGGCGAGTTTCCAGCCGCGCCTCTCATTTGCGCAGGTTGGGCCGGACGATGGGTCTGGAAAGAACAGGAGTAGAACGTGACAGGCGGCGGCGGGACGGCGGAACCCCTCGGGGATATCCACAGCGTCGCGTCCGCCCTCGTGGTGGACCGCCCGATCGTGCTCGTGGGCCTGATGGGCGCGGGCAAGACCACCGTGGGGCGTCGCCTCGCAGCGTTGTTGCGCCTGCCGTTCGTCGACGCCGACGAGGAAATCGAGAAAGCCGCGGGTCTGAAGATCGCCGAAATCTTCGCGATGCACGGGGAAGAAGAGTTCCGGCGCGGCGAGCGTCGCGTGATCGCACGTCTCCTGCACGGCCCGCCGCAGGTGCTCGCCACCGGCGGCGGCGCCTTCATGAACGACGAGACGCGCGCACTGGTGCTGGCGCATGCGACTTCGGTGTGGCTGCGCGCCGACCTCGACGTGCTGATGCGGCGCGTCGAGAAGCGCGACAACCGCCCGCTGCTCAAGCAGGGCGATCCCCGCGCCACCATGGAACGCCTCATGGCGGAGCGCTATCCCATCTACGGAGAAGCAGACCTCGTGGTCGATTCCAACAACGGTCCGCACGCGTCGGCGGTGACTGCCGTGATCCGCGCGCTGGCGGCGCGTGCTGCAGTTGCAGGCGCAGCGCCATGACCAGCGAACGAAAGGTGCGCGTCGCGCTCGATGCGCGCAGCTATGACGTGGTGATCGGCAGCGGTCTGCTCGCGGACGCTGGCGTGCGCGTCGCGCCGTTTGCGCCGGGGCGAAAGGCGGCAGTCGTCGTCGACGAGACGGTGGCGGCCCTGCATCTGCCGGCGTTGCTGGAAGGCTTGAAGCAGGGTGGCATTGACGCGCACGCGATCGTTCTCCCAGCCGGGGAAGGGCAAAAGAGCTTTCTCGGCCTCGAATTGCTGTCGGATCGATTGCTGACCCTTGGCCTTGAACGCCGCGATCTCGTCATCGCCTTCGGCGGCGGCGTGATCGGCGATCTAGCGGGGCTTACGGCAGGGCTTCTCAAACGCGGCCTCGACTTCGTGCAGATCCCGACCACGCTGCTCGCACAGGTGGACAGTTCCGTCGGCGGCAAGACGGCGATCAACGCAGCGGCGGGCAAGAACCTCGTCGGCCTTTTCCATCAGCCGCGTCTGGTGCTCGCCGATCAGGACGTGCTGGCGACGCTGCCCGAACGTGAGCGACGCGCGGGCTATGCGGAGATCGTGAAGATCGGCCTGATCAACGATGCGCCCTTCTTCGACTGGTGCGAACGCGAGGGCGCGCGTGTCATTGCGGGCGGCGACGCCGGCGTGTTTGCCACCGCACACGCCATCGAGATCGCTGTCGATGCAAAGGCGAAGATCGTCGCGGCGGACGAACGCGAAGGCGGCGTGCGGGCGCTGCTCAATCTCGGCCACACGTTTGCACACGCGATCGAAGTGGAATCGGGCATGGACGGTTCGATCCTGCACGGTGAAGCGGTGGGTTGCGGACTGGGCCTCGCCTTCGGCTTTTCGGCGCAGCTCGGTCTGTGCGATACGGCGGTCGCGGAGCGTGTCACCGCGCACCTGCGCGCAACCGGCTTCGAGACGGAACTTTCACGTCTGCCGGGCGCGCCGTTCACGGCCGAACGCCTCGTCGACGCGATGATGCACGACAAGAAGAATGAAGGCGGCGCGCTGACCTTCATTCTCGCACGCGGCATCGGAGAGGCTTTCGTCGCGCGCGACGTCGCCCCCGAACACGTGCATGCTTTCCTGCGCGAACGCCTCTAGGAACAGAAAATGCTATCCGCGATCCCGATTGCGGCGACGGTCATCGCCGTGCTCATCCTGCTCAATGCGTTTTTCTCCATGGCGGAGACGGCGCTGACGGCGGCGTCGCGGGCGCGCATGCTCAGCCTCGAAAAGGACGGCGACAAGGCCGCCAAGCGCGTCGTCGCGCTCATGGAAAACCGCGAGCGCATGATCGGCGCGATCCTGCTCGGCGCGAACTTCGTGACGATCGCGGCCTCCGCCATCGCCGCGACGATCTTCACGGCCATGTACCCCGAGTACGGACCGTTGATTTCCACGCTCGTGCTGACGCCCTTGCTGCTGATCTTCGGCGAGGTGCTGCCCAAGACCTGGGCGATCACCAGCGCCGACCAGCTCGCGCGCATCGTGTCGACGCCGGTGACGTGGATGGTGCATGGCCTCTCGCCCATCGTGACGGGCGTGCAGTGGATCGTACGCCAGGCGCTGAGCCTGATGGGGGTGAAAGTCGCCGAGGGCATCGATGTCCTTGCGGCGCGGGAAGAAATTCTCGGCACCGTGGAGCTTCATGCGGAAGAGGGCGCCGTCGACAGCGACGTGCGCGATCGCTTGAAGGGTGCATTTGCGCTCGGCGATCTCACCGTCGAGGACGTCATGGTGCACCGCAAGTCGATGAAGACCATCGACGCGGCGCTGCCGGCGCGCGAAATCCTCGCGCAGGCGATGGCGAGTTCGCACACGCGTCTGCCGGTCTGGCGCGACAATCCGGAGAACATCGTCGGCGTTCTGCACGCGCGCGATCTTCTGCGCGCGATCTCCGAAAAGGGACGCGACGGTCTCGTCATCGACGAGGTGCTGCGACCTGTATGGTTCGTGCCCGAGACCACGTGGGCGGAAGACCAGCTCGCGGAGTTTCTGAAGCGCCGCGAGCATTTCGCCATTGTGGTGGACGAATTCGGCGCGCTGGAAGGCCTCGTGACGCTGGAAGACATCATCGAAGAGATCGTCGGCGACATCAAGGACGAGCACGACGTGCCGTTCACTGGCGTGCGCCCGCAGCCCGACGGCAGTGTGAACGTCGATGGCACAGTGCCGATCCGCGACCTCAACCGTGCGATGGACTGGGACCTGCCCGATGACGAAGCCGTCACGGTGGCGGGCCTCGTGATCCACGAAAGCCAGACCATTCCCGATCCGGGGCAGGTCTTCACCTATCACGGCTACCGCTTTGAAATTCTGCGCCGCAACCGCAACGCGATCGCCGCGATGCGGATCGAGCGCGAGGACGTGGACGAAGACGCCAAATAGACTCGCGTCTTTTGGGGAACAGTCCATTTCCGTCATTGGTACCTCCGTTGCTTGAAGCTGCGTGCTGCGAGACCTAAGTCGCGATGTACGCGACAGGCGCGGAGGAGACGTCCCATGAAGCTCTATTATTCACCCGGATCGTGCGCGATGGCGCCGCACATCGCGGCCACGGAATCGGGCGTGAAGCTTGATCTCGTGAAGGTCGACCTGCGCGCGCACAAGAACGAGAACGGCGACGACTACTACGCCATCAATCCGCGCGGCTACGTGCCGCTGCTCGAGCTCGACGACGGCACGCGCCTGACCGAAGCCAACGTGCTCATCCAGTATATCGCCGACGAGAATCCCGAGAGCGGCCTCATGCCGAAGGATCGCCTCGGTCGCACAAAGATGAAGTCGGCGCTCACGTTCGTGGCGACGGAACTGCACAAGGGCTTCGGTCCGCTGTGGGATCCCTCCGCGCCGGCGGAGACGAAGGCCGCCGCCAAGACAAGGCTCGGCAAGCGCTTTGACGAGATCAACGGGACGCTCGCCAATCAGCAGTACATGGCGGGCGATCAATTCACGGCGGTCGACGCCTACGCGTTCCCGGTCATCAATTGGGCCAACTACCACCAGATCGACCTGAAGCAGTGGCCCAACATCGCCGCCTACATGCAGCGCGTCGGCGCGCGGCCGAAGGTGCAGGAAGCGATGAAGGCCGAAGGGTTGATGTAGCCATCGCGTCCACCCTCTCCCGTTCGCGGGGGAGGGTTGATTGCGCGGGCGCCGCGGTTGAAAAGCGGTCCTCGATTTCGGAAGGATCACCGCCATGAAAACCCGCGCCGCCGTCGCCTGGGAAGCGTCGAAACCGCTGACCATCGAAACCATCGATCTCGCGGGCCCGAAGGCGGGCGAGGTGCTGGTGGAGATCAAGGCGTCGGGCGTGTGCCACACGGACGCCTACACGCTGTCGGGCCTCGACTCCGAGGGGCTTTTCCCATGCGTGCTCGGCCATGAAGGCGCAGGAATCGTGCGTGATGTCGGCGCGGGCGTGACGAGCGTGAAGGCGGGCGATCACGTCATTCCGCTCTACACGCCCGAGTGTCGCGGCTGCAAAACCTGCCTCTCGCAGCGCTCCAATCTCTGTACGTCGATCCGCGCGACGCAAGGGCGGGGCGTGATGCCGGACGGTGAGAGCCGCTTCAGCGCGGACGGCAAATTCGTCGCGCACTATATGGGTTGTTCGACGTTCTCGAATTTCACGGTGCTGCCGGAAATCGCCGTGGCGAAAATCCGCGAGGACGCGCCGTTCGACAAGGTCTGCTACATCGGCTGCGGCGTGACGACGGGCATCGGCGCAGTGATCTGGACGGCGAAGGTCTGGGCCGGCGCCAATGTCGTCGTGTTCGGTCTCGGCGGCATTGGCCTGAATGTCATTCAAGGCGCCCGCATGGTCGGCGCGGACAAGATCATTGGCGTCGATCTCAATCCTAAAAAGGTCGAACTCGCGAAGAAGTTCGGCATGACGCATTTCGTGAACCCCGATGAAGTCGGGCGCGACAAGGTGGTGGAAGCGATCGTCGACCTCACCGGCGGCGGCGCGGACTTCTCGTTCGAATGCATCGGCAACACCACGACCATGCGTCAGGCGCTCGAATGCTGCCACCGCGGCTGGGGCGAGAGCATCATCATCGGCGTCGCGCCCTCGGGCACGGAGATATCGACGCGTCCGTTCCAGCTCGTCACGGGGCGCGTGTGGAAGGGCTCGGCGTTCGGCGGCGCGCGCGGCCGCACCGACGTGCCGAAGATCGTCGACTGGTACATGGACGGCAAGATCAACATCGACGATCTTGTCACCCACGTCATGCCCGTGGAGAAGATCAACGACGCGTTCGATCTCATGCACGCGGGGGAGAGTATCCGGAGCGTGGTGACGTTCTGAGGTCGAGTGCCCTCCCCCGTTAGCGGGGGAGGGACGGCTTGAGTGCAGCGAAAGCAGGGTGAGGGCCCGGTCTCACAAGACGAGACTCGTTCTGCACCACTGCGCCCTCACCCTGACCGTTTCGCGATCTGTCCCTCTCCCGCCAGCGGGAGAGGGTTAGAACGCCGCTTTCACTGCAAACCTCACGCTGCGCCCCGGACGCGGCAGCACGTCCTTGAGAAAGCTCACATGTTCGCGGGCTTCCTCGTCGGTGAGGTTGCGGCCGTCGATCACGAATCGGACATCGTCGCTCACCTTCCACGTCACACGCGCGTTGTAGAGCGTGTAGCCGCCGGTTGAAGATTCAAAAGCGGCGATGCGATCCTGTTCCGCCACATCAACGGCTTCCACGCGCGCGCCGAATGCACGCCAGTCTGCATCAAGCCCCACCGTCAGCGTGCGCGGAGGGATGCGCGGGAGATTGCCGCCGCCGTCGAATTCCGCGCGCACCAGATCGAGCGCGGCGTCGCCGCTGAGCGTGAAGTCGCCGTGCGTGTAGAGATCGGCGCCGGCCGATATTTCGCCGCCGGTAAACACCGCGTCGCGCGCGACATAGGTGAAGAGCGGCAGGGTCCCTTCGCCGGGCGCGACGAGGGCAGGGTCCTCGAAGGTCTCGGTCGATTCCACGAAGACGAGGCCGCTGTCGACCAGCGCGATGTAGTCGGCGTAGTCGGCGCGATAGAGGTTGAGTTCGAAGCGTGCGCGCGCCGTCGCATAGCGCAGGGAGGCCTCGATGGTCGTCGCGGTTTCCTTGTCGAGCGTCGTGCCGCCCAGTTCGTAGGCTTCTGTGGCGATGTGCGGGCCGTCGGCGAAGAGTTCGACGGCGGTCGGCGCGCGTTCCGTGCGGGCAAGCGTCGCGCCGAGGAACCAGTTCGTCGCGGGACGCATGAAGACGCCGGCCGAAACACTGGTGGCGGTGAAGTCGAATTCGCCGGCGAGCACGTTGTCGAGCTTGCGCTGTTCCAGGCGCGCACCGCCTTCCACGCCCCACACGCCGGTATCCCAGCGCTCCACGACGAAGGCGCCGAGATCGCGGGTCGTGGTGGCGGTGAGGAATGCTTCGTCGCCAACGGCGGCGAAGTCTGTGCTCGAACCCTGGATGCCGACGGCGCCGTCGAGCTTGTCGCCGAATCCGTTGTGGTGCGTCTCGAGGCGCAGTTCGTAGCCCTCGTTCGTGAACGTGGTGGCGACATCGCCCGTGTCTTCCACTTCCTGGTGCGTGTAGTCCGACCACTGCAGGCCGTAGTCGATGCGATCGAACGGCCCGAGCGCCACACGGAAATCGCCGCGCGATTCGATGCGCGTCTGTTCGAGTTGGATCTTGCCGCCTAGGGGCGAGCCCGCGTCTTCCGGCGGCAGGCCGTATTCGGATTCGAAGCGCTTTACGGCGAGGCCGGCAAAGCCCCAGTCGCGCACGAGCGACACGCCACCGGTGTAGGTGTCGAGTTGCGTGAAGGAGTTCGGCGCTTCGCCGCTGATTTCGGTTTCGCCCGGCGGCAGCGGATCGGCAGCGCGTCGCGCGGCGGAGCGCGTGAAGCCGGGAATCTCGTAGTTTTCCGTTTCGCGGTGGCCCACACCCAGGCGAAACACGAGCGCACCGGCGGCGAAATTGCCCGACACCTCGCCCTGCAATCCCTGATCGCCAGTGGTGTACGCAAGCAGTCCGTCGACGCGGTAGCCGTTCTCCGGCGACGTGCGCGGGATCGAACCGTCGATGACGTTGATCACGCCGCCCACCGCGTTGCCGCCATAGGCGAGCGCCGCTGCGCCGCGCAGCACTTCGATGCGTTCGGCGTCGAGGCCGTCTGCGGTGACGGCGTGGTCAGGGGAGGCGGAGGACGCGTCGATGGCGCCGATGCCGTTCTGCAGGATGCGCACGCGGTCGTCGCCGAGGCCGCGGATGATGGGGCGGCTGGCGCCGGCGCCGTAGAAGGTGCTGGCGACGCCCGGGATCTGCGCGACCGTCTCGCCGAGGCCGCCCACCATGGTGTCGACGATGGCGTCGCGGTTGAGGACCTCAACGCCCTGCAGGCTTTCGATGCGCGAGCCTTCCAGCGGGGCGGTGACCACGATTTCCTCTTCCGACGCCGCGCGGAGCTGCTGCGCCAGCGCCGCCGCCGGGCTCGCCGCCACCATTCCGATCATCATCATCCAGCGCGCCGACATGCCTGCTCCGATCGCCATACAAGATAGCGTAACGTTACAAGATAACATTGCGGTGTCAAATCGCCCAAATCGTCGCTCGGCGGCGGTTCAAGTCGGGCTTAACCGACGCATCATATAATCCCGATGTTTCTGGTGAGGATTAAGCGACAGGATTTGGACACGGCAGGGCGCCAGTTTCTGGGCGTTGCGTGGGAGCACACATGAAATCGCACATGACGCGTCGGACCGCGCTTTCCAGCCTCGCGGCCGGCGCTGCGGGGTTGGCGCTTTCGGGATGCGGCGGCGGTGACGGCGGTGCAAAGCTGCTGAACGTGTCCTTCGATCCCACGCGCGAGTTCTACGCCGCATTCAACACGCTCTTCCAGGCCGAGTGGGCCAAGGTCGGGGCGGATCGCAAGGTGACGATCAGCCAGTCGCACGGCGGATCGGGCAAGCAGGCGCGCTCCATGATCGACGGGCTTGCCGCTGACGTCGTGACACTCGCGCTCGCCCACGACATCGACCAGATTGCGGCGCGGGGTTTGCTCGCACGCAACTGGCAGACACGTTTGCCCAACAACAGCGCGCCGTACACGTCGACGATCGTGTTCCTCGTGCGCAAGGGCAATCCCTGGCGCATTCGGGACTGGGGCGATCTCGTGCGCAACGGCGTACAGGTCATCACGCCCAACCCGAAGACGTCGGGCGGCGCACGCTGGAACTATCTTGCTGCATGGGCGTGGGCGCTGCGCCAGCCGGGTGGTTCGCCTGACACCGCGAAAGCCTTCGTGCAGAAACTGTTCGCCAACGTGCCGGTGCTCGATACGGGCGCGCGGGGCTCCACGACGACGTTCGTGCAGCGCCGCATCGGCGATGTGCTGCTGGCGTGGGAAAACGAGGCGCACCTCGCGCGCGCCGAACTCGGGCCGAACGAAGTCGACATCATCATTCCGTCCGTGAGCATTCTCGCGGAGCCGACGGTGGCGGTGGTCGACAAGAACGTCGATCGCGCAGGCACGCGGTCGATCGCGGAAAGCTATCTGCGACTATTGTACGCGGACTTCGCGCAGGACCTGGCCGCCAAGCATCACTTCCGGCCGCGCAACGCTGCGATCCTCGCGCGCTACGCACAGAAGTATCCATCCATTCCGCTCGTCACCATCGACGATACGTTCGGCGGTTGGGCGGATGCACAACGCACGCACTTCGCCGAAGGCGGCGTGTTCGACCAGATTTCTACGCGGCGCTGAACTCCCTTCCCCCTCGTCCAGCGTCGCAGGCGGGAGCGGTCCAACGTGAAAGGCTGTTCCCGCCCAGTTTTCTCAACGCAAAAGGATCGAGGCGCTTTCGCGTCTCGATCCTGATGAGATGAAAGTCCAGAACTTTGCCGGGTTCTAGAAGGGCAAGGCCTGGCGTTCGCGCGAGTAGGACTGGTAGCCGACATTCGCACCGAGACGGAGGCCGACACCGGAGCGCATGGGCGCGAGAGTGATGTCATTGGCGCGCGCATAGCTCACACCGACGCCGCCGACGAGATAGGCGCTGCCGCTAACGCCAGGAAAGCGCTGGTAGATCTGGTCGCTGTCGGAGAGGCCGTACACGAGCGTGAAGACCTTCGAGGCGTTTGCGCCGGTGTCAAAGCCGATGGACGGACCCTGCCAGAAGACCTTGCGCACCTGGCCGTTCTTCAGGCGCAGGTCGCCTTCGCCGATGCGCAGACCCACGCCGATGGCACCGGAAATTTCTTCGCCGCGGATATAGCCCGTCGGGCGACCGTTTTCGCGGAACACGCGCTCGATGGCCTGACCTGCGGCGTCTGCCGTGATGCCGAAGAAATCGGCTGCCGCGTCGACGATCTCGCTTTGTTCGTAGGTCGGTTGCGTGGCCGGGGTGCTGGTATTGGTCGCGCTTGTGTTCCTAACATTGGAGTTTCTGCCGTCACTGGTTCCCGCGCAGCCGACCGCGAGAAGCAATGACGCGCTTACAAGCAGCGCGCGTGTGTAGTTGGACATGGCCTGAAGCCTCCTTGATGGGACAGGGAGGAAATGCGTCGGCCGGCCGGCGGTTCCCGATGCGCATCTTCAGAAGGGAAGGATGTGCCGGGTGCGCGAGTAGACCAGATATCCGACGTTGGCCCCGCCGCGCAGGCCGACGCCGGCCCGGATCGGCGCGAGCGTCACGCCTTCGGCCGCCTGATAGTTCACGCCAAGGCCCCCGATCACGTAGGCCGACCCTTCGACGCCGGGATAGCGCTTGTAGATCTGCTCTGCGGTGGTCATGCCGTAGACGAGCGTGAAGACCTTCGACGCGTTGCCGCCGAAGTCGAAGCCGAAAGACGGGCCCTGCCAGTTCACGACGGCGCGCTCGCCCGTTTTCAGGAAGAGATCGCCCTTGCCGTAGCGCAGGCCGATGAGCCAGGCGCCGGCGCCTTCGCGACCGGTGATGTAGCCGACAGGCCGGCCCTGTTCGCGGAACACGCGCGCGACAACGGCGGCGCCCCCGCCGGCGGCGCTGTCGAAGAAGTCCTCCGCCGCCTGCACGACTTCGTCTTCGGAGAAGGTGTTGTCCGGTTGCGGGGCGGGGGCGGGTGGCGCGGGATAGGTGGTGGTCGTGGTCGCGTAGGGATCCGGCGTCTGGGCATGCGCCATACCGAGAGCGGCGGCAGGCAGTGCCACGGTCAGGCCAAGGGCGATGTCGCGACGGGTCGGCATGGGCGGTCCTCGAACGGAAACAGTCGGACCGAAGCCTATACGGGCGCTGCTGCGGACGCGAGCGAGCGCGCCAGCGGGGAGGTGAATCCGCCGCAATGTCCCTTGGGCGTCGCCGCCTTGGCGGGGGCGGGGGGCGGTGTTACCTCCCGCGCCATGTCATTTCCCATCGACCGCATCCGCAATTTTTCGATCGTGGCGCACATCGACCACGGCAAATCGACCCTGTCGGACCGGCTGATCCAGTTCACGGGCGGCCTGCAGGCGCGCGAGATGAAGGAGCAGGTCCTCGACTCGATGGACATCGAGCGCGAGCGCGGCATCACCATCAAGGCCCAGACCGTCCGCCTCGACTACAAGGCCCATGACGGCCTCGACTATGTGCTGAACCTCATCGACACCCCCGGCCACGTGGACTTCGCCTATGAGGTGAGCCGCAGCCTCGCCGCGTGCGAAGGCGCATTGCTTGTCGTCGATGCATCGCAGGGCGTGGAAGCGCAGACTCTGGCCAATGTCTATCAAGCGCTCGACAACAATCTGGAAATCGTCCCCGTCCTCAACAAGATCGATCTCCCCGCCGCCGAGCCCGATCGCATCCGCGACCAGATCGAGGACGTCATCGGCCTCGACGCCTCCAACGCCGTCCTCATCTCCGCGAAAACCGGCATCGGCATCGAGGACGTGCTGGAAGCCATCGTCACGCGCCTGCCGCCGCCCAAGGAAGGCGACGCGACCAAGCCGCTGAAAGCCATGCTCGTGGACGCCTGGTACGACGCGTATATGGGCGTCGTCGTGCTCGTGCGCGTCATCGACGGCGTGCTCAAGAAGGGCATGCGCATCAAGATGATGCAGACCGACTCCACCTACGGCGTCGACAAGGTCGGCGTCTTCCGCCCGAAGGCGCAGGACGTCGACGATCTCGGCCCCGGCGAAATCGGCTTCCTCATCGCCAACATCAAGGAAGTCGCCGACGCGCGCGTGGGCGACACCATCACCCTCGAGAAGGGCGGCGTCACGACCGCGCTCTCGGGCTTCAAGCCCGCGCAACCCGTGGTCTTCTGCGGCCTCTTCCCGACGGATGCGGCGAATTTCGAAGACCTGCGCGCCGCCATGGGCCGCTTGCGCCTCAACGATGCGAGCTTCTCGTATGAAATGGAGACGTCCGCCGCGCTCGGCTTCGGCTTCCGCTGCGGCTTTCTTGGATTGCTGCACCTGGAAATCATCCAGGAGCGGCTGACACGCGAGTTCAATCTCGACCTCATCGCGACCGCGCCGAGCGTCGTTTACAAAGTCCACATGAACGACGGCGAAATCCGCGAACTGCACAACCCCGCCGACATGCCCGACACCACGCGCATCAACGAAATCCACGAGCCGTGGATCAAGGCCACCATCCTCACGCCCGACGAATATCTCGGCGCCATCCTCAAGCTCTGCCAGGATCGCCGCGGCGTACAGCGCGATCTCTCCTATGTCGGCGCGCGCGCCATGCTGATCTACGAACTGCCGCTCAACGAAGTGGTGTTCGATTTCTATGACCGGCTGAAGAGCGTCTCGAAGGGCTATGCCTCCTTCGATTACGCGATCGAGGACTACAAGCCCGGCAATCTCGTGAAGATGTCGATCCTCGTGAACGACGAGCCGGTCGACGCGCTCTCCATGCTCGTCCACGCCGGTCGCGCCGAACAGCGCGGGCGCGTGATGTGCGAGAAGCTCAAGGAGCTGATCCCGCAGCATTTGTTTAAAATACCAATTCAAGCCGCGATTGGCGGCCGCATCATCGCGCGCGAAACCATCTCAGCGCTGCGCAAGGACGTGACCGCGAAATGCTACGGCGGCGACATCTCCCGCAAGCGCAAGCTCCTCGACAAGCAGAAAGAGGGGAAGAAGAAGATGCGGCAATTCGGGAAGGTGGATATTCCGCAAGAGGCGTTCATCGCGGCGTTGAAGATGGATGAGGATTGAGGGGGTGGCTGAAGAGTCCCAATCCATTCTTGGGAAGGTCGTAGCGGGGGTGTTCGCGATCGCTGGCTTAGTTGCGATCAAGGTGCTTTTTTTCGGCGCTCATCATGTTGATGACGTGGGCCGGCATCTGGTTCGTCCCGCCGAGCGCGCAGTTGCTGCAACAGATGATGTTATTCGCGGCGCCAAGAATGGCGCCAAAGGCCCACTCGATGATCTTGAGCGAGCTGGAGCAACATCTTCCGATGATCTCGGTGGTGGGCTGCTGGCGCAGAAGCCCACGACGACTTCTTCGCAGGTGACCACCAGCGAAGGACCAGATGCTGCTGATGTTGCAGGGGAGTTCGCGACCGGCGTCGCCGAGGACAAGCTGAAGTCGTCCCTTCAGAATTCTGATGATGAAGAAAGCTCGATCATTCAATCGAGAGCCAAGCGAAGTGTTCCTTCTCCCCCGTGAGGGGGAGAAGGGGGAGTTTAGAGGTCGAAATACGGGGATTCTCACGTCGCAATCCGACCGGGTCCCGCACGGCGCCATGCTCCACTCTTTCAGAGGAGCACCCCCATGGCCAACGCCGATCCCCAAGCCCCCGCCACCTATTACCGCCTGACGCCCGAAGCCTGGGCCGAGATCGGCGAGGCCTACAAGCGCGGCGCGACCGCGCGGAAGCTGGCGCAGCGGTGGAAGGTCTCGCCGAGCAGCATCTATCGTCACGCGCGCCTCGGAGGCTGGACCAAGCGCGACAACGCCGAAGCCATCGCGCGCGAGAGCGTGTCGGAGGACGCCGCGCGCGTGGTCGTCGCGGACGCGCGTCGCGGCGCGATGGTCGAAGACATCGAGGCCGCGTTTGCGACGATACGCTGGGATCCCGACGGCACGCCCGCGGATGCGGCCGAACTCGGTCATCTGACGCTCGGTGCGTCGGGCATCGCGCTGCAGCACGGCGATTATCCGCGCGCGCGGGAATTCGCACGGCTGGCGGAGGCCTACCTCCGCATCGCGCCGTCGATCTGGCCGACGCTGCTGACCGTGACGGCGGATGCGGTCATGAATGAACGATACGCCGACTCTCTCTTCAGACAGGAGCCGGACGAGAAGAACATCGTGAAGGAACGCCATTGGCGCCTGCGCGCCGAGGCGCGGAAGAAGTCTGCTGAGGCGGACAGTGCGCAGCGCGCACTGCGTGACAAGCTGGCCGCGTACGAGCGCGCCTACGGTCCCGCGCCGGGATCGCAGGCACCGCCCGCCGATACAACTGAGCTACCGCTGAAGTAATACTTCGATCTTCTTCGCAAAGAGTGCTCAATCTCTCTGCAATCCATGCCTCACCAATAGCGCGCCCTTGAACTTAGGGCGTTCAGTGCACTCCCGTTCGATCTTGGCGCAACGTGCGTGTGTAGCGGGTACAAGTGACGCGAGCCTGTACTGGTCCGGGCGGCCAAAGTCCTAGCGACAAGCTCACTTCGGCGCAGACGAGGCAGCACCGCTTCAAGGGTGATCTCGGGGAGGTGCTTGAGAATGGCATTTCGAGCAGAGTTGCCATTCCAGCCGACAATTTCAGCGGCACGATCAATCACTACTCGTGACAGTTTATGCTGAGCGCGTGGCCGGACCGCGATGATCGGTTTGAATTGCGCCCAAGCGGTTTTGACCTCGAATTCGATCCAATCACTTCGAGAAGAGTATATTCCCGCAAAAGCCAAAACCGCGTCTGATGCAGCGATGCGCCGCCTTAGAGCGGTCTCCAATTCCATGTCTCCGCGCACATGGAGTGGGTTATCCTTTGGAACGGATAGATCGATCCAAGAAAATGGATTCATCCACTCTGCGGAGATCAGGTCAGCGAGGCCGTCACGGTGACCTTCATGGTCCCACGAGTGGCTTATGAACAGGCGCAGAGGCCGAGCAATCACTGGCAAGCCAGACATTCCTCGTAATCCGTCTTGTTCGACGAATAGGCGGCGGCTTCGGCCTTCATGCCTTCGCCTTGCGCGAAGCCGGCGCGTTGCACGCTCTTGGAGCGGCAGTAGTAGAGGCTCTTCACGCCCTGCTCCCACGCCATCCAGTGCAGCATGTGCAGGTCCCACTTATCGACATCGCCCGGCAGGAAGATGTTGAGCGACTGCGACTGGCAGATGAGCGGCGTGCGGTCGGCGGCGAGTTCGATGATCCAGCGCTGGTCGAGTTCGAACGCGGTCTTGAACACCGCCTTTTCGTCGTCGTTCAGGAATTCCAGGTGCTGCACCGAGCCTTCGTTCGCGAGGATCGAGTTCCAGATGTCCTCGGTGTTCTTGCCCTTCGATTCGATGAGCGCCTCGAGATAGGGGTTCTTCACCGAGAACGAGCCCGAGAGCGTCTTGTGCGTGTAGATGTTGGCCGGGATCGGTTCGATGCCCGCCGACGTGCCGCCGCAGATGATCGAGATCGACGCCGTCGGCGCGATCGCGAGCTTGTGGGAGAAGCGCGCCATGACGCCCGCTTCCTGCGCGTCGGGGCAGGGGCCGCGTTCCTGCGCGAGCTTCACGCTCGCCGCATCCGCGCCACGGCGCACATGCTTGAAGATCTTCATGTTCCACGACTTCGCCATCGCGGATTCAAACGGCACGTTCAGCGCCTGCAGGAAGGAGTGGAAGCCCATGACTCCCAGCCCCACGCTGCGCTCGCGATACGCCGCATACACCGCGCGTTCCATTTCCGACGGTGCGCGCTCGATGAAATCCTGCAGCACGTTGTCGAGGAAGCGGAAGATGTCTTCGAGGAAGCCCTCTTCCTTCTCCCATTCGAGGAACTTCTCCGCGTTGAGCGAAGACAGGCAGCACACGGCCGTCCGGTCGCGACCGAGATGGTCGACACCGGTGTGGAGCATGATCTCGGAGCAGAGATTGCTTTGGCGGACCTTCAGACCCAGGCGTTTCTGGTGCGCCGGCATCTGGTTGTTCACGGTGTCGGAGAAGATGATGTAGGGCTCGCCCGTTTGCAGGCGCAGCTCGATGATCTTCTGCCAGATCTTGCGGGCGTCAGTGAGCTTCACGACCTCGTTGTTCTTCGGCGAGCGCAGGCCGAACGGCGTGCCGTCGCGCACCGCGATCATGAACTCGTCGGAGATGTTGATGCCGTGGTGCAGGTTTAGCGACTTGCGGTTGAAATCGCCCGACGGCTTCCGGATTTCGAGGAATTCCTCGATCTCGGGGTGGTGCACGTCGAGATACACGGCCGCCGAGCCGCGACGGAGCGATCCCTGGCTGATGGCGAGCGTGAGGCTGTCCATCACGTGGATGAACGGGATGATGCCGGACGTCTGGCCGTTCTGGCCGACCTTCTCGCCGATGGAGCGCACGCCACCCCAATAGGTGCCGATGCCGCCGCCATTGGAGGCGAGCCAGACATTTTCGTTCCAAGTGTCGACGATGTGGTCGAGGCTGTCGCCGACGCTGTTGAGAAAGCACGAGATCGGCAGGCCGCGATCGGCGCCGCCATTGGAGAGGACGGGCGTCGCCGGCATGAACCAGAGGCGGGAGATGTAGTCGTAGATGCGCTGGCCGTGCTCGAGGTCGTCGGCATAGGCCGTGGCGACCCGGGCGAACATGTCCTGATAGGTCTCGCCGACCAGCAGATAGCGGTCGTCCAGCGTGGTCTTGCCGAAGTCCGTCAGCAGCGCGTCGCGCGACGGATCGGTCTTGATCTTCTTGACGAGGGCCAGTCGATCCTTGACCGCCTTGGGCTTCCCGCGACGGTGATCGGCCAGTCTTGTGGGAGCCGCAGCCACCGCCTCGTTACGAAACATCCGTCTCTCCATTAACCTGTTCTTAACCGGAGTCGCGTTGAGCGCACGCGCTATATCCGGCGGTCGGTGTTTGTCTGTACCGCTACATATAGTGATCCCTGTGTCCTAAGAGTCGGTCAACGGCCCTGGAGGGGGTGGGCAGTTTTTTTCGTGAACAAGGTGTGAAGGGTCTTGGGAAACACGTTAACCCGCCCGGGAAACATCTGAACGGCGCGAGGGGCGCCATGCCCATGCAGCCCATCACCCGTTTCGGCCGGGACGGCGCATGGACAGGCGTTAACGATTGGCGGGAAGGCTCGCTGCGCCGATCGCAGTCGCCTCGGGCGCTGCTGGCGCGGCTGCTGAAAACACCGGCGGGAGGGGCGTCGCGGCGTTCGATTCGCACCGCTGCGCCCCAATATGATCCAACGCCTGTCTCCGTTGGCGCATCTCCTCCCACCTGAACGCGCGCGCGAAGAATCACCTGTGGGCGACGACCCATTGTGTGGATAGTCTGATCACAGGATCGTCATCGCCATGAAATTCAGTTTGCCATCCTGGTTGCGGGTCTCCGCAGCCCTCAGCGCGCTTCGTGCGGCGCCCCGGATGGTCGCACGCTACTGGAAGATGGCGTTCTATCTGGCGGCCTACACGGGCGCCGCCATGATCGGCGGCTATTTCCTGATCCGCGCCACGCTCTGGCAGGTGGCCACACCCGAACGCATCCGCGCCTACGGCACGGCGGTCGTCGATCACGCCTTCGACTGGGCCGACCGGCTGGTACGCGGCGATGCGGCCGTGCGCGCCCAGGCGCAGGAGTGGGTCAAGTTTCCGACCGAGCTCCAGGACCTGGAGATGAACGTCATCGCGCTCTCGCCGACGCCCACCCGCGCCGGCGCCATGACGCAGCTCGATGGCGGCTTTCTGCTCGCGGCGACGGGGGAGGGCGACTTCATCGGCCTCGACACCAACACCGCCGCCCACACGCGCGCCGAGATCACCTCGCCGATCAACCTCGCCACGTTCAAGGCGCACCCCCTCTGGAACACGCCGGGGCTCAACCGCAAGTGGTTCCGCATCAACGACATCTTCGCAGTGAAGCGCGGCGAGGGCGCCTACACGCTCTACGCGACGCACCACTGGTTCACGCCAGAGTGCATGGAGTTTCGCCTCAGCCGCACCGACATCACGATCGATGGCGGGCTCGTGCGCCAGACCGGTGCATGGAAAAAGATCTTCACCGCCACGCCGTGCTTTCCGGTCCTCGGTGATCACGCGAAGGAAATCGCCCCGTTCGCCGGCCACCTCTCGGGCGGGCGCATGCTCGATTTCGACGCGCAGCATCTGCTGATGACGGTGGGCGATCAGTGGGTGTTCGAAGGCCGCGCCGTCGATGTCTCGCAGGACCCCACGGTGACGATGGGAAAGATCCTGCTCGTCGACAAGGAAACGGGAGAGACCTCGATCTTCGCCATGGGCGAACGCAACGCGCAGGGCCTCCTGCGCGATTCACGCGGTCGCATCTGGGAAACAGAACACGGGCCGCACGGCGGCGACGAACTCAATCTCGTGCATGAAGGCTCGAACCTCGGGTGGCCGAAGGTCACCTACGGCGTGAACTACGACATGCGTCCCTGGCCGGGCGCGACGACGGAAGGGCGCCACGAAGGATTTCAGCCGCCGGTCTATGCATGGTTGCCGTCCATCGGCGTCACCAATCTCGTCGAGGCGCCCGGCGACGCATTCCCCAACTGGCGCGGCGATCTTCTCGTCGGCTCGCTGCGTGCGAGCAGTCTCTTCCGCATCCGCCTGGAAGGAAACGACGCCATCTACGCCGAGCAGATCGGGATGGCGGGCCGCGCGGTGCGCGACATCGAGGTGCTGCCGGACGGCCGCATCGCCGTGCTCGACAACCGGTTCGCCATGGTGCTGCTCCGCAACGGCGCAGGCCACGGCAAGGGTCGCATCTACGATGCCGAAAGCGCCACCGTGCCGCACATCGTCGACAACGGGTTGTCGAAGAAACGCCTCGCGCTCGCGCGTCACGGCGCCGAGATTTTCGGCGCCCAGTGCGCGGAGTGCCACAGCCTCGTGGGCGGCGCGAGCGCAGGCCCGCAGCTGCGCAATGTCGCCGAGCGCAATATCGGCGCCGAGGCCGGCTTTGAATATTCCAGCGCCTTGAAGCGCGCGCCCGGTGCGTGGAACGAAGCCGCGCTCGCCCGCTTCCTGGCCGATCCGGAATCGCTCGGCGACACCGTCGCCATGCCCAACCAGGGTCTGACCGCAGGGGACTCCGCAGCCCTCGCCGCCTATCTCGTGGAACTGCGACGCCAGGACCGACGCGGTCGCCAGAAGCCGCACCGGCCGGGCGACGCGGTCGCGGGAACGCCCGGGACCGAAAACCCGCGGGACTGAATCGCGCATCACCGCAGGTGCGTGCGCGTGTGACGCGGGCCTGCTAAACAGCCCCATGACCGAAGCCACAGACGCCCTCATGGTCCATGCCGTTCTGCTGGGCGAGCGCATCGACCTGCGGGGGTTCCGTCCCGAGGGCGTGGTGAGTCCGGCGCCGCTCGCGTGGCGCACGCAGACCGGCGAGCTCGTCGCGCTCTTCCGGTTCGGCGCCATCGTTTTCTTCGGCGTGGAAGGCGCAGCGCAAATCGAGATCATCGAGAGCATCAAGGAGCGCGTCGTCGATCCGTTCGCCGTGCGCGAAACGGAAAGTGCGGTGATCGCCGCCGGCGTCTTCGCGCGCGATCAGGTGACGGGCGATCTCATCGGTCTCATCGACATGTCCGACGAGCGTCTGCTGACCGTGGCCGATGCGCTCGCCAAGAGCGTCGCCCTCGCGCAGGACGAGAAGCAGGTGACAACCGTTTTCGATCGCATCGAGCCGTTCGCGCGCGATCTCTCCCTCACCGGCGGGTCGAGCATCCGCTTCCGCACGCTGGCCTCCATGATGGGCGACGCGCTGAGCGCGCAGGCGCGCATCGTCGGCGGCGTCGAGGTCAGCGACCGGCCCGACATGATGTGGGAACGCCCGGACCTGCAGCGCCTGCATGCGGCCCTCGCCGAGGAATACGAACTCAACGACCGCGCCCGCCTCCTGTCGCAGAAGCTCAAGGTCGTCGAGGAATGCGCGAGCGCGCTGGTGGGATTTGCCGACGCGCGGCGGGCCTATCACCTGGAATGGACGATCATCATCCTGATCGCGTTCGAGATCATTCTCACTTTGCTGGAAAAGGCGGGGGTGATTAGCTGAGATGGTGTCTGGAGCGTGGGCCACCCCGTCCACGTGCTTGTGTCTAAGGCTCGACGCGGACGAGGTCGTCCGCGCTCCAATGCGGCTCCCTTGCTTTTGCGTGCGGACGTCCCTTCAACAACCTGATGTCCCAATCCTCCGCCCAACGCACCCGCGCGATCCTTTCCGTCGCGACGGGCGCGGCCATCATCGGTCTCGCGCCCGTCGGCATGCGGCTTTCCGAACTCGGGCCGCAGGCCACGGCGTTCTGGCGGTTTGCGTTTGCGATCCCGATGCTGGCGCTCATAGCGCTGCTGCTGAAGGCGCCGGCGTCTTCGATGCGCGACACGCGGTTGCTCGTCGTCGCGGGCGCGTGTTTTGCGCTCGACATGGCGCTGTGGCACGCAGCCCTCGGCTACACGACGGTGGCGAATGCGACGCTGTTTTCCAACATGACGCCGATCCTTGCGGCGGCGGCGGGATGGCTCCTGTTCAAGGAGCGCATCGGCCGCGGCTGGCTTGCGGGCGCGGGCATTGCGGTTATCGGCGCGGCGTTGATGTCGCTGTCGCGCGCGCAGGAGGGGCAGGGGACGTTCGGCGGCGATCTCTTGGGGATGGCGTCGGCGGTCTGGTACGCGGCGTATCTGCTGGTGTTGCGCGGCGTGCGCGATCGCGTGGGCGCGGCGATCGCGATGCTGTCGACGACGGCGGCGGCGATGGTCGTGGCGGCGGTTGTGACGGCAGTGATGGGCGAGCCGTTCGTCGTGCCGGACATGACGTGGCGCGGCTGGCTCGTGCTGATCTTCCTCGGCGTGTTCGTGCACACGTTCGGCCAGGGGCTGATCGCCTACGGCCTCGGACAGTTGCCGATCACGCTGTCGACGGTGCTGCTGTGGGTGCAACCCGTTTCGGCGGCGGCGTTCGGCTGGGTGCTGTTCGGCGAAAACCTCAACGCCGCCGGCATTCTCGGCGCCGCCATGATTCTGGCGGGCGTCTTCGTCGTGCAGCGCGCGCGCAGCTAGTCACGACGCGTCAGCGGCTGAAACCAGCGTGGCGCGGCGGTCTCCACGCCCGTGCGCTTTTTCCCGAACTGCGGCATCGCGAAGTACACCGTCTCTGCGCGGCCGATGAGATTGTCCATCGGCACGGGCCCCATGCCGTCCCAGCGGCTGTCGAGGGAGTTGTCGCGATTGTCGCCCATCGCGAAGACGTGGCGCGGCGGCACGACGTAGGGGCCGAAATCGTCGAAGGCCTCGAAGTCGGAGAATTCGTGGATTGCATGCGTGACGCCGCCGGGCAGATCCTCGGTGTAGCGCGCGGCGGTTTCCAGCGCGCCGCCCTGCGCCACGCGCACGATGGAACGACCGTCCAGTCGTGCGAGCTTTTCGCCGTTGATCCAGAGCACGCCGTCGCGCACGGCGATCTCGTCGCCAGGCAGACCGATAAGCCGCTTGATCATCACCTTGTCTTCCTGCGGGTGCATGAAGACGGCCACGTCGCCGCGCTTCGGCGCCTGTTCGAGGAAGCGCTTGCGGCCCGGCGGCATCAGTGCGCCGATGTTCAACGGCAATGACTGGCGGCTGTAGCCGTAGGCGAATTTTGAAACGATGACGCGGTCTCCCACCTCCATCGCCGGCACCATGCTCTCCGACGGGATGTGATAGGCCGCGAACGCCACCGTCGTGAACGCGAGATAGACGGGCACCGCGACGAGCAGGAAGCGGAACAGCTCGCGCGCCTCGCCGATCAGGCGCTGCGGCAGCGAAGCGGGCGCTTCGGCGACGGCTTCCTTCTCTTCTACGGGCGGATCGGTGAGGTCGGTCATCGGCGTGGCTCCTCGCGCCAGTAGTCGTAGGAATAGACCGTTTTGAAGGCGGCCGCCCCGTAGAGCGCGATTGCCGGGGTGTTGGAAGCCTCCACCTGCAGGAAGGCGTCCGTCGCGCCGTTGTCACGCGCCCAGCGCAGGAGGGCGGCGAGGATGCGGCGCGCGTGGCCCTTGCGGCGCTGCGCGGGATGCGTGCGCATGAGGAAAATGCCGGCCTTGCCCTCGACGATGACGCAGAGACCTACCGCTTCGTCGCCCGCCAGCGCGAAGGCACGCGGGGAGGGCGTGCGCTGCGCGAGGCCGCGCCGTTCTTCGTATTCGGCCGGCGTTGGGGATGTCTCGCGCAGGATCGCATCGACGGCGTCGGGATAGTCGGCGCCGAGCGTGACGCCTGTCGACTCCGGAAGTGTGGCGAGCGCCGCACCGATCGGCGCGGCCATCACCAGCGTCTGCGTTGACGGCATCCAGCCGCGCGCCGCCAGCGCTTCCGGCAGGTCGACCGGTGCACACGCGCCGCGCGCGATGCGGAACGTCGGACGCATGTTGCGGGATTGGTAGTGCTTCTGCACGTCGATGATCGCCGCGCCGAGCGCGCCGTCGAATTTGAGCGGCGTCACCGCGTTCGCACGACCCGTCACGCCGCCGTCTGTGAGCAGCGTCCAGCCGTGCAGCGTCTCACTCGCGCGCGCGGGCCAGGCGGCGAGGAGGAGGCGTTCGAGGTGCGCGAAATCCGCAATCACAAGTTCGCCTTCTCGACCACCTTCACCACATCGCCCATGATTCCGGTGATCCGGAAATCCTTCGGCGTGTAGACGCCGGCGACGCCCATCTGCGTCAGCGCGAGCGCGTCGGCGGGCGGGATGATGCCGCCGACGACGACGGGCGTTTTTTCCAGGCCCGCTTCGCGCAGCAAACGCACCACATCGCGCACGAGATCGAGGTGCGAGCCCGAGAGGATCGAGAGGCCGATGACGTGCGCGCGCTTTTCCTGCGCGGCGGCGACGATTTCGGCGGGCGTCAGGCGGATGCCTTCGTACACCACGTCCATGCCCACCGCGCGACCGCGCGCGGCGATCTGTTCGGCGCCGTTGGAGTGGCCGTCGAGGCCGGGCTTGCCGACGAGGAAGGTGAGATTGCGGCCAAGCTTTTCCGACAACGCCGTGACATCGGCCTTCACCCTCTCGATGTCCACGTCGCCGTCGCTCGACACGACGAGCGCCACGCCCGTGGGCGCGCGGAATTCGCCATACACCTTGCGCAGCGCCTCGCCCCATTCGCCGGTGGTCACGCCCGCTTTTGCACACGCGATGGACGGCTCCATGACGTTGCGGTCTTCGCGTGCAGCGGCCGCGAGGTCTTCCAGCGCCTTCGCCGCAGCGCCCGCATCGCGTTGCGCGCGCCACGCTTTCAGCCGCGCGATCTGCTCGCCCTCGACGTGCTCGCCGATCTTCTCGATGGAGGCGTTCTCTTCCTGCCCGTAGAGCGGGGAGGGTTCGCTTTCGGTATAGGCGTTGACGCCGACGACCTTGATGTCGCCGCGCTCGATGGCGCCCACGCGCAGGCGGTTCGAATTGACCAGCGCTTCCTTCATGTAGCCGCGTTCCACCGCAGCCACGGCGCCGCCCATGGAGTCGATGAGCTTCAGCTCCGCCTTCGCACCCTCGACGAGTTCGCGCGTCTTTGCTTCGATGACATGGCTGCCCTCGAAGATGTCCTCGAACTCGAGGAGATCGGTTTCGTAGGCGAGAATCTGCTGCATGCGCAGCGACCATTGCTGGTCCCACTGCCGCGGCAGGCCGAGCGCTTCGTTCCACGCCGGCAACTGCACGGCACGGGCGCGCGCGTCTTTCGACAGCGTCACCGCCAGCATTTCCAGCAGGATGCGATAGACGTTGTTCTCCGCCTGCGGCTCGGTGAGCCCCAGCGAATTCACCTGCACGCCATAGCGGAAGCGCCGCAGCTTGGGATCGGTGACGCCATAGCGCGTCTGCGCGAGATCATCCCACAGCACGTTGAACGCGCGCATCTTGCAGGTCTCGGTGATGAACCGCAGGCCCGCATTCACGAAGAAGGAGATGCGCGAAAAGACGAGCGGGAAATCCGCATCCGAAATCTCGCCGCGCTTCTTCACTTCGTCCAGCACGGCGATGGCGGTCGCCATCGCGAAGGCCAGTTCCTGCTCCGGCGTCGCGCCGGCTTCCTGCAAATGGTAGGAGCAGATGTTCGTCGGATTCCACTTCGGCGTTTCGGTGAGGCACCAGGCGATGGTGTCGGCGGTGAGCTTCAGTGAAGGCGCCGGGGGAAAGATGTAGGTGCCGCGCGAGAGATATTCCTTCACGACGTCGTTCTGCGTCGTGCCCTGCAGCGCCTTGCGGCTCGCATTCGTTTCGTCCGCGAGCGCCACATACAATGCGAGCAGCCACGCCGCCGGCGCGTTGATCGTCATCGACGTGTTCATCTTGTCGAGCGGGATGCCGTCGAACAGCGCGCGCATGTCGCCGAGATGGCCCACCGGCACGCCGACCTTGCCCACTTCGCCGCGCGCCAGGATGTGATCGCTGTCGTAGCCCGTCTGCGTCGGCAGATCGAAGGCCACTGAAAGCCCGGTCTGCCCCTTCGCGAGATTGGCGCGATAGAGTTTGTTGGATTCCTTCGGCGTGGAGTGGCCCGCATAGGTGCGGAAAATCCATGGCGCGTCGGGCGCGTGCTGGAAGGGCTTGCCGGAAGTGGTGTCGGCCATGTGCGTGTCCTAACGGGAACCGGATCAACAGACCCGAAGCCTTGTTGCACTGCAAGAGAAGCGCCTTCGAGGTCGCGTTCAGTTGTGCGTCTGCATCAGCCGACCGCGCTCCCAGTAATGCTGCACGAGTTCGGCGAACTCGTCGAAGCGGATCGCTGCCCCCTGCGGACCGATGGTGACCGCGCGGGACTTGCCTGAACGGGCGCGCGTCGTCGGCGGGCCGGCGGTGCTTGCAGGGTCGATGTCGAGCGAGAGGTAGTACTGGCCGCGCGCGGAGAGGGCGTCGATGCCGCGCACGGCGCGCCACGGCAGAAACCAGGTGCGACCCGTGAGGCTCGCGATACCGACGGGATCGAGCCGGTAGAGCGCGATCGGCCGCAACAGGCGCACCACGCCATAGAGCGCGCCGAGGCCGAAGGCGCTCGCGCCGAGCATGGCGAGCCAGATGGCGGCGGGCCCGGTTTCCGAGCCTGCGAGCGCCGCGCATTGCGGGAAGGCGGCGGCCACCAGCGCGAGCGCCACCGAGAGTCCCGCGAGGCGGGTGCGGCTGGGCTGGATCAACGTGACGCCGAGCGCGTCGGCGCGAGGGGCGGCGCTCGGGAGAAGGCGCAGGGCGAGCACGATCGCGCACCCCGCGCTCGAGGCGGCGCACAGCAGGCCTGCGGCGCGCGCGAGGCCTTCCCCCGTCACGGATACGAAGAAGCCCATGGCGGCCAACGCGATGCTCAATCCCAGGAGGGCTATGACGCGAAGCTGGCTCATACTCCTGTCCGTCCCCCCTCTTGCCCGCGTTAAGCATGAACGTTGCGTCCGGGGCGGGAAAATGTTGCCTTGTGGGCACATTTCATGCGGGTCGGACACAATCGCACGGCGATGGCCGTTGCGTAATGCTGCAGTGCGGCGCAATCTGTGCGACTGCGAAATGACGCGCAACTGGTCGCGCTCCCCACGCGAACGGGGACGGCCCGGAACGGCGCGGGTGCGTTGGAGGAAAAGTGATGGGCAGCACCCAGGCGAAGCCGACCCTCGTGAAGGATCTCTACGACGTCGGCGAAATCCCGCCCGCCTATCACGTTCCGAAAACCATGTGGGCGTGGGCGATCCGCCGCGAGCGCCACGGTCGTCCGGCCGATGCCATGCAACTCGAGGTCGTGCCGACGCCGACGCTCGGCGAAGACGAAGCGCTCGTCCTCGTGATGGCCGCGGGCGTGAACTACAACGGCGTGTGGGCCGCGCTCGGCACGCCGATCTCGCCCTTCGACGGCCACAAGCAACCCTTCCACATCGCCGGCTCCGACGCGTCGGGCATCGTCTGGGCCGTGGGCTCGAAGGTGAAGCGCTGGAAGCCGGGCGACGAAGTCGTCATTCACTGCAACCAGGACGACGGCGACGACGAGGAGTGCAACGGCGGCGACCCGATGTTCTCCACCTCGCAGCGCATCTGGGGCTACGAAACGCCGGACGGTTCGTTCGCGCAGTTCTGTCGCGTGCAGGCGCGCCAGCTGATGGCGCGGCCGCAGCATCTCACCTGGGAAGAGAGCGCCTGCTACACGCTGACGCTCGCCACCGCGTACCGCATGCTGTTCGGCTGGCGTCCGAACGTGCTGCGCCCCGGCCAGAACGTGCTGGTGTGGGGCGCTTCAGGCGGTCTCGGCGTCTTTGCTACGCAGCTCTGCGCCGTCAGCGGCGCGCACGCGATCGGCGTCGTCAGCGATGAATCGAAGGTCGACTACGTGCTCTCGATGGGCGCGAAGGCCGTCATCAACCGCAAGGATTTCAACTGCTGGGGCCAGCTTCCGAAAGTGAACGGCGAGGGCTTCCCGGAATACATGAAAGAGGTCGGCAAGTTCGGGAAGGCCGTGCGCGCGATCACCGGCGGCAAGGATCCCGACATCGTCTTCGAACACCCCGGTGAATCGACGTTCCCGGTGTCGGTGCGCGTCGTGAAACGCGGCGGCATGGTCGTCATCTGCGCCGGCACCACGGGTTACAATCTGACGATGGACGCGCGCTATCTCTGGATGCACCAGAAGCGCGTGCAGGGCTCGCACTTCGCGCATCTCTATCACGCGAGCCAGGCCAACCAGCTCGTCATCGACCGCCGCATCGATCCGGCCATGGGCGAAGTCTTCCCGTGGTCCGGCATCCCCGCCGCCCACGAGAAGATGCTCGATAACCAGCACACGCCGGGGAATATGGCCGTCCTCGTCAGCGCACCGCGTAGCGGCCTGCGCACGTTTGAGGACGTGCTTGAGGCGGGCGGGGCGGGGTAGCGCCCTGGGGTGTGGGTATTTTTCCGCTACTCGCAAACCTCTACATTCGCAACGGTGTCTCTCGGTCCACGACATGTAACAGTGCATTCGTATATCCAAACATTGCATCGGCTTGGAGTGCAGCTATCAACGATCCTGGGAGTGCCGATCGGAGTGCCTCCGTTACTTCGGCAATTTCTTTCGACCTTGCGGTAGCATTGATCGGACAGTCCGGACAAAACTGAACTTTCTGCTACCTCTCCTGCCGTATACTCCGCAATTGTACGTTGGGTTTGCTGTTGCATGCGGCATGTGTTGAGGCGTCGCCGGACATCGACTGCAAAAGTGCTATTGGAGTAACTGTTGAGGAAGTTCTGATACGCAGTTCGCGACCGACTTTGTAGCGCTCGGTTATAGGCTGCGCTCTCTTCCGCCATCATGGTCTGCCTCGCGACTTGAGCGATGCGTTGTCGTTCAAGTTCTGTTTGGCGTTGTCGCTCGACCTCGGCCAAACGCTCTCTTTCGATCTGCGCTTGCCGGTTTCGCTCGGCTTCGACTTTCCTGTCGTGTTCTCGCTGCGCTTCGCGAGCCGCTGCTTCGTTCTGAGTTCGTTCAAGCGATTCTAGGTGTGCGAGTGCCTGATTTGTTGTCTCGCATTCGCGTGGACTCGTGCTCAAAAATCGACGGACTTCAGCTGTGTCAGTCGAAGTCTTAACGTCCCGCCACGCAGTTTCCACTCCCGCGCAAAGAGATACAACTGGCGGCTCCGCCGAGATCTTTTCTTCGGAAGTGTTTGTAGCCGATGAGCTCCGACTTGCGGAGGTGATTCGTTCGACGAATTCGGAGCCGGCGTGGACGACTGGCTCCCGAACCTGTGGGACGGCGGTAGCCAAAATGCTCCCGGTTGCCAGTAGCCACGCCGCAATCACTCCAGCTGGTATTCCGGCCGCGTTGGCTGTTGCCTGCGCGGCCCCGCCCAAGGATTGCAGATTTAATCGTCCGGTCTTTAGGTGTCGTCGCAACGCCTCGACAAGCCGCGCTACGTCACTCCTGTAGTCTGGGTCACCCCGCAAAACGGCTGCGTGGCGATCGGCCAGTGCACGCAAGCTCTCCGGAAGCTCTCCTGACTGAGGCATGCGTGCGCCGTTCACCAAAATTGGAACGACAAGCAGCCTTGGCGTGCCCAGCGCTGTTTCGATTTCTATACGGACGAGGTCCGCAGGATCATCAAT
>JAWXBS010000137.1:0-6300 GCA_034440275.1 Alphaproteobacteria bacterium
CTGATCACCCCGATCGCCATGGACCAGGGCCTGCGCTTCGCCATTCGCGAAGGCGGCCGCACCGTGGGTTCGGGCGTCGTCGCGAAGATCCTCGAGTAGTTGAAATGCAGCCCTCTCCCGCCCGCGGGAGAGGGACAGCTCCGGCGCAAGCCGGAGCAGGGCGAGGGCCCGTGAGACGCAAGTCTCGCGGGCCTTCGTCTTTTGGGCCCTTGTCGCTTCAGAGCTTCCCGCCCTACGCACACTCGCCCCGACCGCTTCGCGGTCTGTCCCCCCGTCGAGCGGGGGGTGGGGGAATGGTTTTTGGTTGCGCGGCGAAGCGGCGGCGGCCTAACATTTGCGCGCAACACGCCAGGGGACGGACATGGACGGAATCGGCGATCTCGATTTTGGCGGCTACCCGCTCAATTTCCGTGCGTTCGACACCCTCAGCGCGCGCGGGCTCGACGGCGGTCTGGGCCTTTCCGTCTGGGAGCCGCCCTACGCCATCGCGCCGGAAACCACAGGCATCGCGCCCGAGGACATGATCTTCTTCCAGGCCGCGCCGGCGTCAGACCTGGCGGCTTTCGCGTGGCAACCGGCGTTGGACGAAGCGCCGCTGGCGACGGTCGAGGTGGTGTCGGCGCCCGAGTTCGCAGGATCGGCGGCGCACCACGCGTCGCCGTTGTTCACCGACTCCAGCTGGCCGGAGCAGACGCTGCTCGCTTTCGACAATGACGACGCTTTCGTCGCGCCTGTTCGCTTCGCGGGCCGCACCTTCTTCAGCTGGCTCTGAAGTCCTGAACATCTTCTGGCGCGCAGCGGCGGGCGCCTGCCTCGCGATGGCGCTTGCGGCGTGCGCGCCGCCTGCACCGCCGGCCAAGATCTTCGACGGCCACAACGACGTCATCGGCGTCTATATCGACGGGCCGCAGCGTTTTGCCTTCACCAACCGCGACATCGCGCTGGGCCTGCCGGGGCAGGTGGATGGGCCGCGTCTCAAGGCGGGCGGCTATGGCGGCGCACTACTCACGCTGAGCGGCGGCGTGGCGCCGGGCGAGGGACCATACTTCGCCAAGATGGTCGATGCGTTCGACTGGTACGATGCGCTGATCTCGCTCAATCCCGATCTTTTCGCGCGCGCCCTGTCGCCGACGGATGCGCGCGCGGCGATGGCGGCGGGCAAGATCGCGCTGACGCCGGCCATCGAGGGCGCGGGTCAGTTCGACGGGCGCATGGAGAACGTCGTGGAGTCGCATCGGCGCGGCGTGCGCTCGGTGCTGCTCGTCTATGATCACCATGACGACGTCGGCGACGGCGCCATGGCGTTCGCGGGTTCGAAGCGCGCGGCGGCGGCGGCTTCGGGCGGTCTGACGCCGTTTGGCCGCGAGTTGGTCGCCACGCTCAACGATATCGGCGTCATCGTCGATCTCTCGCACGCGGCGGATGTCACGGCGGCGGAAGCGCTAAGGCTCTCACGCGCGCCCGTGATCTTCTCCCACAGCGGCGCACGCGGTCTGGCGGATACCCCGCGCAACGTGTCCGACGAAACACTTGCGGCACTCAAGGCCAACGGCGGGCTGATCATGATCCCGTTCGTGCCGTACCTGACGACGACGGCCTGCTGGCGCTGGTACGACGCGGGCGAGCGCCAGTATGCAAAGCTCATGGAAACCCATCGCGGCGACATGTCGAAGGTGACGCCCGCGATCGAGGCGTGGGAGGCGGCCAATCCGCGCCCGAAGGTCGGCGTCGCGCAGGTCGCCGACCAGATCGAGTATGCGGCGGCGCGCGTGGGGCGCGACCATGTCGGCATAGGCACGGATTTCGGCGGCATGGGTTCGTTCGTCGTCGAGGGACTGGAAGACGCCGCGCAGACGCCTGCGCTCTTCGCCGAATTGAAGCGTCGCGGCTGGAGCCGGAAGGACATCGACGGTCTCGCGAGCGAGAACTTCCTGCGCACGTGGGACGCCGTGGTCGCCGCGCAGCGCTAGCGTTCGAGGGGGACGAGCGCGCGCAGCCTGGCGTTGCGCAGCCACAGCCCCAGCCACATCGGTCCCGCGATATAGAGCGAAAAGAGCGTGTGGCTGAAGAGCGGGCTCTCGATGCGAAGGTGCGTGGCGATGGCGCCGCCGAGATAGCCCGTCAGCAGGATCGCGCCGAGCACGCTGGTGCGCGGCCAGACATAGAGCGCCGTGCAGATGAGAAGGATCGCCGCCAGCGTGCGCGCCATCTCGGGCGTCGCGGGCCAGCCGATGTCGGCCATGGTGGTCAGCACCTGCGGCGCGGGCGGGATCTTCATGCCGGCGTCCATCAGGAAGAAGAGCACCGCGAGGCCGGACAGCACGCGGCCCGCCCATAGCTGCGTGCGCGAGATGGGGGCGGGGCTAACCATGGCGGGTTCCTTTGTTGTCGTGTCCCAAGGACGAAAGGGTTCCCGCCGCGCCGACACAAGAGGCCTCTCAAAATGCGGTGTGCGCCGCTTGCCGCGTGCGCCGTTGGCGGGTTTGCTGCGTACTGGTCCACGCGAGAGAGAGGAAACCCCATGTGCGACGATCATACCGAAGCCGACAACGCCGCCCGCAACGGCAATCTTTCCCGGCGGGGCTTTGCGACGCTGGCGGGGAGCGCCGCACTTGCGGCGTGCGCCTCCGGCCAGACGGCGGACGGCGAGACGCTGGTCGTGAGCGAGCGCGACGTGACCATCACGACGGCGGACGGCGCGTGCGACGCGCACTTCGTGCATCCGTCACGTGGGAAGCATCCGGGCGTCATCGTGTGGCCCGACATTCGCGGCCTGCGTCCGGCGTTCCGCCAGATGGGCAAGCGCCTCGCCGAGAGCGGCTATGCGGTGCTGACGGTCAACCAGTTCTACCGCAACCAGAAGGCGCCGGTGGTGCAGCCGGGCGAGAGCTTTTCGGACCCCGCCGTGCGCGCGCGTCTGTGGCCGATGGCGCAGGCGCTGAACGCGACGACCGCTGCGATGGACGCGACGGCGGTCGTGACGTTTCTCGACGGGCAGTCATCCGTCGATACGTCGAAGAAGATCGGCACGACCGGCTATTGCATGGGTGGCCCGCTGGTGATGGCGACCGCCGCGACTCTGCCGGCGCGGATCGGCGCGGGCGCGTCCTTCCACGGCGGCGGTCTCGCGACGGCGGCGCCGACGAGCCCCCACCTGCGCATTCCGCAGATGAAGGCGAGCTTCCTGATCGCGGTCGCGCAGAACGACGACGCGCGCACGCCGCAGGAAAAAGAAACGCTGCGCACGACGTTTGCAGCCAACGGTCTGGATGCGGAGATCGAAGTCTATCCCGCCGACCACGGCTGGTGCCCGCCGGACTCGCCTGTCTACAACGAAGCGCAGGCGGAGAAGGCTTGGGCGCGGCTGCTGGCGCTGTTCGGCAAGGCGCTCTAGCGCAAAAGGAAAGGGCGCTCCGGTTTCCCGGAGCGCCCTCCCTCAGCCCAATCCGCCGAAGCGGATGACTTGTGCGCAGACCTTAGAGGCCGGCGCGCGAAGCGAGGCTCGACAGACCCGCGAGGCTCGCGCCCTTGCGGTCGCGGTCCTTCAGGCTGCCGCCGAAGTTGTAGCGCACGCCCACGGTGAAGGCGTCCGACGAGATGTCGGCGTCATCGAATTCCGAGTGCGAGTAGCCGGCGTTGATCGACACCGGGAAGGAAGCGAACTGGTATTCGCCGCCCACGCCCGCCGACCAGACGTTGTCGTCGGCCGGACCGGCTTCGACCTTGGCGTAGCCGAGCGCGCCTTGCAGGCGGAAGTTGTCGGAGAGGAAGTAACGGACTTGACCGTCGACGCCGTAGATGTCCGCGTCGCTGTCGTCGGCGCTGGCGTAACCGGCGGCCGCGGCGACCGTCAGGTTGTTGTAGTACTTCTCGCCTTCGAGACCGACGCTCCACACGGTTTCGCTGCCGACGTCGGCAAGGCCGACAAAGCCGCCGAAGAGGTAGCTGTCGTTGCGGGCGTTGACGTGACCGGTGATGCCGTAGGCTTCGTTGTCGTCGCCGTCGGCGTCCGTGTAGGCGCCGTCGATTTGCACGCCGAGGCTCGGCGTCGCCTGGAAGGCATACGCGCCTTCGATGCCGTAACCGTCCGCGTCGTCATCACCGAGGCCGGTGTCGACTTCCGCACGGGTGTAGGCCGCGCCGACATAGCCGGAGCCTGCGTTGGCCGCCGGAGCGACCGCGAGCAGGGCGACCGCGCTGAGGGCGCCGATAAGCACTGATTTCATAGGGATCCACCTTGGATTGAGCGCCGCGTGTTCGCGGTCGATGGCCGTTAACTAGCCCTCCCTCCGGGCTTCGCCAACGACCGGGCCGCCACGGCTCCAACCATTGTGGATAACCGTGGCGGCGCAGCCACATTTTCCCTTTTCCGGCGAGGGTTTAAGCGGCGTTGGCGAGCGGCGCGGACCAGGCCTGCTTCGGGAAGAAACGCGCCATCATCCGCACCGTATAGGCGACGAGCGTGGGGTAGCGTTCGGCGGCCTCGCGCAGGGGGCTGTCGAAGTAGGGCGTGAGGATACCCGCGAGCATGGCGAAGGTGACGGCGTCGGTCCCGGTGGGACGGTCTCCGAAGAGAAACGGCTTGTCGCCGAGGATGGCGGTCAGCGCCTCGAAGGTGCGGACGCCGAGATTGACTTGCTCGTCGGCGGTGTGGCGGGCCGCGCCCTGCGCGACGAGATTGGCGCGGATCGCCTCCAGCAGACCGGCGCGCATGGCGTCGCGGTGTTCGGCGGGCGCGGCGTCGAACCAGCGGGCCGGACCGCGCTCGAAGTTTTCCGGGATCAGCCAGCGGGCGGCGACCATGGGACCGCGGAGGTGGTCCTCGACCATGCGCTCGATGGCCCACGCGTGGGCGCGCTCGAGCATCGACAGTCCTTCGTCGAGATCGAGGCCGTAGCGGTCCTCAAGGTAGGCGCGGATGAAGGTGGAGTCCGCGACGGCGACGCCGTCGTCGTTGATGAAGGGCAGCTGGCCTTTCGGGGAGTCCGTCGGCATCGCTGGGGCCGTCTCGTAGTCGAGACCAGCCATGGCGAGCTGGACCATGGTCTTGGTGACGAAGGGGCTGGGGTCGGGCAGGCCGAATTGCGGGCCGTAGGTGAAAAGCGTGATCATGGGTGGTCTCCGTGAGCGACGGACACTTGCTACCGCCACGCTGCTGACAGCATGGTGTCAGCAGCCTTGCAGCAGTATCGACCCATGAGACGCGCCGACCGCCTGTTCCAGATCATCCAGATCCTGCGCCGCACCCAGCGGCCGCTGACCGCCGACGCCATCGCCGCCGAACTGGAGACCTCCAAGCGCACGGTGTACCGGGACGTGGCCGCGCTCATGTCCCAGCGGGTGCCGATCCGGGGCGAGGCGGGGACGGGCTATGTGCTGGAAGGCGGGTTCGACCTGCCGCCGCTGATGCTGACCGCCGAGGAGATCGAGGCGGCGGTCCTGGGCGCCCAGTGGGTGGCGAGCCGGGCCGACCCCATGCTCGCGCGCGCCGCGCAGGACCTCATCGCCAAGATCACCGCCGCAGTGCCCGAACGCATGCGCATCTATACCGAAGACCCCGCGACCGGCGCGCCAGGCAGCTGGAAGCGCGTGCCCGACAGCATCGACATGGTCCAGGTGCGCGCCGCGATCCATAACGGGCGCAAGATCGCGCTCTCCTATCGCGATGAAGAGGGGCGCGAGAGCCAGCGGGTGATCTGGCCGATTCTGGTCGGATACCTCGATACCGTGCGGATTCTGGGCGCCTGGTGCGAAATGCGGCGCGATTTCCGCAGCTTCCGCACCGACCGGGTGGCCGAGGCGGCGTTCCTTGAAGAGCGTTATCCCGAGCGCCCCGGCATCCTGCGCGCGAAGTGGCGCAAGGCCATGGCGGAACAACATGGGGCGGAGTGGCGAAACCGCCGCGCCGACAATGTGGATTCTGGCTGTTCCAGCGCTTGACGCGCGCATTCCCCCCGCAGTAGAAGCCCGTTCCTCTTTGGACCGGCCGTAAACCTTCTGGTTTAGACGCGGTCCGCGAGTTTACGCGAAACACCCCGTCGATCTCGGGGCCCGGCTGCGGGGCGCATCGCCCCGCACTTTGTTTTTGGGCCGTCTGATCCGGTCTTCGCGCATTCCCCGCGGACAGCAATTCGGCAGCCTCCATGGCGGCGACGACAGGCAATCGGCGCGCAACGCTGCGCGTTCAGGGAATTCGGGTATGAACCAGAACATCAGGATCCGGCTCAAAGCCTTCGATCACCGCACGCTCGATGTATCGACGCTGGAGATCGTCAACACCGCCAAGCGCACGGGCGCGCA
>JAWXBS010000138.1:0-4980 GCA_034440275.1 Alphaproteobacteria bacterium
GCTCGTAGCCAGTGAGTTCCAGAAAGCTGTCGTTGGCGAAAACAATCGGATAGTTGGGCTCCTTGGCGTCGGTAAACACCATGGCCATGCGCGTCATCTCGGTGGCGACCACAAACGGACCAAGGTCTTTGCGAAAGCTGTCGACATCAGCTTCGGCTTCCACTTGTTCGTCAGTCTTGTTTGCAATTTCCGGCATAGTCCTAGGGCGCGTTCTATCTGTCGTCAGACGGGTTCAGACGCATCGCAGGGTAGCAGTCGTTGACCCCCGATGACATTGCAGCGCCCCAAGTTTCTCAAACTCCCCACCATGACCTTGGGTTCCACACACGCGTTGTTGGCATACCTTGAACTCCGGGACGCAAATGCCGGGCGGGCAAAGCTGGCCCATCTGTTGGAGATTTTTTGCCTTGACTAAGGCTTTTATTCCTTTATGGTCATCCCGTGCGCCGTTCACGGGAGGGCTTCGAGGAGCTCCGAAACCTTAAGCGAGCGGGGCATGGGTCGGCGTGATTGCCTGCGGGGATGCAAACCGCAGGGCCCGGGGTGGTCGGACATCCCGCACGTTGCACCGGCAGCGCGAGGTGGAGCTAAGGCAGGCTGCTTCGGCACGTGGGAACCTTGTTCCCGGCGACCGACCGGACCGTACGTCGCGGAGTGATCCTCCGGTTCAGCAACTCCTGCACTCGCGTCCGGGAAGAACGGCTCGAACGGGGCGCAAGGCTGTGCGTCACTACCCGCTGATCGCAAGATCGGCACCCAACGGCGCATCGCCTTGCGCCCCGCCTCCCACTTTCGTGGGCGACGCCGCGATCCCCGGGATCGGCGGCGCAAAAGTGCTGGGCAACTCCCCATCCCGCGCGAGACACGCTAAGACGCGCCGACAGCAAAGGATGCCTCCATGGACGTCACCCAGATTCCGCCGGGCGCAAATCCGCCGCACGAAATGAACGCCTTCATCGAAATTCCGCAGGGCGGCCTGCCGGTGAAGTACGAACTCGACAAGGCGTCAGGCGCGCTCTTCGTCGACCGTTTCCTGCACACCTCGATGATCTATCCGGTGAACTACGGCTTCGTGCCGAACTCGCTCGCGGAAGACGGCGACCCGCTCGACATCCTGGTCGTGGCGCCGACGCCCGTTGTGCCCGGCTCGGTGATCTGCGCGCGCCCGATCGGCGTGCTGCTGATGAGCGACGAAAAAGGCTTCGACGAGAAGGTGCTTTCCGTGCCGGTGGACCGGCTGAACCCGTTCTACAAGGACGTGAAATTCCACACCGACCTGCCGCCCCTGTTGATCGATCAGATCACCCACTTCTTCACGCACTACAAGGATCTGGAGCCCGGGAAGAACGCGTCCGTCGGTGAATGGGCGGGTCTCGATGTGGCGCACGAGCGCATTCGCCTCGCTATCGAACGCTATAACCGGGGAGGCGCATGAGCGAGACGGAAGACGTCCATACCTTGCTGGCGTCCATCAACGCCGAGGTTGCGCGCGCGAGCGACAGACCTGTCGTGATCGTGTCGGCGACGTTCGAGTGGATCAAGCCCGCGCCTGACGCCGGCGCGGCGACAACACACGTGACCATTACGCGCTCCACGCGCACGATCGTGTTTTCACGCGGCGAACTGAAAGTGGGCGACACGCTCGTGCTGAGCGCGAGCGCCGTGCACCGTGTTGCGGAAATCTAGCCGCCCGCTTGCGCTCGACCGCCGGGCGCGAGCCAGAGCTTCATCCAGTTGCGGTCCATCCACTTCTTGCGCAGGAGCCCGTGCGTCGGCAAGTCCCTGGCGCCGCGCGGAACCATCATGTCGTTCATGCGCGGCTTCAGGCCGCGAATGAGATCTTCCTCGATGATCTGGCGTTCGCGCTCTTCCGGAATTTTCAGGACGTGACGCTCGGTGGCGCCGTAGTACCAATAGGCCCGCCCCCACTTCTCGTGGCCGAGCAGACGACTACGCAGGCCGGCCGCCTTGCCGACGTAGAGCGGCTCCATGAAGAACACGAAGCGACGCCGCACGAAGACATAGATGCCGCCGGGCTCGGGCAAGCCCTTCTTGGTCAGCGTGACCTTGAAACGGTATCGCGCCCTGCTTTCGCCCCGCCACACATGCCAACCGAACAACAGCATATCCGCCTCCGAATCCCGCCGTTAACGCTTGGGCGATCGTGGTTAACGAAAGACTAACGCGCCGGTCCGCGCAGCATCCGCAGCGGCGCGCGCACCGGCATCTGCACCAGCATCCGGATGTGCATCCAGCTGATCCGCACATTGTCGGCGAGCATGTCGAAGTTCGAGACGTTGCCTTCCGGGTAGACGACGCCGGTTTCCTGCGTGACGAACGGCACGCCCGCCCAATGGAGATGCACCGCGATCTCGGTGTCGAAATCCATGCGGTCGCCGATCGTCTCGCGCGCCACCACACGCGTCGTCGCCGCCAGCGGATAGAGCCGGAAGCCGCACATGCTGTCGGTGATGTCGAGGGAGAGCGTCTCGATCCACACGCAAACGTGGGTGATGTAGCGCCCGAACTTGCGCGCCTTCGGCACGGACGCATCATAACGCGGCGCACCGCAGATCACCGCATTCGGCGTCGCACGCGCTTTCTCCAGAAACGCCGGTGCATCGGCGAGATCGTGCTGGCCGTCAGCGTCCACCTGCAGCGCGTGCGTGAAACCGGCCGCGATCGCCGCAGCGAAGCCGGTCTTGATCGCCGCGCCCTTGCCGCCGTTTTCATCGCGCCGGATCACCGTCACCTGGCGGGCGTGATCGGCGAGCGCGGCGATCGTCGCGCGTGCTTGCTCGGCATTGCCGTCATCGATGATCAGTACCGGGAGATCGAGGGCCGTCAGCGCGGCCACGACATCGCCAAGGCGTGCGACATGGCGATAGCTGGGCACGATGGCGCAGGCGCGAAACGCGCTTGTGCCAGCAGCTTCCGACAGCGACCCCGCGCCCGCACTCGACTTCATTTCACCACCGAAGCGACGGATTGTCGCCGAAACGGGCCCGCCGTATAAGACTACGATGTCGGGCCGGATCGGGCCCGGCCTGAATCATCACTGAAGGGGACCACTCCATGAAGATCAAGGCAACCGCTCTCGCCCTCGCTCTGGCGCTCTCCTTCGCTGTCGCGCCCGCCGCCGACGCCAAGGGTCGCCGCGCCACGCAGGTCTGGAAAATCGCCGACTTCGAAAACAACGCCGAGTACATGGCGCGCCTCGAAGGCTTCCGCTTCCAGTGGGGCGGCGGCAGCGGCGCCTCCATGGGCACGACCGAAACGCGGCGCTCGACCAGCGGCTTCGGCAAATCCGACGAGGCGGCGTGCCAGTGGGCCCTGCTGAGCGCGCTGCTCGCCATCAAGGCCGACGCCCAGGCCCGCGGCGGCTCGCGTGTCGTGAACCTGCGCTCGTTCGCCGACACAACGGACTTCGTCTCGACCACCGAATACCAGTGCATTTCCGGCGCAACGAACTCGCGCGTCTATATCCGCGGCACCATCGTCCGGTGACCCCGGCGACGTAAGCAACCAGCGGTCCCGGTGAACGCCGGGGCCGTTTTGCGGCAGGCCGGATTTCGCTTTTTCCAAAGCCTGCTATGCTGCTCCCAAAAATCTCTGGCGACCCCATGGGCGACCGGAGACCAAGGGAGAAGACGCCATGCCCTATGCGCAGGACCGGATCATCCATGATGCGGATTCCCACCTCATGGAGCTGCCCGGCTGTCTCGATGCGTATTTCGATCCGCGGCTGATCGGGCGGTTCCACGATCTCCCCTACTACCGCGCGAAGGTCACGCGCGCCGAATGGGCCGACAAGGTCCGCGCCGAACAGGCCGATCCCGCGTTTCGCGCCGACGTCGACGCCAACGTGCTGCTGCGCAAGAACTATCAGGCGCATGGCGCCTTCATCCCCGAGGACCGCCCGCACACGCTGGACCTGCTCGGCTTCGCCAGCCAGCTCGTCTTCACGACCTTCTGCCTCAGCAATTTCGGGCTCGACCGCGGCGAGGACCTCGATCTCTGCTACGCCGCCGCACAAGCGCACAACCGCATGATGACCGACTTCTGCAAGGTCGATCGCCGACTGCTCGCGACGGCTTATGTCCCCCTTGAAGACTTCGATCGTGCGATTGCCTGCGCGCGTGAAGCCATCGGCCTCGGCGCGAAGGCGCTCCTGATCCCCTCTCGCCCGCCCAAGCATCATTCGCCGAGCCACATCGCCTTCGATCCGCTGTGGGCGATGGCGCAGGAGGCGGGCATCCCGATCCTCTTCCATGTGGGCGGCGAAGAAAAACTCGATCCCGCCTATTTCGAGAACGGCCTGCCGCGCGTGAAGGACTTCCACGGCGGCGAGGAGAATTTCACCTCCGTCAGCTTCATGCCCATTCCGCATTCGGTGATGCAGACGCTCGCGGCGCTGATCATCGACGGCGTGCTCGACCGTTTCCCGCGACTCAAGTTCGGCGCGATCGAACTGGGTGCGTCGTGGGCGCCGAGCTGGATGCGCTTCATGGATTCCGCACAGGCGGCCTTCTCGAAGAACGAGGAGCGCCTGCGCAGGCTTTCCGCGACGCCGTCGGAGATCGTGCGCCGCCAGGTGCGCATCACGCCCTACCCGCACGAGGACACCGCCTGGATCATCGCCAATGCCGGGAACGAGGTGTGCCTCTTCTCGTCGGACTTCCCGCACGTGGAAGGCGGGCGCAATCCGCTGAAGCGCTTCGACGACGCCCTAGTCGGCGCGAGTCGGGCTGCGGTGGACGGCTTCTACAGGGATAATTTCGTCGACCTGATGGGCGCCGGGCTCGCGGCGGAGCTGCGCGTGCCGCGACATCTGCAGGCCGCCTGACCGCCCGGGTTTGCGAATCCCGCCGCCGGGAGCGAAAGTCAGCCATGACCTCCCTCTCCGGCTACGGCCCGTCGTCTCACGCCTTCATCTCGCAACGCCTCCGCCTCCACTACGTGGAGTGGGGCGATCCCGCC
>JAWXBS010000139.1:0-4307 GCA_034440275.1 Alphaproteobacteria bacterium
ATCTTCCTTCGATGGAAAGTGGAGGCTCGACACCGCCACGATACGCCGCTTCACCCCTTCACGCCGTCACCAACTTTCGCGCTTAGCTCGCTTGAAGCTTGGCTCGAAACAGTTCTGCACCTCTATGGAGACCGGGTTCTTCCGCTCGATGTCGAAGTCGCGCGCGCGGCCGGAAACCTCTCGGACATGGCGCGCGCCCTCGGTCGCCCGCCTGGCTTCGCGGACATCGTCATCGCTGCAACCGCGGCGCATCACCGTCTGACGCTGCTCACGCGGAATGTGAAGCACTTCGAGCCGCTGGGCGTGGCGCTCCATGACCCCTTCGCCGGGTTGCCGAGCTGACGATTGCAACTGGAAATGACGAGCGCGGTGTCAGACTGCCGCAGACCAATCCCGACTCTGACCGGCTGTGTTTGATGGGTAATTGCAGGCTTGAGTCTGCTTTTAGGACTTTTCGGGGAAGCGTCCAATTTTAAAAAGTCTTTTGTTTCAACGGGAAAGAATGGTCGGAGTAGCAAGATTCGAACTTACGACCCCCACGTCCCGAACGTGGTGCTCTACCAAGCTGAGCTATACTCCGACGGAGGCGGGCATATAGCGCTGCGATTTGAGCCGCGCAACGGCGGGATGCCGAATAAGGAGACAGCCCCGGTTGGCGCCGGGGCCGTCAGTTGAAGTTGGGGGTATTTTCGGGGGGTATTTCGGAGGGGTAGATCAAGACGCGGGGTAGAGGAGGGTGAACAAGGCGCCCCAGACGGCGACGAAGAAACCAATCGAGGACAGGCAGGATCGCCACTCGCTCCAAGCGTCTTTCATGCACCATCCTGCATCGGGCCGTCGCCGGAGTCGGTACGCCGTCGCACAGGCCGCCAACTACCGACCCCGAACCCGCGCGCTCGTGACGTCACCCGGCGGATCCCTTCTCCGCTTGACGCCTTCAAGGCCCCCCTATAGGACACCCGCTTTCCGCGCGCCCGGCTTCCGTGGCGCAGGAAAAGATCGCGCAAGCACGATCCGTCGTCGCTTCCGGGCCTGAGGCCGTCTTCGGCAGGTTCGGAAAGGGGTCGGGGCGTGCGCGTTGCGCATCCCGGTTTTGCCCCTGATCGGGGACCGATCGGGGCGCCGCCGGACCAGAGAATTCAGACCGAAGGAAATGTAGCCCAGTGCCGACGATCAACCAGCTCATCCGCAAGCCGCGGCAACCGCTGAAAGAACGCAACAAGGCGCCGGCCCTCAAGGCCTGCCCGCAGCGCCGCGGCGTCTGCACCCGCGTCTACACGACGACCCCGAAGAAGCCGAACTCGGCGCTCCGCAAGGTCGCCAAGGTCCGTCTGACCACGGGCATCGAAGCGGTCTGCTACATCCCGGGCGAAGGCCACAACCTGCAGGAGCACTCCGTGGTGCTGATCCGCGGCGGCCGCGTGAAGGATTTGCCGGGCGTGCGCTACCACATCCTGCGCGGCGTGCTCGACACGCAGGGCGTGAAGAACCGCAAGCAGCGTCGTTCGCACTACGGCGCCAAGCGCCCGAAGTAAGGAAGAGATCAGATGTCCCGTCGTCACCGCGCCGAGCCGCGCGAAGTCCTTCCCGATCCGAAGTTCGGGGACGAAACCCTCACCAAGTTCATGAACTACATCATGTACGAGGGAAAGAAGTCGGTCGCCGAGACGATCGTCTATGGCGCGTTCGACGTCGTCGAGCGCAAGCTGAAGCGTGCGCCGCTGGAAGTGTTCCACGATGCGCTGGGCGCGGTCGCGCCGGCGATCGAAGTGCGCTCGCGTCGCGTCGGCGGCGCCACGTATCAGGTGCCGGTGGAAGTGCGTCCCGAGCGCCGCAAGGCGCTGGCGATCCGCTGGCTCGTGACGGCGGCCCGCGCGCGCAACGAAAACACGATGGTCGACCGGCTCGCCGGCGAACTGATCGACGCGGCCAACAACCGCGGATCAGCGGTGAAGAAGCGTGAAGACACGCACCGGATGGCGGAAGCAAACCGCGCCTTCTCGCACTATCGCTGGTAACCCCCCAGAGCCTTACGCTTCAGCCAAGCGTCCGGGCTCCTCAAGGCCACGGAAAGAACTTCCACATGTCCCGTCAGATCAAGATCGAAGACTACCGAAACTTCGGTATCATGGCGCATATCGACGCCGGCAAGACCACGACGACCGAACGCGTCCTGTTCTACAGCGGCAAGTCGCACAAGATCGGCGAAGTCCATGACGGCGCAGCCACCATGGACTGGATGGAACAGGAGCAGGAGCGCGGCATCACGATCACGTCGGCCGCGACGACGACCTTCTGGAACGGCAAGCGCCTGAACATCATCGACACGCCCGGACACGTGGACTTCACCATCGAAGTCGAGCGCAGCTTGCGCGTGCTCGACGGCGCGGTGTGTGTTCTGGACGGCAACCAGGGTGTCGAACCGCAGACCGAAACCGTCTGGCGCCAGGGCGACAAGTACAACGTCCCGCGCATCGTGTTCGCCAACAAAATGGATAAGATCGGCGCGGACTTCTACAACTGCGTCAACGATCTGATCGTGCGCCTCGGCATCCGTCCGGTGCCGCTGCAGCTGCCGATCGGCATCGAGGCCGGCTTCAAGGGCGTCGTCGATCTCGTCCGCATGAAGGCCATCATCTGGAACGATGAAAGCCTCGGCGCGAAGTACGAAGAGCAGGAAATCCCCGCCGATCTCCTCGAGAAGTCGAAGGAATACCGCGCGGCGCTCGTGGAAGCGGCCGTCGAACTCGACGACGCCGTGCTCGAGAAATTCCTCGAAGGCGAAGAGCCCGACGAAGCCACGCTCAAGGCGATGATCCGCAAGGCCGTCATCACCGGCGCGTGGTATCCCGTGCTCTGCGGCTCGGCGTTCAAGAACAAGGGCGTGCAGCCGCTCCTCGACGCCGTCGTGGATTATCTGCCGAGCCCGCTCGATCGCCCCGCGATCAAGGCGATCGACTTCAAGACCGAAGAAGAGACCACGCGGATCGCCTCCGACGACGAACCCTTCTCCATGCTCGCGTTCAAGATAATGGACGACCCGTTTGTCGGCACGATCACGTTCTGCCGCATCTATTCCGGCAAGCTGAACACCGGCGACGGCCTGCTGAACTCCACGCGCGACCGCAAGGAACGCGTGGGCCGCATGCTGCTCATGCACGCCAACGACCGCGTGGACATCAAGGAAGCGTATGCGGGCGACATCGTCGCGCTCGCGTCGCTGAAGGACGTCCGCACGGGCGACACGCTCTGCGATCCCAACAAGCCGGTGATCCTGGAACGCATGGAATTCCCCGAGCCCGTCATCGAGATGGCGGTGGAGACGAAATCCAAGGCCGACCAGGAAAAGCTGGGCGTGGCGCTGGCCAAGCTCGTGGCGGAAGATCCCTCGTTCCGCGTGTCGACAGATCACGAGACCGGCCAGACCATCCTCAAGGGCATGGGCGAGCTGCACCTCGACATCAAGATCGACATCCTGCGCCGCACCTACAAGGTCGACGCCAACGTCGGCGCGCCGCAAGTGGCGTACCGCGAGAAGCTCGGCCGCGCCGCCACCATCGACTACACGCACAAGAAGCAGACGGGCGGCACCGGCCAGTTCGCGCGCATCAAGCTCGAGTTCACGCCGGGCGAGCCCGGCACGGGCTTCGTGTTCGAGAACGACATCGTCGGCGGCGCCGTGCCGAAGGAATTCGTTCCGGGCGTCGTGAAGGGCCTCACCTCGGAAAAGGAAAACGGCCTTCTCGCCGGCTTCCCGATCATCGACGTGAAGGCCACGCTCGTGGACGGCGCCTACCACGACGTCGACTCCAGCGTGCTGGCCTTCGAGATCGCGGCGCGCGCAGCGTTCCGCGAACTGAAGGAGAAGGGCGATCCGCGCCTGCTCGAACCGGTCATGAAGGTCGAGGTCGTGTCGCCGGAAGACTACGTCGGCTCCGTGATCGGGGATCTGAACTCCCGGCGCGGCATGATCCAGGGCCAGGACATGCGCGGCAACGCCACCGTCATCAACGCGATGGTGCCGCTCGCCAACATGTTCGGCTACGTGAGCACGCTCCGGTCCTTCTCGCAGGGCCGCGCGAACTTCACGATGCAGTTCAGCCACTACGAGGAAGTGCCGAAAGCGGTGAGCCAGGAATTGCTCGCCAAGCTGCGCGCCTGATCCTCTAAACCAGACATCAACAGACAGACTTTGTAGGAGACCCACGATGGGCAAGGCCAAATTCGAGCGGACGAAGCCGCACTGCAACATCGGCACGATCGGTCACGTCGACCACGGCAAGACGACGCTGACGGCGGCGATCACG
>JAWXBS010000140.1:0-57128 GCA_034440275.1 Alphaproteobacteria bacterium
GTCAGCCGGCCCCACAAGCGACCGCACAGATTCCCCAACCGCAGCTCGCCATCCGTCGCATCGTGGTCGAGGGCAACCAGCGCGTCGAAGCCAGCACGGTGCAGTCGTACCTGCTGCTGCGTCCGGGCGATCTCGTCGAACCTGAGCGCGTCGACCTTTCGCTGAAAACGCTGTTCGCGACCGGTCTCTTCGCCGACGTGCAGATCGGCCAGCGCGACGCCGACCTCGTCGTGCGCGTCGTCGAGAACCCCATCGTGAACCGGGTGATCTTCGAGGGGCTGAACTCCTTGAAGGAGGAAGACCTCCAGAAGGAAATCCAGGCCAAGCCGCGTTCCGTGTTCACGCCTGCGCGTGCGCAGTCGGATGTGCAACGCATCATCGAGCAGTACCGTCGCTCGGGCCGCTTCGCCGCGACCGTCACGCCGCAGGTGCGCGAACTCGAACAGAACCGCGTGGATCTTATTTTCGAAGTGGACGAGGGCCCGGTGACGGGCGTGCGCAGCGTCAACTTCATCGGCAACAAGGCGTTCTCGGATCGCGAATTGCGCGAGTCCGTTCTGACGGAAGAGTCCCACTGGTGGAAATTCTTCGCCAAGAACGACAACTACGACCCTGATCGTCTTGAGTACGATCGCGAGCTGATGCGGCAGTTCTACACCAACCGCGGCTACGCTGACTTCCGGATCGTGTCGGCGACGGCGGAACTGACGCCGGACCAGGAAGACTTCTTCATCACCTTCACGATCGATGAAGGGGAGAAGTATGAGTTCGGCGAGGTCAAGGTCGAAACCGAACTGGACAAGGTGCCGGCGGAGCTTCTGCGCGCCGTCGTGCCGATCCGCACCGGCCAGATGTTCGAAGGCGAACTGATCGAAAAGTCGATCGACGCCATGACTTTCACGGCGGGGACGGGCGGTTACGCCAACGTCGACATCCGCCCGCGGATCGACCGCAACCCCGAAACACGCACCGTCGATGTCACCTTCGAAGTGAACGAAGGCGCCCGCGTCTTCGTCGAACGGATCAATATTGTCGGCAACACGCGCACGCTCGATCAGGTCATCCGCCGCGAACTGCGCGTGTCGGAAGGGGATGCGTTCAATCGCGTGCTGCTGGACCGCTCGCGTTCACGCATCCGCTCGCTCGGCTTTTTCAAGAACGTCGAGATCGAGGAGACGGAAGGGTCGCAACCCGATCGGGCCGTCGTCGACGTGAAGGTCGAGGAAGACACCACGGGCGAACTCGCGTTCGCGGCTGGCTTCTCTTCGACGGACAACTTCCTGTTCGACATCTCGGTCAGCGAGCGCAACCTGCGCGGGCGCGGCCAGTTCCTGCGGCTGCGTGCATCGACGAGTTCACGTCGCCAGCAGGTGGATATCCGCTTCACCGAGCCGCGCTTCATGGGCCGTGACCTCGCGGCGGGTTTCGATCTCTACACCTTGCGCACCGACTATCTCGACGAGTCCTCCTTCGAGAACCAGTCGACGGGTGCGGGCTTGCGCGCCAGCTTCCCGATCACGGACACGACCGGTGTGGGCCTGACCTATACCATTCGCCAGGACGACACCCAGATTGCGGACGGCTTTGTCAATCTCGGCGACACCGACAACAATCCGCTCACGCCCGACGAATTGCTTGAGCAGTGTTCGTTGGATGCCCGCAACCTCGGCCGACCTTTGCTGTGTGACCAGGAAGGCACCTTCCTCACCTCCGTGCTGGGGTACACGTTCAACTGGGACAAGCGGAACGATCCGGTGGATCCGACACGCGGCTTCGACATGTCGTTCCGGCAGGATCTCGCCGGCCTTGGTGGTGACGTGAAGTACCTGCGCAGCGAGGTCGAGGCGACGACCTACTACGGCATCTTCCGTGATGTGGTCGCGAGCTTCTCGCTCAGCGCCGGCTACATTCTGGGTTGGGGGGATGACAACGTCCGCATCAACGACCGGTTCTTCAAGGGCGGGTCGAACTTCCGCGGATTTGATGTCGCCGGTATCGGCCCGCGCCAGCTCATCGTCGTCGAAGACTCGACCTCGCCGGGCCAGCCACAACTCATCGAAGGCGACAGCCTCGGCGGGAACGCCTACTATATCGGCACATTGCAGATGACCTTCCCGACCGGTCTTCCGAAGGAATACGGCGTCTCAGGCGCGCTGTTCGCCGAGTTCGGCGGCCTCGGGATCCTCGACGAGAGTGATCGCCGCAAACAGGTCGTGACGACGTATCGCGGCGGCACGCTGCCAGGTGGTGCGCCAGCAGACTCCGGTAATTTCAACACAGTCACCGCCTATGTCGATGACGCGCTCAGCCTGCGCGCCTCGGTCGGCGTCAGCATTTTCTGGGACAGCCCGTTCGGCCCCGTGCAGTTCGACTTCGCGCACCCGCTCGCGAAGGAAGAATACGATCGCACGGAAGGCTTCCGGTTCTCCACACGTACGAGATTTTAGAGGAAAACGTCCATGCGTATCAGCAAGACACTCGTTGCCGCGGCCGCTCTTGCGGGCGGCGCGCTCGGCGCGCTCGGCATCGGCGCCGCTATGGCGCAAACGGCCGCGCCGGCGACGCAGTCGCAAGTTATCGTCATGGATCTTGAGCGGCTGCGTTCTCAGTCCACCGCCTGGGCGGACATGCAGCAGAAACTGAAGACGCTCGTCGAGCAGAAGACCAATGAGTTCCGCTCACAGAACCAGGCGACGGTGACGCAGTTCGAGACCGAAGGCCGTGCGCTTCAGCCGCTGCTCCAGGGCCAGTCGGCACAGCAAGTAGCAGCTAATCCCGCCCTCAAGACGCGTGTCGAGGCGCAGATTCGCCGCGAGAACGACCTGCGCCAGAAGCAGCAACTCTTCGAGCTGTCGGTGCAGGCGACGTCGCAACGCGCCGACCAGACACTCATGCAGGCGCTTGATCCCATTATCGACCAGATCATGACCCAGCGCGGCGCGCTGATCGTGGTGGATCGTTCGCAGATCGCAAAGGCGCGCGCCAACGTGGATATCACGCAGGATGCACTGACGCGGTTCAACGCTGCAACGCCGCGCGCGCCTGCACCGGCCTGGTCGCCGGTCACGGTCGGTCCGGCGCCGGAGGCCGCCGCGCAACCGAAGGCGGGCCAACCCAAAGCCGCGCCCAAGAAGTAATCGAGTGCGGGACCCCGCGGCATGATCGATCCGCGCTTCTACACGCTGTGCGGGCCGATCTCTGCGGCCGAACTTGCGGGCGAAGCGATCGTGCAGGGCGATGGCGCGCGTCAGGTGACGGGCGTCGGCGCCTTCGACAGCGCCGCCGAAAGCGATCTTGTCTATTTCGACGGCAAGGGACACGCGCCACGGACGTCGGCGCGTGTCCTTGTCGTGCGTGAGAACGCCATCGGCGCCGCAAATCCCGATGCAACGTTCATCATCGCGCGCGAGCCGCGGGCATTCTTTGCGCGCGTTGCAGGCAGGGTCGCGACCGAGCGCACCTTCGAGAGCGGCGGTCCCCTCATACATCCTTCGGCGCAGTTCGAAGGCGATGTGCGCCTGGCGCCCGGCGTCGTCGTGGGCGCCGACGTCCGGATCGGCGCTGGCGCGACAATCGGTGCAAACAGCGTGATCGGACCCGGCGTCGCCATAGGGCGCCACTGCCGGATTGGATCGGGTGTGGTGCTGGCCTGCGCGCTCGTGGGCGACGGTGTGACGATACTTTCCGGCGCTCTTATCGGCCAGAGCGGGTTCGGGGTCGCAGGGGACGAGCAGGGGCCCGTCGATGTCCCACACTTCGGACGCGCCATTATCCAGGACGGCGTCTCCATCGGCGCGGGCGTCACCGTGGATCGCGGACTCTTCGGCGACACGGTGGTGGGCGAACTCGCCAAGATCGATAACCTTTGCCAGATCGCGCACAATGTGACCGTCGGTCGGGGCGCGATCATTGCGGCGTTCGGCGGCATTTCGGGTTCCGTGACTGTCGGCGACGGTGTGATGATGGGGGGGCGCGTGGGGGTTGCGGATCACCGCCACATCGGGCGCGGGGCCATCCTTGCGGCGGGGTCCGCTGTCATGCATGACGTCCCTGCGGGCGAGACATGGGCAGGCTACCCCGCCAAGCCCTTGCGCCAGTGGCTGCGCGAGGTGGCGTGGCTCGGGAAGGCGATCGGAAAACGCAATGGCGGAGAAACCTGAGAGCGCTGCGGCTGACAAAGGCGGCACGATCGACATCGCCGAAATCCTGCGCCGCCTGCCGCACCGCTATCCGTTTCTGCTCGTGGACCGCGCGGTTGAGTACGTTCCGTCGACATCGATCCGCGGCATCAAGTGCGTGACCTTCAACGAGCCGTATTTTCCCGGGCACTTTCCGCACGAACCTGTGATGCCGGGCGTCCTTCAGATCGAAGCCATGGCGCAGACGGGCGCTGTGCTCATGTCGAAGTCGCTCGATGTGGACGTGACTAAGAACACGATCCTCTTCATGTCCGTCGACAACGCCCGCTTCCGGCGTCCCGTGCGTCCCGGGGAGGTTCTGGAAATGCCGGTGGAGGTTTTGTTCGCGCGGCGCAACATCTTCAAGTTTCGCGGCCGCGCCGAAGTGAATGGCGAACTCGCGTCGGAGGCGGAGTTCGCCGCCATGAAGGTGGAATTGCACGAGAAATGACCGCCATCCATCCCACCGCCATCGTCGACAAGTCAGCAGAACTCGGCGCCGACGTGGAAATCGGCCCGTACTGCATCGTCGGCCCGAACGTGAAGCTCGGTGCGCGCACGCGGCTGATCGCTCAAGTCTATATCGAGCGCGAGACGACGCTCGGCGAAGACAACACCGTCCATCCCTTCGCGGCCCTCGGCACGCCGCCACAGGACACGTCCTACAAGGGCGAACCCACGAAGCTTATCGTCGGTGCGCGCGCGATGATCCGTGAGCATGTCTCGATGCACCGCGGCACGATGCGCAGCCGCGGCGAGACCGTGATTGGCGACGACGGGTTCTTCATGGCCCAGGCCCACGTGGCCCACGACTGCGTCATTGGAAACAACGTCATCCTCGCGCAAGGCGCGACGATCGGCGGGCACGTCCAGATTGGCGATCACGTGATCATGGGCGGGCTCAGCGCCGTCCACCAGAACGGGCGCATCGGCAATCACGCCTTTGTCGGCGGGCTTGCGGCGGTGGTGGCGGACGTCATTCCGTACGGCTCGGTGTTCGGCAATCACGCGCAGCTGGCAGGGCTGAACGTCGTGGGTCTTAAACGTCGCGGCTTCACCCGGGATGCGATCCACGATCTGCGCGCCGCCTATCGCCTGCTCTTCGCGGAGGAGGGCACGTTCCAGGAACGGTTGGACGACGTTGCGGAGCTCTATGCGCACGTTGCCGAAGTGCGCGAAATCGTGACGTTCATTCGCGCCGACGCGCAGCGCGCGTTGTGCATGCCGAAGATCTGACGCGGCCATGGCCGCCTGGACGAAGCTCGGGGTGATTGCAGGCGGCGGCGAACTGCCGGTCCGCATTGTGGAGCACTGCGCTTCGACTGGCGCGCCATACTACGTGGCGCGCATTGTCGGTGTGAGCGACGCGGTTCTTTCAGCACACCCCGGCGGCGACTTCGGTCTTGGCGAGATGGACGCCCGTTTCAGAGCCCTGCGCGAAGCCGGGTGCGACGCCGTCACCTTCGTTGGCATCGTGAAGCGGCCCGATTTCAAATCGCTCAAGCTCGACGCGCGGGCAGCCTTGATGATGCCGCGCGTGTTGTCGGCGGCGCGCAAGGGGGATGATGCCTTGTTGCGCGTGCTCGGTGACGAGCATGAGCGCGAAGGCTTTCGTCTCGTCGGCGCCGATGAAGTGCTTGCGGCGCTGCTGGCGCCGGCCGGCGCCCTTGGCGCGGTGTCGCCAGATGCACTGCAGCTGGAAGATATCGCCAAGGGCGGCGAAGTCGCTGCCGCCCTCGGCGCCTGGGATGTCGGGCAGGGCTGCGTTGTCTGTGACGGGCTTGTGCTTGCGCTGGAGGCGCAGGAGGGCACCGACGAGATGCTCGCGCGCGTGGCTGGTTTGCCGATTGAAATTCGTGGCGCGTCTGGTGCGCCGCGCGGCGTGCTCGTGAAGTGTCCAAAGCCCATCCAGGATCGGCGCATTGATCTGCCGACCATCGGTTTGCCGACTATCGAAGCTGTCGCCCGCGCCGGTCTTGCCGGCATAGCGGTGGAGGCGGGCGGCGCGCTCGTCATGCAGCGTGAGGCGCTCATCGTGCGCGCCGATGAACTCGGCCTCTTCGTGTACGGATTTGCGCCTTGAGCCGACGCATCTTCATCGTCGCGGTGGAATCGTCCGGCGATGCGCTCGGCGCGGACTTGATCGATGCACTGCGCATGCGTGCGCACGATGCAGTGCTTGCAGGTATCGGCAGCGCGGCGATGGCCTCGCGCGGCGTCGTAAGTGCCATCGACATTCGCGGGCTCGCAGTGCTTGGCCTGATCGATGGCTTGAAGGCTTATCCGCGCGTCATACGCCTCGCCGATGCCGCCGCCGACGCTGCTGTCGCGTTTGCACCGGACACGGTCGTGCTGATCGATTCCTGGGGTTTCACGCTGCGTATTGCGCAGCGCCTGCGCGCGCGCCTGCCGGGCGTGAAGCTCGTGAAGTATATTGGCCCCCAGGTGTGGGCGACGCGTCCCGGCCGCGCGAAGACGTTGGCGGCGACCGTCGATCACCTGATCTGCATCCACGAGTTCGAGACGCCGTTCTACGCGCCATACAAGCTACCGTGCACGGTGTGCGGACATCCCGCACTCGGGCGCTACCAGGAGGGGGATGGTGAAGGGTTTCGCGCGCGTCACGGGTTGGCCGCCGCGCCGATGCTGCTCGTTCTGCCGGGCAGTCGCAGGAGCGAATTGCGTCGCACTGGACCGCATCTCTTTGCCGCCGCTGCGCAATTGCACGCGCGGGGCGCCGGCTTGCGTGTGGTGACCGTGGCGGCGCGCGCCATCGCGGCAGGCGTACGCGATCTCGCGGAGGCGCAAAGCTACCCTGTACTCGTCGTCGAGGAGGAAGCGCACAAGGAGGATGCATTTGCGGCGGCGACGGCGGCGCTCGCAGTGTCTGGTACGGTGACGACCGAAGTGGGCCTACAGGAAACGCCCGTCGTCGTCGGCTACCGGCTCGGCTGGGTCACATGGGCGCTCGCGCGACTGTTCCTCTACCGTGCGCCCTTCATGACGCTGATGAACGTCGCCGCCGAGCGCGAGATCGCGCCCGAGTTCATCCAGACCCGCTGCACTGCCGAAAATCTCGCCGCTGCCGCCGAACCGCTGCTCAGCGATCCCGCTGCGCGCGCGCGACAAGTGGCGGCGCAGGACGCCGCGCTCGCTTCGATGGGCAGGGGCGGGCGCCCTGCAGCGGATATCGCTGCGGAGGCCGTGCTCGGCGTGCTCTAGCTGCGCTGGTTGACGGGCACGTAGTCTCGCACCGTTGGGCCCGTATAGACTTGACGCGGACGCCCGATCTTCTGCGACGGATCGGAGATCATTTCCGACCATTGCGCGATCCACCCGACAGTCCGCGCGACGGCGAACAGCACCGTGAACATCGAGACCGGAAAGCCCATCGCCCGCAGCGTGATGCCCGAGTAGAAGTCGATGTTCGGGTAGAGCTTGCGCTTCACGAAGTACTCGTCGCTGAGCGCAATGCGTTCCAGTTCCATCGCGACCTTCAGCATGGGGTCGTCTTCCGCGCCCACTTCCTTGAGCACGGCGTGGCAGAGCTTCTGCATCACCTTCGCGCGCGGGTCGTAGTTCTTGTAAACGCGGTGACCGAATCCCATCAGGCGGACGTCATCGTCGGGATCCTTCACGCGGCGGACGAACTCCGGGATCTTCGACACGTCGCCGATCTCATAGAGCATCTTCAGCGCGGCTTCGTTGGCGCCGCCATGGCTCGGGCCCCACAGGCACGCGATACCGGAGGCGATGCACGCGAACGGGTTCGCGCCCGACGATCCCGCAAGACGCACCGTCGAGGTGGAAGCGTTCTGTTCGTGGTCGGCGTGCAGGATGAAGAAGACGTCCATCGCCTTCGCGAGCACAGGGTTCACCGTGTAGTCCTCGGCGGGCACGGCAAAGCACATGCGCAGGAAGTTCGACGGGTAGTCGAGTTCGTTGCGCGGGCTCACGAAGGGCTGACCCGACGTGTACTTGAACGCCCGCGCCGCGATCGTCGGCATCTTGGCGATGAGACGGTGGCTCGAAATCTCGCGCTCGCGCGCGTCATCGACGTTGAGACTGTCGTGGTAGAAAGCCGAGAGCGCGCCGACCGCGCCCGTCATCACCGCCATCGGGTGCGCGTCGCGACGGAAGCCCTCGAAAAAGCGGTCGAACTGCGCGTGCAGCATCGTGTGGTAGGTGATGTCCTTGGTGAACTTCTTGAGCTGCTCCGGACTCGGCAGTTCGCCATTGAGCAGGAGGTAACAGACCTCGATGAAGCTCGACTTCTCGGCCAACTGGTCAATCGGGTAGCCGCGATAGAGCAGCACGCCTTCATCACCATCGATGTAGGTGATCTGGCTCTCGCAGCTGGCAGTCGAGGTGAAGCCGGGATCGTAGGTGAAGGCGCCCGTCTCGGCGTAGAACTTGCGGATGTCGACAACATCGGGCCCGACCGAACCGCTGTACATGGGCAACTCGAGTGTCTTGCCGTTCAGTTCGAGTTTCGCCGACCCCTTGGGCTGCACCTTGTTCTGCATGACCCGTTCCTCTCGTGTCCTGTGCGACGCAACCGTCGCGTCAAATTCCATCCGCGATCCGGCCTAACGATTCGTCACGACCGAGCAGCGCCAGTGTATGGCCAAGGTCCGGCGCGGGTGCGCCCCCCGTGAGAACGGCGCGAAGCCCGGGCCCGATCTGACCCATGCCGACGCCTTCGGCGGCGGCGAAGTCCTTGAGCGTCTGCGCCAGCGGCGCCTCCTCCCAGGCGGTCGCGGCTTCCAGACGGGGCAGGAGCCGGCCAAGCCGTTCCGCCACGCCGTCTTTCATCGCCTTTTGCGCTGCAGCGTCAAGCGCCACGGGGCGCTTCCGGATCAGGAAAAAGGTCTGATCAGCCAGTTCCACCACGGTCTTGGCCCTTGTCTTGAGGACAGGCATGGCGGCGCGCACGCGGGACGCCGCAGTGTCATCGAGGCGCCAGTCACGCTGCGCCGCGATATGCTCCAGCACGAGGCGCGCAAGGCGGGTGTCATCGGCGCCTTTCATGTAGTGCGCGTTGACGAAATCGAGCTTGGCGAAGTCGAGCCGCGCAGGCCCGCGCCCCACATTGGCGAGATCGAAGACTGCCGCCGCCTCGTCGAGCGTCATCAATTCCTGATCGCCGTGACTCCAGCCCAGACGCATCAGATAATTGCAGAGCCCCTCGGGCAGATAGCCCATGTCGCGATACGCCTGCACCGCGAGCGCGCCGTGCCGCTTCGAAAGCTTTGCGCCATCGGGTCCGTGGATGAGCGGAATGTGCGCATAGCGCGGCGGCTCCCAGCCCATCGCGCGGAAGATCGGAATCTGGCGCGCGGCGTTGGTAAGGTGATCGTCGCCGCGGATGGCGTGGGTGATGCCCATGTCATGGTCGTCGCACACCACCGCGTGCATGTAGGTCGGCACGCCGTCGGCGCGCACGAGCACGAGATCGTCGATGTCGCGCGCCTTCACGCGCACCGGGCCCTGCACCAGGTCATCGTTGAGTATTTCGCCATCGTCCGGCGCCCGCAGGCGGATGACATAGGTGCGATCGTTCGGCGCCGACCCGCCGTCGCGCCATGGCGACCGGAATGCGCGGCCCTCCTTCTGGGACTTGGCGCGCTCGGCGTCCGCTTCATCCGTCGTGAGATAGCAGCGGAATGCGGTCCCTCGCCCGATCATCTCTTCGGCGACCTCACGGTGCCGCTCTGCGCGTGCGAACTGATAGACGGGATCGACGTCGGCTTTCAGACCGAGCCAGTCGAGCCCGTCGAGAATGGCGTCAATCGCTTCCTGCGTGGAGCGCGCGCGGTCGGTGTCCTCGATGCGCAGCAGATACGTTCCGCCATGGCGTCTGGCGAAGAGCCAGTTGAATAGCGCCGTCCGCGCGCCTCCGATATGAAGGAACCCGGTGGGGGATGGGGCGAAGCGCGTGACGACGCTCATCGGCGGGGAATACCTTTCCAAAAGGAAGCCGGCGCGCCTGCGCCGCGCGCCTCGTAAAGCGCGCCTAGCCGATGCGATCAAGGCGGCGTTCGCGGGAACGCTCGCGCTGCAGCATGACCGCTGGGCGCTCTGGCCGCCCGTAGCGATGATCTTCGGCGCGGCGGCGTGGATGACGGCGGTGACGGCGCCGCCGGACTGGCTGGCGCCGACGACGGCATTCGCCGCCGCCGTCGCGGCTCTTCTACTAGCCGCTTGGCCCCTCAACGGACGGGGACGGCTTCGCATGGCGGCGGCAGCGGCCTTGCTGATGCTCGCGGCCTTCGCGCTCGGCGCGGTCGCCGCGCAGGTACGCACGGCGCTGGTGGCGGCCCCGCGTGTCACCGAGGAGCTGGGACCCCTGCGTCTCACCGGCTGGGTGCTGGATGCGGAGCCCGGCGCCAACCGGCCGCGCATGAAGGTGCTCGTCGATACTGTGGAGACGCTCGCTGCGCCGCCGCGTTTCGTCCGCCTGTCAGTGAACGCCGTCGTGTCCCCGGGACGCGCCGTCGACTGCCTTGTATTGTTGGGCCCGCCCGAAGGTCCGATGGCGCCGCGTGGATTCGATTTCGCGCGCCGCGCCTACTTCCAGAAGATCGGCGCAACTGGCGTCGCGCTGGGGCGGTGCCGTCCGACGAACGCCGCGCCGCCGGCGCTCTGGGTGGACCGCGCCATGCTGTGGACCACGGCGGTGCGCCGCGATCTCACCGAGAGCATGGTGGCCATGGCGCCGCATGAGGGCGGCGCGATTGCAGCGGCGCTGGTGACCGGCGACCGCAGCTTCATGAGTGACGCAACAAACGTCGCGTTTCGTGACTCAGGTCTTGGCCATCTTCTCTCGGTCTCGGGTCTGCACATGGCGCTTGTCGCCGGCGGCATCTATGCGGCGCTCCATTTTCTGCTCGCGTTGATCGCGCCGCTCGCGTTGCGTTTTCCGATCCGGAAATGGGCGGCGGGCGCCGCGCTGGCGGGGGGCGCCTTCTACCTCGTGGTTTCAGGCGCAAGCGTGCCGGCGCAGCGCGCGTTCGTGATGACGGCGCTAGCATTGGGCGCGGTGTTGATTGACCGGCCGCCATTCAGTCTGCGCGCGTTGGGGCTCGCAGCGGTGGTGGTTGTGCTTTTGGCGCCGGAGTCCGTCGTCGATGCGGGATTTCAGATGTCGTTCGCTGCGACGGCGGCGTTGATCGCGGCGTTCGAACGACCGGCAGACGAAGCGCCGCCGCCGATGGCGCCGGGACTACTTCTCGGTGGTCTGGATGCTTCGTGGCGGTTGCTCTCCGGCATGCTCATCGCGAGCCTCGTCGCGGGCGTCGCGACCGATGTTTTTGCGATCTATCACTTCCAGCGCGTGGCGGTTTACGGCCTCGCGTCAAACCTTGCCTCGACGCCGCTGATCAGTTTCGTGATTGCGCCTGCAGCGGTGATTGCCGCGGTGCTTGCGCCGTTCGGCCTGGCGGAGGGGCCGCTCGCCGTGATGGCGGGCGCGCTCGACATGCTTGCGGCGGTGGGGCGGGTGTTTTCCGACAGGCCGGAAGCGGTGCGTCCATTGCCGGCGGCGCCGGAGGCGGCGTTTCTCGTCGCTGTGGCGGCGATCATCTGGGCGTGCTTGTGGAAAGGTGCTTTGCGCGGCTCGCCGTGCCGGTGCTTGCGGTGGCGGCAGGCGTCTACATCGTGGCGCCGAAGTCTGTACTTTGGGCGGACGGCGACTTGCGCGCGGTCGTTGCGCGCACGCCAGACAGCTGGGTCGTTGCAGCTGATCCGCGACGCGGCGCCTTTGCGAAGGGGAGACTGGCGGGCCTCGCGGGACTATCTCCGCTGCAGGCGGAGAAGCTGTCGCCGCCTGGCGCTTGCGATGAGAACGCCTGTTCGTGGACGACGCCGCGTGACCGCCGCGTCGTGCGCCTCTATCGGTCCGAAGGGTTGGAAGTCGCCTGCACTCGGGGCGCCATCGTGTTGAGCGACACCGCTCTGGATCGCGCGTTCGTTGCGCGCTGCAGGCCGGCGCTCGCCGTCGATCCAACCGATCTCACGTTGCGCGGCGGGATCGCGATCGTCGAAACGCGCCATGGCGTCGAGGTGCGTCGTGCACGCGATCACGCAGGCCATCGCCCCTGGTCAGGCAGGCTCAGGCGTATCGACGAATGAGCGCGACGAGCTTGCCCTGGATCTGCACGCGGTCCGGCCCGAATATCCGCGTTTCATAGCGCGGGTTGGCGGCTTCCAGCGCCACGGAGTTGCCTTTGCGGCGCAGACGCTTGAGGGTCGCTTCCTCGCCATCCACCAGCGCGACGACGATGTCGCCCGTGTTGGCGGTGTCGCACTTCTGGAGCACGACCACGTCGCCCTCCAGAATGCCGGCGTTGATCATCGAGTCGCCCTTCACTTCGAGCGCGAAGTGTTCGGCGTTGGCGGCCAGATCGCCGGGTGCGGTGATGCGACCGATCTCAGTCTCGATGGCTTCCTTCGGCACGCCGGCGGCGATCTTGCCGAGAATGGGGATGTCGTAGCCGCCATCCAGCTCCCGGTCGGCGTCGCGGACGGCTTCCGTTGCGCCAACAAGCGCGGGTTTGAACTGGGCCCGGCCGCGGGGCGGGGCGGCAGGAGTTGCGGAGTCGGGCAGCTTGAGCACCTCAAGGGCCCGCGCCCGGTGCGCAAGGCGACGCAGGAAGCCACGTTCCTCCAGCGCGGTGATCAGGCGGTGAATACCCGACTTCGACGCCAGATCGAGCGCATCCTTCATCTCGTCGAAAGAGGGGGAGACGCCCGTCTCCTTGATCTTCTGGTGGATGAAAAGGAGCAGTTCTTTCTGCTTCGCGGTGAGCATGACTTGCCTTCCGGATCCGTCGTCCCGGCCGGTTGGCGCAGGAACAAAAGGTCAACCCGGATGTTCTATGTCCGTTCCCGACTCGGGTCAAGTTGTGTGGCGACAGTCTTCCTGGAGGTTCAGACGGCTAGGCCAAGTAGTCGACGTGTTGCGGGGGCGACGTCGTCTTCCCGCATCAGTGACTCACCCACCAGAAACGCCGTCGCGCCCGCGCGCGCCAGCTGTTTGATGTCGGCCGGCGCAGCGATCCCGGACTCCGCCACGAGAATTCGGTCCGGCGGAACAAGAGGCGCCAGTTCCTCGGTCGTCTCCAGGCGGGTCACGAAGGTGCGCAGGTCCCGATTGTTTACGCCGATCATGCGGGCGGGGAGGCGCAGGGCGCGCCGCACCTCTTCGGCGTCGTGGCACTCCACGAGTGCGTCCATGTCGTAGTCGTCGGCCGCCGCGACCAACTCGGCGGCCAGGCCGTCGTCGACGGCCGCCATGATCACCAGGATCGCGTCGGCGCCGAGCGCGCGGCTCTCCGCGACCTGCCAGGGATCGATCATGAAGTCCTTGCGCAGCGCTGGGAGCGCGCAAGCAGCTCGGGCTTCCACGAGGTAGGTGTCATCCCCCTGGAAGCTTGGACAATCGGTCAAGACCGAAAGGCACGCTGCGCCACCATCGCTAAAGGCGCGCGCCAGATCTGATGGATGGAAATCGGTGCGGATAAGTCCGCGCGAGGGGCTCGCCTTTTTGATCTCGGCGATGAGGGCGTAGCGGCCTTCTGCGTGCGCCGTCTTCAACGCTTCAGCAAAACCTCGCGCGGCGGGCTGCCGACGCGCGTCGGCGTCGACGTCGGCAAATGTCCGTTGCGAGCGGCGCGCCGCGACTTCCTCGCGCTTGTAGGCGATGATGCGGGAGAGTGTGTCGGTCATGGCGCGTGCGCCGTCAGATCGCGGAGCTTCAACAGTGCGGCCTTCGCTCGACGGTCGTGTAGCGACGTCCGCGCAAGCGCCATGCCATCCCGGATGTCCTCGGCGCGCCCGGCGGCAACGAGCGCGGCGCCCGCGTTGAGCAGCACGAAAGACTCGTAGCCGGAACCAGGTAGATCGCCGTCGAGGAGACGCCGAAGTTGAAGGGCATTTTCCGAGGCGTCCCCGCCGCGCACGCTGGCGTTGAGAGCCCCAGGAATTCCGACCTGGTGCGGATGGAGTTGAAAGACGCGAACGATTCCGTCCTTCATTTCCGCGACCTCGGCCGGTCCCTCACATGACAATTCGTCAAGTCCGCCTGCGCCATGCACCACCAGAGCGTGTGTGGCGCCGAGCATGGCAAGGGCTTCCGCCATCGGTCGCACCGCGCCGGCGCTGTAGACGCCGACGAGTTGGCGGGTCACGCCCGCCGGATTCGACAGCGGGCCCAACAGATTGAAAATCGTGCGCTGGCCGAGCACACGCCGCGCTGGTGCAACGTGCCGCATGGCGGGGTGATGGTTCTGCGCAAAGAGGAAAGCGATTTTCGCTTCGCGCAGGCAACGCTCGAGAATCGATGCGTCGCCGGTGAGCTTCACGCCCAGCCCTTCGAGCACATCGGCGGCGCCGGATTTCGACGACATGGCGCGGTTGCCATGCTTGGCGACCGTCACGCCACACCCTGCGACGACGAACGCAACCCCCGTCGAGATGTTGAGCGTATGCACGCCGTCGCCGCCCGTGCCGCACACGTCGACGGCGTCTTCTGGCGCGCTCACCGGGACCATCCGCGCCCGCATGGCGCGTGCGCCGGCCGCGAGTGCAACGGGGTCGGTCATCTGCGGAACGGTGGCGAGCAGGAAGGCGGTGATGTCGCCCTGGCTCGCTTCGCCATCCATGATGGCGGCGAAGCCTGACTCGAGATCGGCGATGGAGAGGGGACTCATTTCAGCACGCTGGCGGCGACGAGAAAATTGCGCAACATCGCGTGGCCGTGCTCGGACGCGATCGATTCCGGGTGGAACTGCACGCCGAAGATGGGGCGCGAACGGTGGCTCATGCCCATGACTTCGCCGTCCGCCGTTTCAGCGTCGATGCGCAGCGTCTCGGGAAACGTGTCCCGGGCGACGGCGAGACTGTGATAGCGCGTGCCGTCGAACTGCTTCGGCAGTCCGGCGAACAGCCCTCGATCCTCGCAACGTATGCTGGAAATTTTGCCATGCATGATGGCGCCCGCGCGCACGACGTCGCCGCCGAACGCCTGGCCGATGGCCTGATGTCCGAGGCAGACGCCTAGGATCGGCATGCTTTCGGGTGCGGCCGCGATGAGGTCGAGACAGATGCCCGCCTCGTTTGGGGAGCACGGCCCGGGCGAGAGGATGATCGCCTGCGGATCGAGCGCGAGCGCCTCGTTCACGCTGATCTTGTCGTTGCGGCGCACCTCGACCTCGGCGCCGAGTTCTTCGAGATAATGCACGAGATTGTAGGTGAAGCTGTCGTAGTTATCGATCATCAGGATCATGGCGGCGGTTCCTTGAGTGAAAGGGAGGGGAAACGATTCAGGTGAATCGCCACGCCTCCGCCGCCGCGCGAAAGAGTGCGCGCGCCTTGTGCACTGTCTCTTCCCATTCCAGTTGCGGATCGCTGTCGAGCACGACCCCGCCGCCCGCCTGCACGTGCAGCACGCCGTCTTTCACCACACCGGTGCGCAGCGCGATGCAGGTGTCGAGGTCGCCGGAAGCAGAGATATAGCCGACGCCGCCGCCATAGACACCGCGGCGGTGCTTCTCCACTTCGTCGATGATCTCCATCGCACGCACTTTCGGCGCGCCGGATACGGTGCCCGCAGGATGGCCCGCAAAGAGTGCGTCGAGCGCGTCGAGATCAGGCCGGAGCCGCCCCTCGACGTTGGAGACAATGTGCATCACGTGGCTGTAGCGCTCGACGTGAAATTGTTGAGTCACCCGCACGCCGCCGTCGCGGTTCGACTGCCGCTTGGTGAGCGCCACGCGACCTACGTCGTTGCGACCGAGGTCGAGCAGCATGAGATGCTCGGAGCGTTCCTTGGCGTCGGCGAGCAGTTCTTCCTCAAGCGCCGCATCCTCCGCAGGCGTCTTGCCGCGGGGACGCGTGCCGGCGATCGGACGGATGGTGACGACGCCGTCGCGCACGCGCACGAGGATTTCAGGCGACGATCCCACGAGCGCGAAGCCCTTGAAATTCAGGTAGAAGAGAAAGGGTGAGGGGTTGATGCGGCGGAGCGCGCGATAGAGCGCAAGCGGGGATTCCAGCAACGGCGCTGAGAAACGCTGGCTCGGCACGACTTGGAAAATGTCGCCAGCCTGCGCGTAGGCGCGGCAGCGTTCCACGATGACGCGATACGCTTCGGGCGTCGTGTTCGACACCGGCTCCGGCTGCGTCTGGGGCGCTACGCCTACAGGCCGAGTGACGGGTACGTGGTCTTCAAGCGTTTCAACCGCGCGGGACAGCCGCGCTGTTGCCTCTGCATAGGCATCGCCCGCAGCGCCGGGCCGCGCCACCGTCACGAAGGTGATTTCGCTCGCTACATTGTCGAACACGGCAACGATCGTCGGGCGCACCATGAGCGCTTCCGGAAGATCAAGCGGGTCCGGAGCGGTCCCCGGCAACGTCTCGACGTAGCGGACCATGTCGTAACTGAGGTAGCCGAACAGCCCTGCCGACGGTGGCGGCAGGCCGTTGGGAATGTCGGCTGCGCTTTCCGCCACGATGCGGCGAAACGCTTCGATCGGCGCCTCGGACATGGCGACAAAGTCGCCATCCTCGAAGCCGCCAGCACTGCGTTCGGCACGCCCTTCACGGATGCGGAACACGAGATCGGGCGCCAGGCCGATGATGGAATACCGCCCGCGCCAGTCGCCGCCCTGCACGGATTCCAGCAGGAAGACGCCAGGCGCGTCCGCGCCGAGTTTCAGCAACGCCGACACGGGGGTTTCAAGGTCGCTGACGCGACGCGCCCAGACGAGTTGAGCGCGCCCCTCGGCGAGCCCCGCGACGACAACGTCGCGCGCGGGCTCGATCGCAATCACTTCGCAGCATCCTCGTCGTCCGACGTCGCCTTGCCGACGAGACGGTCGATGAGCGGCTGATTGAGGCTCACGCGCGCTTCCTGCTTCGCCATATTCTGGACCGTGGCGATCAGGTCGTCGACGAGCAGGGATGACATGGACTGGCGCGCCGCGTCGAGCGCTTGGGGGTCGCGTGCGGGATCGGGCCGCTCTATCGACTCCACGTGCGCCACATAGAGCACCGCGCCGCCTGGTCCGCCCGCCGCGCTGACGACGGCGCCTTCCCGACTGCCGAACACGGCGCCCATCAGTTGCGGCGAGGGACCGCCTTCCGCCGCCATGCGGCGATCCAGCGTCTGCGACGTTGCAAGGATCGGTACGCGTTGCGCGCGCGCAGCGTCGGCGAACTTTTGCCCGCCCGCCACGGCGGCGCGGATATCGTCGACGATCTTTCGCATGCCGGCGCCGATCTTCTGCATGCGCCACGCGTAGACGACCCGATCGCGCACCTGCGCCAATGGCGGCGGCCCCGCCTGACGAAGTGAGTCGATGCGGACCAGGTAGGAGCCGCCGGCGTCTGTGGAGGTCCAGTCAGTGGGATCGCCTTCACCTGCGCTGAAGGCGGCCTCAACGAGCGCGGCCTCGTCGAGGACCGTTGTTTCCGGTTGACCCTGCACGTTCAGGCCGCGTGCGTCGATCGGCGGAATCTTCGTGATCGAGAGACCCGCCTGCGCCGCGGCGTCTTCCAGCGCCGCGCCGCCCGAGCGGACTTCGTCGAACTTTTCAACGGCGTCGTTCATCAGCGTCTGCGCTTCTTCATGCGCGATTTCCGCGCGCAGCGTGGGGCGGAGCTCCTCAAGGGAGGGCGCGCTTCCAGCGACGACTTCCGTGACACGTGCGATCGACCACGTAACGCCTTGGACAGGCGCCGTCGTCTTGCCCGCGGCGGTAGTGAACACGGCTTCGCCGATGCGTGAATCCGGCGTCTGGTTGCGCGCCTTCTGCTCGAAGGCAACCGACTGCAGATTGAGCGCGCGCGCGATGGCCGCAGGATCCTCACCTGCGTTCAGACGTGCGCCGGCCGCTTCGGCGGCGGCGCGATCGGCAGCGCCGCTGAGCAACACAAAGCTGCGCTTTTCCGGCGTCACGAGCTGCGCTTTGCGGAATTCGAAAAGTTCCGTGATCTTGTTCTCCGGCACCTCTACGCGCGCCGCAAAGTCAGCGGGCTCGGCGCGAATGATCGTGAAGGCGCGGTATTCGGGCAACGCAAAGGCGCTCGACTGGGTCTTGAAGAAGGCCTCGATCTCCGCATCTGTGGGCGCGGGCGGCGGCGGGACGAGATTTGGCGTCACGGCCGCGATGGAGATGGTGCGCCGCTCCGTCTGGAAGGCCATCTCGATGCGGCCGAAGCTGGTCGGCGGACGCAGGCCCGCGATCAGCGCCTGTCCCAGCTGTGCCCGCGCCATCTCTGCGCGCAGATCCTGTTCATAGGCCCCGCGTGTGAATCCGTTGCGCGCCAGTAGGCCCTGATAGGTGGTGTTGTCGAAGGCGCCGGTCACCGGGTTGTGGAAGGCCTGGGTGGATTCAAGCTGCTTGATCAACATGGCGTCGGAAACGCCGATGTTCATGTTGCGCGCCACGCGGTCGAACGCCTTCTCCGACACCAGCCGGTCCACGAGCCGCATGTGGATATTAGCCTCGACGGCCTCCTGCTTGGTCACGGGCCGTTTCGCTTGCGCGCGGATGCGCTCAAGCTCGTTGTCGAAAGCCTGGTTGAATTCCTGCTGCGTCACCTCGATGCCGCGCCCCTTGGCGACCTCGTTGGGCTGGATAGGTTTGAAGACATCGTTGATGCCCCAGATCGCGAAGGCGAGGGCGAGGAGGCCGATGATGGCCATGGCGACCCATCCGCGCGTGACTTTTCGCAATTCGCTGAGCATGTTCCCGTCCGGTTTCGAAGCGCGCGGACTGTAGTGACGCCCCATCACCGCGACAACGGTCCGGACGCACTCGTCGCAGGCACACGCATACAGGTAGCAAAATGACCCGACGCCCTCTGATCGCCGGCAACTGGAAGATGTTCGGGCGCTTGACCGATCTGGCGGAGATCTTGGCCTTAAAGGCGGCGATCCGGGGCGTGGACGGCGTCGATGTCGCGATTTGTCCGCCGGCGACGCTTATCTCCGCTGCGGTGGAAGCGGCCAGACCCGAGATCACCATCGGCGGTCAGGACTGCCGGCCGGGCGCGGACGGCGCCTTCACCGGGGACCTGAACGCGGCGATGCTGGCCGACGCCGGCGCGCGCTGGTGCATCGTCGGCCACTCCGAACGGCGCCAGGGCCACGGTGAATCGGACGCTCTGGTGGCGGAAAAGGCCAAGGCGGCCATGGCGGCGGGTCTCACGCCCATCGTCTGCGTCGGCGAGACGCTGGAGCAGCGGCAAGCGGGCAGGGCGATCGAAGTGGTGACCAGTCAGATCAGGTCGTCGCTCCCGGCAGGCGCGCCCGCGACGACCGTGATCGCATATGAGCCGGTGTGGGCCATCGGCACCGGCCTGACGCCAACCCTTGAGGAGATCGCGGAGATCCACGCGGCGGCCCGCAACGCCTTGCCTGTGGATATGCGCATTCTGTACGGGGGCTCGGTGAAGCCGGGCAACGCGGCCGAGATTTTCCGGGTGGATGGCGTGGACGGGGCGCTTGTGGGCGGCGCCAGTCTCAAGGCGGCCGACTTTTCTGCCATCATTCTGGCGCACCCTGCGGCGGCGCGCCGCTGACACGCTGCGGCGGCGGCCTTTAAGTTAACCTTTCGCTCAGGTATTGAGCCCGCTTCCCGCACGACCCATGTGAGGCGTCGAGGCCTCCGGAGTACCTATTTCCATGCAGAACATGCTGCTCGTCCTGCACCTTCTAATCTGCGTGGTCCTCGTGGGCGCCGTGCTCATGCAACGCTCTGAAGGTGGCGCTCTCGGCATGGGCGGGGGAGGCGGTGGTCTCATTTCCGGCCGTGGCGCGGCGGACATGATGGTCAACATCACCAGCTGGGTGGGCGGCGCCTTCTTTGTCACCAGCATTTTCCTGACGGTGCTCGCTGGCGGTCGTCCTGTGGATCGTTCGGTGACGGACACCACGGAGCGGCCGGGCATCCAGTTCAACATTCCGTTCCTCAACAAGAGCGAGCCGAAAAAGCAAACTCCCGCGCCGACGACGAGCGCGCCGGATCCGACGCTTGCCGCGCCGGTCGCGACGACGCCCTTGGAAGGCGCCGCCGTCGCGCCGACGCCGGTTGAGGCGGCGACCCGCGCCGGTCCGCTGGTGGAAACTGCGCCCATAGGCGCCGTGAAGACTCAGGCGGCGGGCGCGCCTGCAGGCGCAAACGGGCGCACAGCTGGTCCCATCGTCGCCGGCCCGGTGGGCGCTGCACCCGCCAGCACTGCGCCGGCCAAGACTGCGCCGCGCCCGCCTGCCGCCCAGAAGGTGGCGCCCGTGCCGCTGCTGCCAGTTCAGACAACGCCGCTGCCGACCACTGCGCCGACGACCGAATCGCCCCAACCTGCAGACCCGGGCTCCACGCGTGACAGGAGCGGCCCGGACGAATGATCCGGTCGCCTGCTGCGCATTTCTGGGGCCGAAGGATCGGCTGACCCATGGCGCGTTATGTGTTCATCACCGGCGGGGTGGTGTCTTCTCTCGGGAAGGGCATCGCCTCCGCCGCCCTCGGCGCGTTGCTGCAAGCCCGCGGCTACAAGGTCCGGCTTCGCAAGCTCGATCCCTATCTGAATGTCGATCCCGGCACGATGTCGCCGTACCAGCACGGGGAAGTGTTCGTCACCGATGACGGCGCCGAGACCGATCTCGATCTCGGCCACTACGAGCGCTTCACAGGTGTCTCCGCGCACCTCAGCGACAACATCACCACCGGACGCATCTACCAGGAGATCATCGCCAAGGAACGACGTGGCGATTATCTCGGCGCCACGGTGCAGGTGATCCCGCACGTCACCAACGCCATCAAGGAATTCATCCTTTCCGATCACGGCGGGGCCGACTTCGTGCTTTGCGAGATCGGCGGCACGGTCGGCGATATCGAGGGCCTGCCGTTCTTCGAAGCCATCCGCCAGCTGGGACAGGAACTCGATCCGGGGCAGGCGGTTTTCATCCATCTCACGCTGCTGCCGTACATCCCGGCTGCCGGTGAGATGAAGACAAAGCCCACGCAGCACTCCGTGAAGGAGCTGCGCTCGATCGGAATCCAGCCGCAGATCATTCTCTGCCGTTGCGATCGTCCGGTTCCGGAAACGGAGAAGCGCAAAATCGCGCTGTTCTGCAACGTGCGCGACAGTTCGGTGATCGAGGCGCGGGATCTGCAATCGATCTACGAAGCGCCGATCGCGTATCACGAGGCGGGTCTCGATACGGAGTTGCTGCGCCACTTCGGGGTCAATGTCGCGCCGTCGCCCGACCTTACCCGCTGGCAGACCATCGCGCAGCGTCTGAAAAATCCGGACGGCGATGTGTCGATTGCGGTCGTCGGCAAATACACTGAGCTCAAGGATGCCTACAAATCGCTGATCGAGGCGCTGCAACATGGCGGCGTGGCGAACAATGTGAAGGTCAATATCCGCTGGATCGAGAGCGAGATTTTCGAACGCGTCGACGGGGCTCTGGCGGAACTTGAGGGCGTGCACGGCATCCTCGTGCCCGGCGGTTTCGGCGAGCGCGGTACGGAAGGCAAGATCGAGGCGGTCCGCTTCGCGCGCGAGCGCGACGTGCCCTTCTTTGGCATATGCTTCGGCATGCAGATGGCCTGCATCGAGGCGGCGCGCAATCAGGCGGGTCTCGAAGGCGCAAGCTCCACCGAGTTTGGTCCGGCGAAGCACCCGATCGTCGGCCTGATGACCGAATGGTTGCGCGGCAACGAACTCGAGCGCCGACGCGCCAATGGCGACCTCGGCGGCACCATGCGCCTCGGCGCGTTCGACGCGGTGCTGAGCGAAGGATCGCGGGTGGCGGAGATCTACGGGGGGCAGGCGATCTCCGAGCGCCATCGCCACCGCTACGAGGTGAATGCGGGCTATCGCGAAACGCTGGAGAAGGCGGGCCTGATTTTCTCGGGCATGAGCCCGGACGGCGTGCTGCCGGAGATCGTGGAACGGCCGGACCATCCCTGGTTCATCGGCGTGCAGTACCACCCCGAGTTGAAGAGCCGGCCGTTCGAGCCGCACCCGCTGTTCGCAGACTTCATCCGCGCTGCGGTGGTGCAGAGCCGGCTGGTCTAGCTCACTATAGCCTGCATCCAGGGCGGGCATTGGTTGCATCCTGTCTGCGATGCCCCCGGTTCGCCGGGCGCGATTGCATGCTTCAGGAGAGCCGTATGGCACTGTCAGCCGCCCAAGCCGCCACATTCGCCGCATTCACAGGCCTCGTTATCGCAGGCGCCTCGGCGCACGCCGAGACGCGACGCGTCAACAACATTACCAACATCTCATCGATCGAGGCCGAGGGCCGCTTCCGGATCGAGATCGTCAGCGGGGCCACCGCCGGAGCGACCCTCACGGGTGCGCCCGACGATGTGGCGCGCGTCGGCATCCGCTACCGCGACGGGGACATCCGCTTCTGGGAGAAGTGCACAGTCTTCTGCGGCAATCAGGAGCTCGACGTCGTCGTTCGCATCGTCGCGCCACAACTGACGTCGCTCGAACTATCAAAGGGCGTCGAGGCCACCGCGACAGGCCTTTCGGCGCAAACGCTGTCGGTGGACTTGGCCATGGGCGCGTCCCTGCGCGCGACCGGGCAGTGCGACACGCTCGAAGCTGACGTGGCCATGGGCGGGGCGCTCTCGGCGGAAAATCTGGCGTGTCGCCGCGTGGTCGTTGACGCAGCCATGGGCGGCTCTGCCGATGTGCGTGCGAGCGCTGAAGCGGAAGCCGACGCCAGCATGGGCGGCGCCATCACCATTTACGGCAATCCGCCGAGGATCGACTCCAGCGGCTCCATGGGCGGCACGATATCGACGCCTGATCAGGTTGCAGGATAGCCGTGCGCTTGCGCGATGCGCCATTGTGCGTCGCGCTCGACAAGCGTGAACGTCACGCGTGTCGCGCTCACGGCGCCGGGCTTTGCGGGATCGTTGACGATCTCCAGACGCACGACCGCGACAATGGCGTCGTCGCTGATAGCGCGTGCGCCTTCCAGTCGCGCCGTCATGCGCACGCTGGCGGGAAAGGTCGCGCGGTTCTTGCGATGTACGTCGACGATCTGGGCGCGCCCGCGCCAGAACTCGCCGGTCGTGTTCACATGTCGCGCATCGGCCGTGTAGAGCGCGCCGAATCCGGGCCAGTCACTGGTGCTCCACGCATCGGCATAGCGCAGCGTCAGCATGCGGGCGCTTTCCATCACGGTGGTGCGCTCGATGAGCGGCTGTGCTTCTGGCGCCGTGGTCGTGCACGCGGTGGCTGAGAAGCAGGCGAGGGCCGCCAACGCGGCAAGTGCTGTTCGACGCATGTATGCACTCCGGTTGCGCCACGTGACTAGCAGGTCGCTTCCATGGTCGCGAGCGCGGGTCGCAGCGCGTTCAGTCCACGAAGCCGGCCAGGCGCGGTTCCGGGGCGAACGCCTTCAACAAGAGCCGCATCGCGCGACGGGCGCAGGTTTCCACTTCAGCTTCGGTGGGCTGCGGGAGGATGCCGAGCATCACGCGGTGGTGCAGATTGCCACGCAGAAGTCCGATGAAGGCGTCTTCGAACGCGGCGCGATCGGCGATTTGCGCCAGCCCCTTGGCGTGCAGCGCATAGACGACACGGTCGAGCAGCTTAGCGGTCGCCTGACAGGTGAATTCGTCGAACACGCGCGCGACTTCCGGCATACGCCGCGCTTCACTGACGACAATGCGGTGCACTTCGATTGACTCGGCCTGCATCATCTTCACGAGGCATGCAGAGGCGTAGTTTTCCAGCGCCGCGACCGGATTGGCGTCGATTTCCTCCGTCAATACCTCCAGATCGACCGACACCTTGTGCGAGCCCCAGGCAAGCAGGGCGTAGAAGAGGCCCTCCTTGCTGTCGAAGCGCGCGTAGAGGGTTTCCTTCGAGACTTTGGCGGCCGTCGCGATTTCCAGCATGGTCGCGCCATGCAGGCCTTTTTCCTCGAACACATCGAAGGCCGCAGAGAGGATGGTCTCGTTGCGGGGATCGGTGAGCGGGGTGAGCCAGTGTGGGCGGGGGGAGTCGGCGAGCGGCATCAACTGCTCCTGCAGATTATGTACTGTACGGTACGGGACTCTGTACCAACAGGTACGCCGTAAGGTCAAGGCTACCGCGACCGACTGCGTTCTGGTTCAGTCGCCGGAAAGGGGAGATCGGTGATGACCGAGACAACTGACCTGCTGGTCGACAAGAGCGCGCTGAGGCTCGCGCGTTTCAGTCATGGCGTCGCGGAGATTGGCGAGGGGGAGGCTCTGCTACGTCTCGACCGCTTCGCGCTGACCTCCAACAACGTGACCTACGCTGCCATCGGCGAGCAGTTCGGCTACTGGAATTTCTTTCCTGCGCCTGCACCCAACGGGCGCGTACCGGTGTGGGGATTTGCGGACGTTGTTGAATCGAAATCCGCCGACGTCGCCGTCGGCGAACGCATCTGGGGCTACTTCCCGATCGCCAGTCATCTCGCCGTCACGCCGGCTAGAGCGACACCGCGGGGCTTTGTCGACGGCGCCGCACATCGCGCGGGCCTGCCGGCCGTCTATAACCAGTACGAACGCGTAGCCGTCGATCCCGCCTACAAGCGTGAGCACGAAGCGCAGATCGCGCTCTTTCGTCCGCTGTTCGCCACCGGGTTTCTCATCGACGATTTCCTCGCTGAAAGCGGCTTTTTCGGCGCACAGCGGGTAATGCTGTCGAGCGCTTCGTCGAAGACCGCCCTCGGACTGGCCAAATGCCTGAAGGATCGCGGTGGCGTCGACGTCGTGGGACTCACGTCTGCGCGCAACGCCGAGTTCGTGCGCAAGACCGGCTATTATGATCGCGTTGTCGCCTACGACCGGTTGGGCGATCTGCCCAACGATGCGCCGAGCCTTCTGGTGGACATGGCGGGAGACGCGCCGCTGATCAACGCGCTCGCAGACCGCTTGGGCGATGCTTTCGTCTACAACTGCATGGTCGGGGGAACACACTGGGAAGCGGGCGTTGCCGAAACGAAAGGGCCGCCGCGCACGCTGTTTTTCGCCCCGGACCACATCGTCAAACGTCACAAGGACTGGGGGGCGGATGGGTTCGCTTCGCGGTATGCGGCGGCATGGACCGGGTTCCTCGTTTCCACGAGCGGCTGGCTCAAGGTCATTGAGAAGAGTGGGGAGGGGCCGGTCCGGGAGACCTGGCAAGCTCTTCTAGACGGGCAGGCGCGCCCGGAAGACGGGTACGTGCTCCGGGTCTAGACCCCAGATCGAAGGTTGCGTTTGGGGCCGTCCTGTCCCATAAGCCCGCCTTTCCCGCGCAGGCGGTCGCCTGATGCGCCCCTCTGGCGCGTACTGGAGCTTTCCGGCCATGGCCGTTCCGAAACGAAAAACCTCGCCCTCCCGCCGTGGGATGCGCCGCGCCCACCATGCGCTCGGCAAGAACGCCTACGTGGAAGACGACAAGGGCGAACTGCACCGCCCGCACCACATCAACCTGAAGACCGGGACGTACCGGGGCAAACAGGTGCTGAAGGTCAAGGACGAGGAATAGTCCTCGTCGAATACGCGAATTTCGGGCCCGTCAGGCGACTGACGGGCCTTTTGCGTTTCTGCATTCGCCGCCTGCGTGGCGCCGCATTGCTCCCCGGGCGCGGCGCGGGATAGACCCTCGGTCAACCCCGAACCCTCACAGAAAAGGCGCCCCTCATGGCTGGCATCGCCGAAATCATCGGTCGTGAAATTCTCGATAGCCGCGGCAACCCGACGGTGGAGGTCGATGTCGTCCTCGAGGACGGCTCCATGGGCCGGGCTGCGGTGCCCTCCGGCGCGTCCACCGGCGCGCATGAAGCGGTCGAGAAGCGCGACGGCGAACCGGATCGCTATCTGGGCAAGGGCGTGCGTGACGCGGTGGAAGCCGTGAACGGCGAGATCTTCAACGCTATCGGCGGCATGGAGGCCGCAGACCAGCGCCGCATCGACATGACGCTGATTGAACTCGACAACACGCCCAACAAGGCGCGCCTCGGCGCCAATGCCATCCTGGGTGTCTCTCTCGCGGTGGCGAAGGCGGCGGCGGAATGCGCCGACACGTCCCTCTATCGCTACATCGGCGGGGTGCAGGCGCGTACGCTGCCCACGCCCATGATGAACATCATCAACGGCGGCGCGCATGCGGACAATCCGATCGATATCCAGGAATTCATGATCATGCCCGTCGGCGCTGACAGTCTGGCGGACGCGGTGCGAACGGGCGCTGAAATCTTTCACACCCTCAAGAAGGAACTGAAGGCGGCGGGTCACAACACCAATGTCGGCGATGAAGGTGGGTTCGCTCCGAACCTGAAGAGCGCCGACGAGGCGATCGGCTACATTCTCAAGGCGATCGAAAAGGCCGGATACACGCCGGGCGAAGATGTCGTGCTCGCGCTCGATTGCGCCGCAACGGAGTTCTACAAGAAGGGCGTCTACAAGCTGGACGGCGAAGGCAAGGCGCTGAAACCCGAAGCGTTCGCGCAGTATCTCGCCGATCTCGTCGAGCGATACCCGATCGTCTCGATCGAAGACGGCATGGCCGAGGACGACTTCGAAGGCTGGAAGGCGCTGACCGATCTTATCGGCAACAAGTGCCAACTCGTGGGCGACGATCTCTTCGTCACCAACCCCAAGCGCATCGCCATGGGTATCGAGAAGGGGCTCGCGAATTCGGTGCTGATCAAAGTCAACCAGATCGGCACGCTGACCGAGACACTGGAGGCTGTGGAAATGGCCCAGCGCGCCGGCTACTCGGCCGTCATGTCCCATCGTTCCGGCGAAACCGAGGATTCCACCATCGCCGACCTCGCCGTTGCGACGAACTGCGGACAAATCAAGACTGGATCCCTTGCGCGCTCCGACCGGACGGCGAAATACAATCAGCTGATCCGCATCGAGGAAGAACTCGATGAAATGGGCGTCTACGCCGGGTGGGCGACACTGCGGCGACGCTGATCGCTGAAGGGGAGAAGTGCATGATCCGGTGGTTTGCAGCGCTTCTCCTCCTTGCCGGCGTCGCACACGCAGAACCGACTCCGGTCGCGCAGACGCGTGCTGAAGCCATCCTCGTGGAGGCGCTCGCCTACGATCACCGCGACCGCCTGCTGATCAGCAGCGTCCACGCGCCGGGCATCTACCGCCTCCAGAGAAACGGAGCGCTGAAGCGCTGGTCCGCGCGTGGCTCCACCCAGGGCGTGTTCGGCATCGTCGCCGATCCGACGCGGGGCGATCTCTGGGCCGCTTCCTCGGGCACCGCCCACGGCGGCGATCCGACGGCAAAACCTGCGCTTATCCGATTTGACCTGCGAAACGGTCGGGTCAGGCAGATCATTCCTGCGCCGGAGGGGGCGATATCATTCGGCGATGTTGCCCTCGGTCCCGATGGAACAGTTTACGTCAGCGATTCAGGCGCCGGCGATGTTCTGCGGCTTCGCCCAGGCGCGACGACGCTGGAGAAGGTGGTGGCGCTCGGCGGGCGCGGCTCGCCGCAGGGCCTTGCGGTGTCAGCTGATGCAAGGACGCTCGTATTTGTCGGATATGGCTCCGGGCTTCATCGGGTGGATCTCGCTACTGGCGTGCACACGCGCATCGAGACGCCGCAGGGCATGGAACTGCGAGGCGTGGACGGTGTCGTGCGCGACGATGATGATCTCATTCTTGTCCAGAACGGCATCGCGCCCCCCCGGGTGCTGCGCCTTGAGTTGAATGATGACTGGTCCACTGTCGAACGGCTCGACGTGCTTGTGCGCGATGGCGGCATGCAGGAACCTACGGGCGGCGTGGTGCGCGATGGCGCCTTTGTCTTTGTCTCGCGCAGCCAGTGGACGGATTTCGACGGCGAGGGAAAACTGAAGACGCCTTCGCCCGCGCCTGCGGTCATATCGCGCCTCGCTTTGGCGTCGCCGGCAGCCCCCTGATTTTGTGCCGGAATCCGAGCCGGCACACTGAATCTTGAGGGCCGATCTACGGTAACGATATCTTAAACAACGCGATTCAGGGTGCCCGCGAATCGGAAAAATTCGCCATGACCTTGACTCGCGCCGCAGTCATCAGACTCGGACTCTCCGCAGTGATTCTCTACCTCATCGCCCACGGCCTGACCGGCCGTCAGGGCCTGGTCAGCTATATGGGCCTGCAAGAGCAGGAGCATGCGCTGGAAACTGAACAGGCGGAGCTTGAAGCGACGATCGAGACGCTCTCCGATCGTGCGGCGCGCCTGCGCACCGGCAGCACGGATTTCGACCGCGACTATCTGGAAGAACGTGCCCGCACCATCCTCGGCGCCGCCCGCGCCGACGAAGTCGTGATCGACCTGCCGGGCTGATCCGACCCCGGAAAGCGGGTTCCCTCAAAAACGCAATCCTGCCCGTCGGGCGCGCTTTGGTGGACGCGCCCTCGCCTGCGACCTAATCTCCCTTGAACGACAGGGAGCTCGCGACACGCATGGCGGACACGACGCGCACCAAGGGGCCGAAGGTCTCGAAGGACGAGCTGCTCCAGTACTACCGCGACATGCTGCTCATCCGCCGCTTCGAGGAGCGTGCAGGTCAGCTCTACGGCATGGGTCTCATCGGCGGGTTCTGTCACCTCTACATCGGCCAGGAGGCCGTCGTCGTCGGCATGCAGGCCGCAATGCAGGAAGGCGATCAGGTCATCACCGGCTATCGCGACCACGGCCACATGCTCGCATGCGGCATGGAAGCCAATGGCGTGATGGCGGAACTCACGGGGCGCTCCGACGGCTATAGCCGCGGCAAGGGCGGCTCGATGCACATGTTCAGCCGCGAGAAGAACTTCTTCGGCGGCCACGGCATCGTCGGTGCGCAGGTCTCGCTCGGCACCGGCATCGCGTTCGCCAACAAGTACCGCAAGAACGGCGCGGTCTGCGTCGCGTATTTCGGCGACGGCGCCGCCAACCAGGGCCAGGTCTACGAGAGCTTCAACATGGCGAGCCTGTGGAAACTGCCCGCCGTCTACATCGTCGAGAACAACCAGTACGCCATGGGTACGAGCATCGAGCGCTCGTCGTCGGAAACGCACCTGCACAAGCGTGGCGTGAGCTTCAACATTCCGGGCGAGGAAGTCGACGGCATGGACGTCGTCGCCGTCCGCGAGGCCGGCAAGAAGGCGCTCGCGCGCGCGCGCAAGGGCGACGGGCCGACGCTGCTGGAGATGAAAACGTACCGCTATCGCGGCCACTCCATGTCCGACCCCGCCAAGTACCGGACGCGCGAGGAAGTGGACGAAGTGCGCACGCACCGTGATCCGATCGAACATGTGAAAACGATGCTCATCGAGCAGGGGCACGCCGATGAGGAGAGCCTCAAGGAAATCGACCGCGACATCCGCGTGATCGTCACCGCGTCCGCCGAGTTCGCGCAGGAAAGTCCTGAGCCGGACCCGAGTGAACTGATGACCGACATCCTGCTGGAGGCCTGAGCATGGCCGGCGCCCGTGAACTTCCCGTCCCGAAGGCCGCAGCGCTCGCCGAAGACGGCGCCGAGGAAATCCTCAGCGTCTGGATCGTCAACAGGCAGGAGCTCGCCACCGTGTTTCCGCCCGATCTCTACGGCGATGACGTCTGGAAATGGGGGGCGGTGCTCGCCAATGTCGGGCGCTACGTCGCCAACGCCTACGCCAAGCAGACAGGCGTGCCGGAGGCCGAGGCCCTTGAAGCCATTCGCGTGCACTTCGACGAAGCGCTGCGCGGCGGCAAGGGATGACGGCGCTCAATGGAAGCCTTGCCATACATCCTGCAGATCGCCTTCTTCGGCGCAGCGGGCACGTCGTTCGTGCTGGCGCATCTGAAAAATCTCGCGGCGCAGCGCCAGTCCGGCGAGGCTGGCAATCCGGCGAAGCGCTGGCGCTTCTGGCGCCACCAACATCTGCGTCCGCCGGAAAATCAAACTGCCGCACAACTGCGTCGCGCCTCGTTGATGCAGAGCATCTGGGGCTTCGGATTTCTCGTGGCGGGTTTCGTCACACCGTTCGCTTCGCGCCTCTTCCAGACCGGACCCTGACATGAGCCTGCAAATCCTGATGCCCGCGCTCTCGCCGACGATGGAGGAGGGCAATCTCGCGAAATGGCTGGTGAGGGAAGGCGACGCAATCGCGCCGGGCCAGATCATCGCTGAGATCGAAACCGACAAGGCGACGATGGAAGTCGAAGCCGTCGACGAGGGCGTGATTGAATCGCTGCTCGTGCCGGAAGGCGCGCAGGGCGTGAAGGTGAACACCCCGATCGCGCAGCTGAAGAATGGCGACGCTGCAACAGCGCCTGCTGCAAAGTCCCCGACGAAGGCCGAAGTCAAACCGCAGCCTGTCGTTGAGAGGCCCGCGCCAACCAAGACTTCAACACCGGCGGTCTCGTCGTCGGCCGCGGCGGACCCCGAAATTCCTGCAGGCACGGCCATGGTCAAGATCACGGTGCGTGACGCGCTGCGTGACGCGATGGCGGAGGAAATGCGCCGCGATCCCGACGTCTTCGTGATCGGCGAGGAAGTCGCGCAGTACCAGGGCGCCTACAAGGTCACGCGTGGTCTGCTCGACGAATTCGGCCCGGACCGCGTCGTCGATACGCCGATTACTGAGCACGGCTTTGCTGGCCTCGGCGCCGGCGCCGCGATGGCGGGTCTGAAGCCGATCGTCGAGTTCATGACCTTCAACTTTGCGATGCAGGCCATCGACCAGATCATCAACTCGTCCGCCAAAACGCTCTACATGTCCGGCGGCCAGATCACGAACCCGATCGTGTTTCGCGGACCCAACGGCGCGGCCTCGCGCGTAGCTGCGCAACACAGTCAGGACTATTCAAGCTGGTATGCGCATATCCCAGGCCTCATCGTCATTGCCCCGTATGACGCCGCCGACGCGAAGGGACTCCTGAAGGCGGCGATCCGCAATCCGAACCCGGTCGTCTTCCTCGAACACGAAATGCTCTACGGCACGGAGTTCGAAATTCCGGATGTGGCGGATTGGGTGCTGCCGATCGGCAAGGCCAAGGTGCGTCGTGTCGGAACGGATGTGACGATCACGGCGCATGCGCGCATGGTCGGCTTTGCGTTGAAGGCCGCTGAACAACTCGCCGCCGAAGGCATCGAGGCGGAAGTCATCGACTTGCGCACGCTGCGCCCGCTCGACACCGCCACCGTCATCGAGAGCGTCAAGAAGACCAACCGCCTCGTCACCGCCGAAGAAGGGTGGGGCCGCATGGGTGTGGGCGCGGAAATCTGTGCGGCGGTGGTTGCCGAAGCCTTCGACTACCTGGATGCGCCGCCGACGCGCGTGCATCAGGTCGATGCGCCGCTCGCCTACGCCGCCAATCTCGAAAAGCTCGCCATGCCGAACGATGCAAACATCGTCGCGGCCGTGAGAGCAGTTTGCGCGCGGAGCTAGCATCATGCCCCACCGCGTCATCCACTTCGAAATCCACGCGACCGAACCCGCCGCCGCCGCGAAGTGGTACGGCGATCTCTTCGGCTGGCGCACGCAGGAGCTCTATGACGGCGAGTATTTCCTCGTCATGACCGGCGACGGGCCGGGCATAGACGGCGGCATTCTCCGTCGCCGGGGGCCGGCGGCTGAGAACGGCGCGCCGGTAAACGCGTTCGTCTGCACCATAGGGGTGGATGACATTGACGCGCACTGGGCAAAGGCGCTCGCTGCCGGCGCGAGCGAAGCGTTGCCGAAGATGGCGGTCCCTGGAGTTGGCTGGTCAGCGTACATCCACGACCCGTTCGGCAACATCATAGGCATGCACCAGGCAGATCCTGCTGCAAAATAAGAGGGGAACGAAACCATGACCGAGGGGGAAGTCGTCGAAGTCCTCGTCACGCAGACGAGCATCTTGCTGGCCGCGGTCGGCGTTTTCTTTTCCGTGGTGTCAGTCTATCTCGCGGGGCTCAATTATTTCCTCGCCGAAGAGACCGCGCTGACGCGTTTCATCTCGCTCTTCTTTGTCACCATCGCACTCGTCATGGTTGTCGTCATCATGTACGGCGCGCAGATGCAGCACGTGGGGCTCATTGCGAGGCTGGTGGAAATCGACGCGGCCGGCGGACTGACCGCCGCCGGCAAGGCGGCCCTTGGCAACAACACAGCAGGCCTTCGCTACATGCAGGGCCGCATGCTCACCATCGACGAAGCCGTCGTCTATTTCACCTGGGGGGCGGCCGCGTTCACCTATCTCGGCCTCGTCTTCCTCACCTTCTTCTACAAGTGGCGCGGCCGCGCGAACCTCAGAGACATGCCATGACCGACATCCTCATGCCCGCCCTCTCGCCGACGATGGAGGAGGGCGGTCTCGCGAAGTGGCTTGTGAAGCCGGGCGACGTGGTCACCTCCGGCATGATCATCGCCGAGATCGAAACCGACAAGGCGACGATGGAAGTCGAAGCCGTCGATGAGGGCATCGTCGAGGCGCTCCTCGTGGAGGCGGGCGCGCAGGGTGTAAAGGTCAACACCCCGATCGCGCGGCTGAAAAGTGAGGGCGCCGCTGCGACCCCCAAGCGTGCTCCGGAGCCGCAGACGAAAGCGCCACCGGTGGCGGAAGCGACGCCGGCCAATGTTGCACAGCCTGCGCCGGCCGCGCCGTCGCGATCCGCTGGTGGACGCATTGCGGTTTCGCCGCTCGCGCGCCGCATCGCCGAGCAGTCCGGCATCGATCTCTCGGGTCTCAAAGGCACCGGTCCCAACGGGCGCATCGTGAAGGCGGACGTCGAAGCCGCGATGAGCAAGGCGCCGGCGTCGTCTGCACAACAGAACGGCTCTCGCGCGCTCACCGTCCCGCCGGCGTCCTTGACGCCGAAGACGCTCGAACAGATGGGCATCGAACCCGGCAGCTATGATCTCGTGCCGCTCGACATGATGCGCAAGACCATCGCGCGGCGGTTGACCGACAGCTTCCGCGATGTTCCGCACTTTCCGCTGACCATCGATCTGGAGATCGACAAGCTGCTGAAGGCGCGCGGCGAGATCAATGCGCGCTTTGCCGATCAGGGCGTGAAGATCTCGGTCAACGACATCATCATCAAGGCGTGTGCGCTCTCGCTCATGCGTGTGCCGGAGTCGAACGCAAGCTATTCGCCCGAAGGCATCGCACTTCACCATCACGCCGACGTCGCGGTGGCGGTCGCCATCGACGGCGGCCTCATCACGCCGATCATCCGTCACGCGGAGACCAAGGGCCTCGCCACGATCAGCGCCGAGATGGCCGACCTTGCGCAGCGCGCGCGGGACCGGAAGTTGAAGCCGCATGAATACCAGGGTGGCACGTTCTCTCTCTCCAACCTCGGCATGATGGGCATCAAGAGCTTCGCCTCGATCCTCAATGAGCCGCAGGGCATGATCATGAGCGTCGGCGCCGGCGAGAAGCGCCCTGTGGTCCGCAATGATGCGCTTGCCATCGCGACAGTGATGACGGTGACGCTGACCTGTGATCACCGCGTCGTCGATGGCGCCATCGGCAGCGCCTACTTGAAGGCGTTCAAGGGCTTCATCGAAGATCCGATGGCGATGCTGCTGTAGCGCCATCCTAAAATGCTCGACCTCTTCCTCGCCGCCTTCGTGACCTTTTTCGTGGTCATCGACCCGCCGGGCGTCGCGCCGATGTTTGCGTCGCTGACGCAGGATATGACGCGCGACTGGCGGCGCGCCATGGCGTTCAAGAGCGTATTCATCGCCACGCTCATCCTCATGGGCTTTGCGTTCGGCGGTCAGTGGTTGCTGGAAAAACTCCACGTCTCGCTCGACGCGTTCCGCATCGCCGGCGGAATGCTGCTCTTCCTCATCGCCGTGGACATGCTTTTCGAAAAGCAGACTCAGCGCCGCGAGGAGCGCAATCAGAAAGTAATAGACGAGCGCAAGGCGCATCCCGGCGAGCACGATGACATCTCGGTCTTCCCGCTCGCCATTCCACTGATTGCGGGCCCCGGCGCCATCGCCACGATGATCCTCTATTTCACGCAGAATGAGGGGGCGCTGGAGCGCGGCATGATCCTGGCGGGCGCAGGCGCCAACCTGCTGCTGACGCTCGGTGCGTTCCTCGCCGCCGGACCGCTCACGCGTATCATGGGCGCCACCGTCGCCTCCATGATCACGCGCATCTTCGGCATCATACTCGCGGCGCTCGCCGCACAGTTCGTCGTCGACGGCATTGTCGGCGCATTCAACCTTCAACCTGCATCCTAGGGCCTCGCCATGAGCCAGTTCGATCTCATCGTCATCGGCTCCGGCCCAGGCGGTTACGTCGCCGCCATCCGCGCCGCGCAGCTCGGCATGAAGACCGCGATCGTCGAGCGCGCTGAGCTGGGCGGCATCTGCCTCAACTGGGGTTGCATCCCGACCAAGGCCCTGCTGCGCACGGCGGAAGTCTACCGCAACATGCAGCACGCGAAGGATTTCGGCCTCGCGGCGGACAATGTGCGCTTCGATGTGAAGGCGGTGGTTGATCGCTCGCGCAAGGTCGCGGGGCGTCTCTCGGGCGGCATCGCGTTCCTGATGAAGAAGCACAAGGTCACGGTGATTGCGGGTACGGCTCGGCTCGAGAAGGGGAACGCTGCGCCGAAGGTCATCGTGAAGGACAAGGACGGCAAGGACGCGCCCTACGAAGCCAAGCACGTGATCCTCGCCACCGGCGCGCGTGCTCGTGCCATACCGCAGGCGGGCCTCGTGCCGGACGGCAAACGCATCTGGGCGTATCGCGAGGCGATGACGCCGCCGGAATGGCCGCAGTCGCTGCTCGTGTTCGGCTCGGGGGCCATCGGCATCGAGTTCGCGAGCTTCTACGCCGCGCTCGGCGTGAAGGTGACGGTGATCGAGATGCTCGACCGCATCCTGCCGGTCGAGGACGAAGAGATTTCTGCCTTCGCGAAGAAGCGCTTCGAGAAGGAAGGCATGGTCATCCGCACGGCGACGACGGCGAAGAGCCTCAAGGCGACGGCCTCGGGCGTGGAAGCCGTCGTTGAAAGTGGCGGCAAGAGTGAAACGCTCACGGCGTCCCACGCGATTGTGGCGGTGGGTATTCATGCCAACACGGAAAATCTTGGTCTCGAAGGGCTCGGCGTAAAGCTCGACAAAGGCCACGTCGTCATCGACGAGTTCGCACGCACCAATGTGAAGGGGCTCTACGCCATCGGCGACGTGGCGGGCGCGCCGTGGCTGGCGCACAAGGCGAGCCACGAAGGCGTCATCTGCGTCGAAGCCATCGCCGGCAAGCATCCGCACGCCATGATCAAGGAGCGCATTCCCGGCTGCACCTACGCGCATCCGCAGGTGGCGAGCGTCGGCTTGACTGAAGCGAACGCGAAAACGGCGGGCAGGGAAGTGCGGGTGGGGCGTTTTCCGTTCGTCGGCAATGGCAAGGCCATCGCGCTCGGTGAGGATCAGGGGTTGGTGAAGACGGTGTTCGACGCGAAGACCGGTGAGCTTCTCGGCGCACACATGGTCGGCGCAGAAGTCACCGAACTCATCCAGGGTTATGTGATCGCCATGCAGGCGGAAGCGACCGAAGAGACGCTCGCTTCAACGATCTTCCCGCACCCGACGCTGAGCGAGATGATGCACGAGTCCGTGCTCGACGCTTATGGGCGCGTGCTGCACGTGTAGCCGAAGCGTCGGCCTCGGTCCGGCGTCATCCGCGCGCAAACCAGTCATGTGCCACGGTGATCGGGATTCCGATCAAAAAGCCGAGTGAGCAAACCCTGGCGAACCGCAAGCCGAGCGGTGGGACGTCTTGCAGGGTGCTGCGACCGTACGACAAAAGAAAGACGAACAAGCTCGGACTGAAGACCGCTATGAGGGCTAAGGCATAACCGAAGCCAAGGACCGCGAGTTGCAACGGGTAGTACGGGTGATTGAAGTCAACCATTGGCGCTGACCGGCGACCGCCGACGTTACGCCGCGTCTTGCAGTTTCAAAGCTTCTTCGGCCATCCGCTGCACAGTCACATAGTCCGTCTTTCCCGTGCCAAGTACGGGAATTTCCGCGACCTTCAGCACCTTCTTCGGCACCGCGATCTCCGGCGCGCCATTCTTGTGCGCCCATTCGAGAATCTTGGCGCTGTCGGCGTCGGGCGCATCGGAAAGAAGAACGACGCGCTCGCCCTTGCGCGGGTCGGGCAGGGAGACGGCGGCGTGGCGATGCTCCGGCCAGACGGCCGAGGCGAAGCCTTCCACCTGATTGAGCGAGACCATTTCGCCGCCGATCTTCGCGAAGCGCTTCACGCGACCGACGATGGTGACGAAGCCCTGATCGTCGATGGCGACGACATCGCCGGTGTCGTGCCACCCGTCCTCAAGTTCTTCCATGCCGCCGTCGGCAAGCAGATAGCCGCGCATGACGTTCGGGCCGCGCACGACGAGCTTCTTGCCTTCGCTGATACCGGGCACGTCGTCCAGACGTGTCTCCATGCCCGGCAGGAGTCGCCCGACCGTGCCATGGACGTTCGAGCCCCCGGGCTGACCCTTGGGCTGGTTCACCGCAATGACGGGAGAGGCCTCAGTTGCGCCATAGCCCTCAAGGAGTTCAACGCCAAAGCGCCGCTGGAAGAGCTCGCGCGTTTCCGGCTTCACCTTCTCTGCGCCAAGCACGCAGAACTTCAAGCACTTCAACGAGTCGCCCTTGGCGCTGCGCGCGTATTGGTGTGCGAAGGTATCCGTGGCGAAGAGGATGTTGGCGCCGCACTCGGCGATGAGTTGCGGGATTTCCTTGAAGTGCAAGGGCGAGGGATAGAGGAAAACCTTGCGTCCCGTGAGCAGAGGCAGAAGCGTCCCGCCCGTCAGCCCGTAGCAGTGGAACATCGGCAGCGGATTGAAGAAGACCCAGTCCGGCGCAAAGTCCACGTGCGCGAGAACCTGTTCCACGTTCGCGACGATGTTCGCGTGACTGAGCACGGCGCCCTTCGGCGCGCCAAAGCTGCCCGACGTGAAGAGGATGACGCCGGGATCGTCCGGCGAGGCGGGCGCACGGAACGTCTTCGGCAGGAAGCCTTTGACCAGCGCCCCCAGCTTGTCGCCGAGATGCACTTTTTCGCGGACCTCTTCGAGGAAGGTGAGGGTGACGCCGGATTTGAGTTCATCGACAAGATGCTCAAGTTTTCCAACTTCGACAAATTTGTGCGCCGTGAGGATGCGCTTCACGCCTGCGGCTTTGCACGCGCCCTTGATGTTGGCTGCGCCCGCCGTGAAGTTCAGCATGACTGGCACGCGACCGACCGCGTGCAGCGCGAAGAAGACGACCACCGCGCCGACACCGGAGGGCAGGAGCACGCCGACGTGTTCCTTGGGCGCCGTGAACGCCTTGATCTTGCCCCCGAGGGCGAAGGCTGCGCGGACGAGGTCGTCGTAGGTCAGGACCTTGCGGTCGTGATCTTCGAGGATTTTCGTCTTGCCGCCGGCTTCGGCGCGGGCGCGCAGCAGCGCGTCGAAGAGCGTGATGCGGGTTCGCGCCACATCAAACGTTCTCTGCCCCATGCGTCTCAAGCTCCCAGAAGGTCGCGTGATTTTTGTTTCACGCCTGTAACAAGGCTAGCTTATGTGCGCAGTTTGGCAAGGCAGCTGGGCGTTGAAACGCATTGATCGGACCCGCGGAACCGCCCATGTTCGGGTCGTGGCGACCCTCATCAACACCGTTTCCGGCGAAAATCCTCCCCAGACGGGGGCGGCGAGCCCCGTTCACCGGCATCCGGAGAAGCGCGAGCGGCCGGATACGCCCGTCCTGCGCAAGCCCGACTGGATTCGGGTCAGAGCCCCGATGGGGACGGAGTATCAAAAGACCCGCGACATCGTCCGGGAGAACAATCTCGTCACGGTCTGCGAGGAAGCCGCCTGCCCGAATATCGGAGAGTGCTGGCAGCAGCGCCACGCGACCTTCATGATCCTCGGCGACACCTGCACGCGCGCCTGCAGCTTCTGCAACGTCGCCACCGGACTGCCGGGGCCGGTTGACCCTGAGGAGCCCGCCAACGTTGCCCGCGCGGTGGCCAAGATGGGGCTGGCGCACGTGGTCATCACGTCGGTGGACCGCGACGACCTCGCTGACGGCGGCGCACAGCATTTCGTCGAGACGATCGCCGCGATCCGCGCAGTGTCGCCCGGCACCACCATCGAAATCCTGACACCCGACTTCTTGCGCAAGGCCGGAGCGGCGGAGCGCGTCATCGATGCAGCGCCGGATGTGTTCAACCACAATCTGGAAACCGTGCCGCGTCTCTACCTGACGATCCGCCCCGGCGCGCGCTATTATCACTCACTGCGTTTGCTGGAGCGGGTGAAAGAGCGCAACGCGAAGCTCTTCACCAAGTCCGGTCTCATGGTCGGGCTCGGCGAGAGCCGCGCTGAAATCATCCAGGTGATGGACGACATGCGCACCGCCGGCGTCGACTTCCTCACCATCGGCCAGTACCTGCAGCCAACCCGTAAACACGCCGCGATCGATCGCTACTGGACGCCGGAAGAGTTCACGGGCCTTGAAACGCTGGCGCGCGCGAAGGGCTTCCTCATGGTGTCGGCGAGCCCGCTCACGCGATCGAGCCACCATGCGGGCGATGACTTCGTGAAGCTGCAGGCGGCGCGCACGGAAGCTGAAGCCGCGCGATGACAGCCAAGACGCTCGAAGCGCAGCGCCGGCTTCCCTACGCGCCGGAGGCGCTGTGTCGCATGGTCGGCGACGTGCGAACCTATCCCGACTTCATTCCCTGGATCGAGGACCTGAAGGTCACGTGCGAGAGTGAAGTGGGCGGGGTGCGCGAAGCCATCGCGCATGTGCGCGTAGGCTGGAAGAGTCTGCAGGAACGCTTCTCGACCAAGGTGCGATGTGCGCCGGCCGAAGGCGAGGTGGACGTGTCTCTCGTGAGCGGACCATTCCGGACGCTGCGCAACGAATGGCGCTTCAAGTCGGACGGCGCGGGCGGATCGTTGGTCAAGTTCTGGATCGCCTACGACTTCAAGAATCCGATCCTCAACGCGATCGTGAAGGCCAATCGTGAGAAAGTCATCGAACGCATCATGGCGGCCTTCGAGGCCGAAGCCGCGCGACGCTGCGCCGCCGCCCACGCTTAATCCATCATCTGTCTGAGCAGGCCGAGCGCGGTCTCCACCGCCGCCATCCGGATCGGTCCACGCCCGATGTCGCCGAAACGACAGGCGACATGCACGAGCGCCCGGTTCTCGCGCGCTGCCGCGAGATGGACGAGCCCCACAGGCTTGAGTGATGATCCGCCGCCCGGGCCTGCCACGCCTGTGATCGCAACGGAAATGTGCGCATGCGACTCCCGCAGCGCACCCTCCGCCATGGCGCGCGCCACCGGCTCACTCACGGCGCCGCAATCGGCGATCAGGTCCCCCGGAACCCCGAGCATCTCCTCCTTGGCGCGGTTTGAGTAGGTCACGAAGCCCCGCTCGTAGACCGAGGAAGAACCCGGAATGTCGGTAAAGAGCGCCGCCACCAGGCCCCCGGTGCAGCTCTCGGCTGTCGTAAACCGCAGTCGTCGCTCTTCAGCGTCGGCCAGCAACAATCGGGCGGTCATCACGAGTTCGTCTGGAAACATGGCTGGAAACTCCGCGCGCCATTAAGCCCGGCGCCGGTGGGGCGCGCCAGCGCTCGAATCACCAGATGACGATTTCCATTCCAATGGACGCCGCAGGCTGGCAGTAGCAGCGCCCACAGGTCGAGGAAACGGAAAGAACACATGGCGATCCAAGCGGAACCGCAGGGCAACGAGGCGCGCCGCGCCGCAGGACCCCTCTTCGCGAGCGTCATGTTCGCGAGCGCCGCCCTCATCTTCCTGCTGCAGCCCATGTTCTCGCGCATGGTGACGCCGCTGCTCGGCGGCTCGCCGGCGGTCTGGAACACCTCGATGGTGTTCTTCCAGGGCGCGCTGCTCATTGGCTATGTGTATGCGCACCGGCTTGCGCGGCTGAAATCGCTGCAGACGCAGCTCTACATTCACGCCGGCGTCATCGCAGTAGCGTGCGTCACGCTCTTTTTGGTGGGGGGCGGGCTGAAGATCGTCGTCAGCGACGCGCTCGGCGCGCCAGACACGCGCACACCCATCATGTGGCTGCTGGGCGTGCTCACCCTCTCCGTCGGACTGCCTTACGCCGCGATTTCCGCCACGGCGCCGCTGCTGCAATCGTGGTACGCCCGAACCGGGCGCAGCGATGCGCACGATCCGTATCATCTCTATGCCGCGAGCAATCTGGGTAGCCTTCTCGGGCTCGCGGCGTATCCAGTCATCGTTGAACCCTTGCTCGGCATATCCGCGCAGAGCGCTTCGTGGGCGACCGGTTTCCTGGTCGTGGGTGTGGCGATCATTGGCGCGGGCTACGTCGCACTGCGCAGCAATGGTATCTCGACCGCGGAATCCGACGCAGCCGCGCCGACTTCGACGTGGGGCGATCGCCTGTTCTGGATGGCGGCTGCAGCGGCCCCGTCGAGCCTCATGCTCGGCGTCACGAGCCACATTTCAACTGACGTCGCATCGGCGCCGTTCCTGTGGGTCATTCCGCTGGCGCTTTACCTGCTGACCTTCGTGTTCGCCTTCGGCAAGAACGCCGACGCGTGGCGCGATCCGGTGGCGCTGTTGCAGCCCATTTCTCTCGCAGCGCTGATCGTCGCCTACACGCAGAACGAATTCGTCCTCACGCTAAGCGCCAACCTTGTCTGCTTCTTCCTGTCGGCGCTCGTTTGCCACCTCGCGCTTTCCGCGCGCCGCCCCCCCGTCGGGAGGCTCACCGAATTCTACATGTGGGTGTCGATCGGCGGCGTCCTCGGCGGCGCGGCGACGGCGTTGCTGGCGCCGGTCATCTTCAATGATGTCTTTGAGTATCCTCTAGCGCTCGCTGCTGTGGCGCTCTTCCTGCCACGACGGGATCGACCGCTGCCGCAGTACGCCGCGCTCGCCATCGGGATCGCCGCCATCGCCGTCGCGCTGATCCGTCTCTTCTGGCAGGACGGCGAATTCGTGCGGGTCTGGGAACCGGGCGCCGTCGGCATCTCCGACTGGGGACAGTTCGGCGGCATCATTCTCGTCGGCCTGCTTGTTCTCGCCGCCGGCAGCGAGCCGGAGTATTCGCGTCCAGCTTCCATCGGCGTCGCGGCGATCCTCGGCGCGACCGGCATCGTACAACTCCTGACCGACCAGAACGGCATTCAAATTGCCGACGTGCTGATGTCGGCAGGCATCTTTGGCTTCGGCCTTCTTGTGCTGCTGGCGCATCGCCGACAGATCGTGCGCGAGATCGTAGCAATCATGGGGTTTGTGGCCGCGGCAGCCGTTCTTGCTGTTTTCCTCGCTCGACGGTTTGGCTTGCCAGAATGGCTTCCCGTGAATCCGGATCTGCGCGTTAACATCGCCAATAGCAGCGGGTTCGAGCAACCGCAGCTCTTCATGATGCTCGGAGTAATCGCGGTCGGCATTCTGACAAACAGGTCAAGGCCGATCCTCGCAGCAGGTCTCGTGCTCGCGGCTTTTCTTGCTGTGAACCTCAACGGCGCCGATCGAAAGCTCGCATTTCAAGGACGCAGCTTCTTCGGCGTGACGCGTGTCGTGGAGTATCCGAACCTGCCGGACGGTACGCTGCGCGTGATGATGCACGGCACGACGATCCACGGCGCGCAGTACGTCACCGGCGAGCGGACGCGCGATCCCTTGACCTACTATCATCCCGACACGGGACTGGGTCGCGCCACGCAGGCGGCGCTCGCGCGCTTCCCGCAGGGGCGGTTGGGTCTCATCGGGCTGGGTTCCGGTTCGACGGCCTGCCTGAAGCGACCGCAGGACACCCTGACCATCTTTGAAATCGATCCGATGGTGGTGCGCTTCTCCACACAGAGCGGCGTGTTCACATTCGTCCCGCAATGTGCGCCCGATGCGAAGATCGTCCTCGGCGATGCGCGCCTCGGCGTGCAGGACTTGCCGGATAACGCGCTCGACGTGCTGGTGGTGGACGCCTTCTCGTCGGACGCGGTGCCGGCGCACCTTCTCACCAAGGAGGCCATCGCGCTCTACCTGCGCAAGCTCTCCCCGACCGGGGTCGTGATCCTCCACCTCTCCAACCGCAACCTCGATCTCGTCGGCGAAGCGTCGATGGTGGTGCGGGAAGGGGGCTTCGGCGCGCTGTGGGCGTCCACGGATTCCGCGCCCTCGGCGGATTACTACACATCGTTCGCGACGAGCGTGATGGTCGTCACGCGCGATCAGGCAACCGCCAACAGCCTCCTTCTGGGACCTGACTGGTATCCGATCGAGGATGCCAAGGGACGCGCCTGGAGCGACGAGTATATCAACATGGTGCGCCCGCTGCTTTCGTCGTTCTGAGGTCAGTCGGGGAAGACGACCGTCGCCACAGCCTGCGCGGCGAGGCCTTCCTCTCGACCGAGGAAACCGAGACGCTCGGTCGTCGTCGCCTTCACGCTCACGCGATGCAGCGGCAGGCCCAGAACTTCGGCGGTGCGCGCGCGCATGGCCTCGCGATGCGGCTTGACCTTCGGACGCTCGCAGATGAGCGTGATATCGACGTGCACGAGACGCCCACCTGCTTTCGCGGCGAGATCCGCAGCATGCCGCAGGAAATGGCCGGAGTCCGCGCCGCGCCACTGCGGATCGGTCGGCGGGAAATGATCGCCGATGTCGCCGTCGCCGATGGCGCCGAGAATTGCGTCGGTGAGCGCGTGCCATGCCGCGTCGGCGTCTGAATGACCGACCAGCCCCTTGTCATGGGGAATGCGCACGCCACAGAGCGTCACATGATAGCCGGGGCCAAAGCGGTGTGCGTCAAAGCCGGCGCCGACGCAGGGCGTCCCCGCGCCACCGCCCAGCATTCTCTCCGCCTGCACGAAGTCCTCCGGCATGGTCACTTTCATCAATCCTGGATCGCCTTCGATCAGCCGCACAGTCATTCCCGCAGCGCGCGCAATGGCGAGATCGTCGTCGTAGGACGCATCCTGCGGCGCCTCCCGGTACGCCTTGAGGAGGGGCGCGAAGTGAAACGCCTGCGGAGTCTGCACGCGCCACAGGCGGAAGCGCGCAACATCCGCAGTGACCAGGCCGGTTTCATCAGTCGACTTAAGTGCATCGGTGACTGGAAGCGCTGGAGCCGTGGCTTCGGCTTCCCCCAACGCATCGCAGAGCGCTTCGATCATCCCGGATTGCAATCCCGGACGGGCGGCATCGTGGATCAGGACGGCGTCAGGCGGGTTTGCGCGCGCCAGCACCTCCAGCCCCCGGCGAACCGATCCGGTCCTTGTTTCGGCGCCTTCAATCCAGCCCGCGTCCCCAACGCCTGCGGTCGCCAGGCGGTCGCCATCGGCGCCACCGGCGATAACCAGTGTTCGCTCAATGCGGGCGCTTTGCCCGAATGCATCCAGCGACCAGCGCAGCATGGGCTTCCCAGCGACCGGTCGAAACTGCTTGGGGACGCCCCCGCCGGCGCGTTCGCCGCGTCCAGCGGCGGCGATGAGGGCGGCGATGCGCATCATTTTCTCCAGAAAGTGGGTCGACATACGCTCCGCCGGACAGGCGAGGCAATGCGCCGCTTGGCGCCTAGGATTTAGGCGCCCTATAATGAGGCATGGCCACGCCGATCCGTCTCGGGTCCACCGTTATCGACATGCCGGTGCTACTCGCACCCATGGCAGGCACGACGGACTACCCGTTCCGCCGACAGGCGCAGGCGTTTGGCGCGCCTTACGTCGTGTCGGAAATGGTCGCGGGCGACCAACTGGCGCGGTCGCGTCGTGACGTTGTGCGGCGCACGGCAGGTGCGGGTGTTGTCACCCCCCTCGTCATCCAGCTGGCCGGCCGCGAGAGCCGCTGGATGGCGGAGGGCGCACGCCTTGCGGAAGACGCCGGCGCCGACGTCATCGACATCAACATGGGCTGCCCGTCAAAATTGGTCACCAACGGCGCCTCCGGTTCGGCGCTCATGCGCGATCCCAACCACGCGCTCCGCCTGATCGAAGCGACTGTCGGCGGCACGTCGAAACCTGTCACGCTGAAGATGCGCCTTGGTTGGGATGACGAAAACCTGAATGCGCCGGAGATTGCACGCCGCGCAGAGTCGGCCGGGGTACAGATGATCGTGGTCCACGGTCGCACGCGGAGCCAGTTCTTTCGTGGCGACGCCAACTGGTCCGCGATCCGTCCCACTGTCGACGCCGTAGACATTCCGGTGATCGCCAACGGCGACATCGCCACCGTCGACGATGCGCGCCGCGCACTGGAAGAGTCTGGCGCGGCAGGCGTGATGGTCGGACGCGCCGCGCAGGGGCGCCCCTGGTTGCCCGGCGCCATTGCGTTGGGGCTCCGCGACGGTCATGCCGCGACCTCACCCGGCCTGGGAGACATTCACGCCAGTCTCGACGCGCTTTATCGCGACTCCCTCAGCTTCTACGGCGTCGATCTTGGCGCGCGTATCGCGCGCAAGCACATTTCGTGGGCCATCGATGCGGAAGCCATCTTCCTCAACGATCAAGATCGCCGCACAGCGCGCGCTGAGGTCTGCCGCATGACGTCGCCGGACGAAGTCTGCGCTGCGCTGGCCCGCATCTTCATCGACGCCGACTGGCGGGAGGCCGCGTGATGGAGACCCTGTCGAGACCGCGTACGACTCGTAGCGGAGCGGACACGCAGGCCTTGCTGGACGCATTGCCGGTTCTGGTGCTGGGCGTCGACATCGCCGGGCGTATCGCCTTCGCCAATGTTGCGGCCGCTGAAACTCTGACGGCCGCTGCGGGTGGTCTGGTAGGTCGACGGCTTGGAGATGTCTTCGGTCCCGAAAGCATCATCACCAGTACGGCGCGTCGCGCGGCCGCCGAAGCGATCCGACTTTCGCAAGCCGACATCGCACTCGACGGGACGACGTTTTCGCTTGGGCGTGCGGATATGATCGCGTCGCCGCTCGATGACCCTGCTGGAGCAGTGCTCACCTTCATACTGAAGGCGAGCGCGCGGTCCGACACGTCCGCGCGTCCGGCGCCGCCAATGGCGCGAACACTTGCACACGAGATCCGCAACCCGCTTGCGGGTATTCGCGCCGCAGCGCAGCTCATCGGCAAGGATGCGGGCGCCGACACGCGGGTGCTGACGGACATGATCTGCGAGGAAGCGGATCGCATTCGCCGGCTTACGGATCGCCTCGATGCGCTTGATGATCTCGGCCCGCCGACGCTGTCGCAGGTCAACATTCACGAAGTGCTTGGCCGCGCCCGCGCCGTTGTGGCGGCGAGCTTCGACGATGTCACGGTCGTTGAATCCTACGATCCCTCGCTGCCCGACGTGGACGGCGACATGGACCAGCTCATCCAGGTGTTCCTGAACATCGCAAAGAACGCAGCGGAAGCGGTACGCGATCGCAGCGGCGGAGTCGTGACCCTTTCAACACGCTATCGGCCCGGCGTCCGCATCCGCAACTCCAGCGGCGGCGCTGCCCGCCCGCAACTGGAAGTCGCCATTTCCGACAACGGGCCGGGGCTGTCCACAACGATAGCTGGACGTGTTTTCGAACCTTTCGCGACGACGAAGGCGACGGGGGTCGGACTCGGTCTCGCAGTGGCTGCGGAAATCGTCGCGCGCCACGAAGGCCGCATCGAAGTCGAATCCAAACCGGGCCGGACCGTCTTCCGGGTTCTGCTTCCGATCTCTGAAATGGGGGCCGCATGAGCGCACGCATTCTTCTGGCCGACGACGACTCAAGTCTCCGTCTCGTCCTTTCCCAGGCGCTCGCGCGTGAGGGGTACGCGGTGCGGGCGACCGCAAGCCTGTCGACTTTGTCGAAGATGGTGCGCGATGGCGAAGGCGATCTCGTCATCAGCGACGTCTACATGGGTGACGATTGTCTTTTCGATGCGCTGCCTGGCCTACGTCTGCAACGTCCGGAATTGCCGGTCATCGTCATGAGCGGCCAGAGCACGGTTCTGACGGCGATCTCGGCCGCCGGCGCAGGCGCCTACGACTACGTCCCGAAGCCATTCGACCTTGATGACCTGCTCGATGCAGTGCGCCGCGCACTACAGCGCGGTCCGGAGGCGAAGACGCGCGCGCTCGCCGCCGCTGCAGAACGCGAGGAGCGTCTGCCCCTGATTGGCCGTTCCGCCGCGATGCAGGATGTCTATCGCATCATGGCGCGGTCCGCCGGCACCGACATGACGGTGCTCATCGAGGGCGAGACCGGCACCGGCAAGGAAGCCGCCGCCCGCGCCATCCACCAGTTCAGCAAGCGCAAGACCGGCCCCTTTGTTCGCCTCAGCCTCGCAGGCGCTTCCGGCGACGCCGCTACGGCCGCGTTGTTCTCGGTCAGTGGTGATGCCGCGGGCGCCGTCGGCGGGACTCTTTTCATTGACGACGTCGATGAAATGACACCCGACGGACAAACCGCGCTTGAGCGCTATCTTGACCGGCGCGGGGCTGACGCAACCGGCGATGCGCGAATCCTCGCGGCTTCCTCGCGTTCGCTCGGAGCCCTCTCTCTCGAAGGCGCCTTCCGGCCCGATCTCTATTACCGGCTTGCGATCGTCACGATCCGCATCCCGCCGCTGCGGGACCGGTTGGAGGACGTGGGTGATCTCGCCCGGGCCTTCCTAGTGCGTGCGCGACGGGAGGGGCTGCCGGAGAAGGGGATCGATGGCTCGGCGATCGAGTTGCTCAAGACACACAACTGGCCGGGCAATGTGCGCGAACTGGAGAACCTTCTCCGCCGCGCCGCGGCGCTGCGCCCCGAACCACTGATCACAGCCCGCGAGATTTCCGGCGAGATGACCGCGCTCCGCGTGGAGGCGACGGCCTCGCCATCCGGCCAGGACACCATCGAGGACGTCCTGAAACCCAAACTGGCGGCCCTTCTGGCTGCCGGCGGCGGTGATGTGAATGTGTACGATCGGGCGGTCGAGGCCGTGGAGCGTCCCCTCATCGAACTGGCGCTTCAGGCGACGCGTGGAAACCAGATCAAGGCCGCCGGCATACTCGGCATCAACCGAAACACCCTGCGCAAGAAGATCCAGACCCTCGGTATCCGAACTGGGTCCGACGATTGACGCAGGCCGCTCACTAGGCGCATTTGTGGCATTCCAGCCACGCCAGTGTGACCTTGATGACAACGACACCTGTGCCGGTGCAGTCCGACATGCCGTCCTGGACGTCCCGGCTGGGGGCGATTGGCTTCGCGGCGGGCTTCGTGGCGGCGGCGGGTCTGACCGTTACAGCCACTCTCTTCGCGATCTCCGGGGCTGGTCCCGTGGGGCCGGCAAGCCCCACCATGCTCGCCCTCCTGGGCGCCAGCCTCCTGATCAGCGCCGGCCTCGCGACCCTGCTCATCATCCGCATCGTGCGCATCGCCGGCGCCCGTTCGACGCCAGAAACGGGCGCCCGCCTTCACTTGCGGTTCGTCTCGCTCTTCAGCGCGGCGGCCGTGGTCCCTGCCGTACTGGTCGCCCTATTCCTCGGCACGACCATGAGCAGGGGTGTGGAGGCATGGTTCAGCGATCGTGTGGAGACCGTTGTCGAAAACGGCGCGACCGTCGGGCGGAACTACATCGAGGCGGCGCAGGAAAACCTGCGCGGTGAAGTGCTCGCCATGGCGACCGATCTCAATCGTGCGGAGGCCGGTCTGCGCTCGCAGCAAAGCGCCTACGCCGCGTACCTCAACGCCCAGACGCGTCAACGCTTCTTCGCTTCGGCGTATGTGATCGACAGCAAGGGCGCGATCCTCGCCGCCGCACAGACTGACGAGAAGCAGATATACACTGCGCCGGCAGACACCGACTTCTCTGAAGCCTCGTCCGGTGTGCTGACCATGCGCCTCTTCGAGGACTCGGGTCTCATTCGTGCGCTCTACAAACTGGAGGCCTACGACGACGCCTATCTCTACGTTGCGCGGTTCGTCGATCCCGAAATCCTGACCAGCTTGCGTTCCTTCGAACGCGCCGTGGTGAGCTATCGCGAAGCCGAAGACAGCCGCGCGCGCCTGCAGATCCTGTTTGCTCTCGCCTACCTGGCCACTGCGGTCTTGGTGTTGCTAGGCGCAGTTTGGCTTGGTCTGTCCAACGCCACGCGAGTTGCTGAACCCATTGGGCGCCTGGCTGAGGCGGCGCGCCGTGTCGCCTCCGGCGATCTTGGAGCCCGCGTCGCGGTCGGTCGCGAGCGCGATGAGATTGACGCCCTCGCCCGCGCGTTCAATCGCATGACGTCACAGCTGGAAACGCAACGTTCCGATCTCGTCAATGCGCGACAGGATGCGGAAGACCGTAGTCGTTTCACGCAGACAGTGCTGTCCAACGTCAGCGCAGGCGTCGTAGGGCTCGATCGCGCCGGTCGCGTGACAGCAGCCAACAGCTCTGCAGCAGCGCTTTTGGGGGTGCGTCCCAGCGACCTTGAAGGCCGGCGTCTCACCGATCTCGCACCTGAGTTCGCTGACATCGCGGCGCAGGACACCGGTGTTGCCGGGCCTCGCCGTATCGATCTCTCTCGTCTCGGCGACACCGTGCATCTCAGCGTTCGAGTAAGCGGCGGTGACGGAGCGTCCGACATCGTTCTGACGTTCGACGACATGACAAAACTGATCGCGGCGCAACGACAGGAAGCGTGGAAAGATGTCGCGCGGCGCATCGCGCATGAGATCAAGAACCCTCTGACGCCGATCCAGCTGTCGGCTGAACGTCTGCAACGCAAGTACGGCGCGGAAATCCAGTCTGACCCCGAGACCTTCCAGCGCTGCACGGACACCATCCTGCGCCAGGTCGCTGACATCGGGCGGATGGTCGATGAGTTCTCGGGGTTCGCACGGATGCCGACGCCGCGTTTCGAAGCGGCAGACCTGGCCGAAATCGCGCGCGAGGCTGTATTCGCGCAGCGTCTGTCATTCGCCGACGTCGAATTCGAGATTGAGGGCGCCGAGTCGCCAGCGCCGGTGACGTGTGATGGTCGACTTATCGGCCAGGCGCTGACGAACGTGTTGAAAAATGCTGGCGAAGCCATCCAGGGACGGCGCCAGAAGGACGGCGAGCCGAAGGAGGGTCGCGTCGTGCTCCAACTCGCGCATCACAACGAGGCGTTCGTGGTGTCGATCTACGACAATGGTCCGGGCTTTCCGCAGCAGGATCGCGACAGGTTTGTCGAACCCTACGTCACCACCCGCGCAAAAGGTACAGGTCTTGGCCTCGCCATCGTGCAACGCATCATGGAGGATCATGGCGGCGCGCTGACGCTCGGCGATGCGCCGCCGCCAGGGCCCGGTGCGCTCGTTCAACTCATACTTCCCATGCGGTGCGACGCAGCGCCGGCCGCAACCACAGCGAACGGCTGAGGAGCATACCCATGTCATCGGACATTCTGGTCATCGACGACGAGGCCGACATCCGGGAGCTGATATCAGGCATCCTTGAGGATGCGGGCCATCAGGTTCGTGCAGCGCGTGACGGCGACGAAGCCCTCGACGCGGTGCGCCGCCGCCGGCCGACGCTGGCGATCCTCGATGTCTGGCTGCAAGGCAGCAAGATCGACGGTCTCGATCTTCTCGCCATGTTGCGTGAGACCGATCCCGACATGCCGGTCATCGTCATCAGCGGTCACGGCACGATCGAAACGGCTGTGGCCGCGATCCGGAAGGGGGCCTACGACTTTCTCGAAAAGCCATTCAATGCGGACCGCTTGCTTATCGTCGTCACCAGGGCGATCGAAACGGCGCGTCTGAAACGGGAAAACGCATCGTTGCGCGTACGCGCTGCGGCAAGCGCCGATTTGATCGGCTCGTCTCCGGTAATGGCGCAGCTGCGCAATGCGGTTGACCGCATCGCGCAATCGAACTCGCGCGTGATGATCTCGGGCCCCTCGGGGTCCGGCAAGGAACTTGTCGCACGGCTCCTGCACGACCGCTCCCCGCGCGGACCCGGTCCCTTCGTGGCGATCAATGCCGCTTCCATCGCACCCGATCGTATGGAAAGCGAACTCTTCGGCGAAGAGGGACCTGACGGCCGCCCGCGCAAGATCGGCGTGTTTGAACAAGCCCACCAGGGCACCCTTCTGCTCGACGAAGTCGGTGACATGCCGGTGGAGACGCAGAGCAAGATCCTGCGCGTGCTTGTCGATCAGCGCTTCCGACGTCTCGGAGGCTCGGCAGACGTGCAGGTCAACGTGCGCGTGGTTTCGTCATCGTCGAGAGATTTGCGCATCGACATCGAACGTGCGCGATTCCGCGAGGATCTCTTCCACCGTCTCAACGTAGTGCCCCTGCGTGTTCCCAATCTCTCTGAGCGTCGAGAAGACATTCCCGAACTTGCGGACTACTTCGTGCGTCGCATCACCGAGGGGACGGGGCTGCCCGCCCGCATTCTCGCCGCCGATGCACTGGCCGCCCTGCAGGCCGCCGAATGGCCGGGCAACGTGCGCCAGCTGCGCAATATCATTGAGCGCATCCTGATCCTCGCCGGTGGCGAACCGAGCGTGCCGGTCACGCTGGACTCCCTCCCGCCGGAAGCCTGGCCTGCGGCGGCCTTCTCGCAGCAGCAGGGCATGCAGGAAGTCATCGGCATGTCACTGCGGGACGCGCGTGAACGCTTCGAACGCGAGTATCTGCACGTGCAGATCACCCGCTTCGGCGGCAACATCTCGCGCACTGCGGCTTTCATCGGCATGGAGCGGTCAGCGCTTCACCGCAAGCTCAAGTCTCTCGGCGTCGACGCGCCGGGCCGTGGTCTCGGCGACGGCGAATGAGCCGCGTCGCCTACGTGAATGGCGGCTATGTCCGCCAGAGCGCCGCGCGCGTCCACATCGAGGACCGCGGCTTTCAGTTTGCGGACGGCGTGTACGAAGTCTGGAGCGTCCACGACGGACGCCTCCTCGACTCCGATGGCCACTTTGCGCGCCTTGATCGTTCGCTTGGCGAACTGCGCATCAAGGCGCCGATGACACGCGCAGCGCTGGAGGCAGTGCTTGCCGAGACGCTGCGGCGCAATCGCGTGCGCAACGGCATTCTCTACCTACAGATCACACGCGGGGCCGCGCCGCGCGATCACGCGTTTCCGGGGGAAGACCTTGCGCCGAGCGTGGTTGTCACAGCGCGCGCCATGGACCGTCGTGCGCTCGACGCACGCGTGCAAAGCGGCGTCGCGGTCATCACGCTTCCTGACATCCGCTGGCAGCGCTGCGATATCAAATCGGTCGCCCTGTTGCCCAACGTGCTCGCCAAGCAGGCCGCTCGGGAGGCGGGGGCGTTCGAGGCGTGGTTGGTGGACGCGGCAGGGCGCATCACGGAGGGGGCCTCCACCACGGCCTGGATTGTCGACGGCGCGGGCCGCATCCGCACGCGCGCGCTCGGCAATGACATCCTGCCCGGCGTCACCCGAGCGGCTTTGCTCCGCGCCGCCGCCGAACGCCAGATGCCGGTTACCGAGGAAGCCTTTTCCGTCGCCGAAGCGCGCAGCGCGCTTGAAGCCTTCATCTCCTCGGCCTCCGGCGTGGTCGTACCCGTCGTGGCGATCGACGGCGTCCAGGTCGGAGACGGCGCGCCCGGCCCCATCGCGCTCGCCCTCCGTGCGGCCTATTTCGAAGGCGCCCTTCGCTGATTGAGGCCCCCTGCCGGCCGCCATGTTGCAGCGCACACGGGCAGGGCGGTAAGGTTCGGTGCGCCCGTTGGCTTTTTGGCGCAACGATCCAAGGCGAGGGCCCAAAAAATGGAAAAGAAGCAAAACCTGCAGGACACGTTCCTCAACGCGGTCCGCAAGAACAAGACGCCACTGACCATCTTCCTTGTGAACGGCGTGAAGCTGCAGGGCGTGGTTACGTGGTTCGACAACTTCTGCGTGCTGTTGCGCCGGGACGGGCAGATCCAGCTCGTCTACAAGCACGCCATCTCGACGGTGATGCCGGGAGCGCCGGTGCAGCTGTTCGACGGCGAAAAAGGATCGGAGCACGGTGACGACTAGGCCCACGTCGACCGCAGCGGCGCGCCAGCGCGCGCTCGTGCTGTTGCCGATCCTCGCCGGAAGAACCACGCCCGAGAGCGCCGCCCGCGATCCCGCATTACGCATCCAGGAGGCTGCGGGTCTCGCGGAGGCGCTCGATCTCGATGTGGCGGGCGCAGAGAGCTTTCCTCTGCGCCGCTATGATCCGGGCCTGTTTATCGGGCGGGGGCGCGCGGAATCTCTCAAGGCGCGCGTCGAGGCCGACAAGATCGATGTGATCATCATCGACGCTGCTTTGTCGCCCGTGCAGCAGCGCAATCTCGAACGCGAAACGCTTGCCAAGATCATCGACCGCACGGGCCTCATCCTTGAGATTTTCGGGCGTCGCGCACGCACGCGTGAAGGCAAGCTGCAGGTGGAGCTCGCGCGTCTGGGGTACGAGCGCTCGCGCCTCGTGCGCACGTGGACCCACCTCGAACGCCAGCGCGGTGGTCTCGGCAAAACCGGCGGGCCGGGTGAAACGCAGATCGAACTCGATCGGCGCCAGATTGCGCAACGCATCGACAAGTTGAAGCTCGACCTGGAAGACGTGCGGCGGACACGCGGGCTGCAGCGTCGTGCGCGACGCCGCGCCGGTTATCCAGCCGTCGTGCTCGTGGGCTACACCAACGCGGGCAAATCGAGCCTCTTCAATCGGCTGACGGACGCCGGTGTGCTCGCCAAGGACATGCCGTTCGCAACACTTGATCCCACGGCGCGGCTCGTGCGGCTCCCGTCCGGCCGTTCCGTGATGATGTCTGATACGGTGGGCTTCATCACTGATCTGCCCACCGAACTTGTCGCTTCGTTCCGCGCGACGCTCGAAGAGGTGATGTCGGCCGAGCTCCTGGTACACGTGCGCGACATCGCCCACCCGGAGACGGACGCGCAGCGCGACGACGTGCTCGACGTTCTCGCTCAGCTGTCCACGGGAAACGAAGCGCCGGCGCCGCCTGTCGTGGAGGCGTGGAACAAGATCGACCTTCTGTCTCCAGAGCAGATGGCGGCGCGCACGTCGCGTGCGCCGGCGGAGGCGCAGGCCGTCGCCATATCGGCGCAAACTGGAAGCGGTGTGAGTGAGCTGCTGGCGATCATCGACCGCATGGCGTTCGGCGCGATGCGCCTGATAACGCTGCGGTTCGATCCAGCCGATGGCGCCGGGATCGCCGAACTCGGCGCGCGCGGACAAGTGATCGAGCAGCACATCAGCGACGATGGTATGCTGCAAGTGACCGTCGAACTGCCCGCCGCCTACGCGGCAGCTTACGAGGAGCGCGCGCTGGGCGCCGACACGCCGCTGGCGGCCGAGTAGCTCAGCTCCGCTCGGCGCGCTTGGCTTCGAGCCACAGGTCTTCAAGCGCATCGAGGGTTCGCTCACGGACGCCTGACTTCGCCATTGAAGCCTCCATGTGCTTGAATCGCCGCTCGAACTTGGCGTTGGCTTGCCGCAGAGCCTCTTCCGGGTCCACGCCCAGCTTGCGGGCGAGGTTGGCCATGACGAAGAGGATATCGCCCATCTCCTCGGCGATGTTCGCTTGATCGTTCGCCGCTCGGCCCGCGGAGAGTTCGCCGAGCTCTTCGTCGAGTTTCTCCAAGACCTCATCCGGCGACGGCCAGTCGAACCCGATACGCGCGGCGCGTTTGGTCAGCTTCTCGGCGCGCAGCAGGGCGGGAAGGGCGAGGGGGATGTCGTCGAGGAGGCTCTTGGCGCCGCCTGCCTCCCGCTTCGCCGCTTTCATGGTCTCCCAGGCGACGGTCTGCGCAGCAGCGCTGCGCACCTCTACCGCGCCGAACACGTGCGGATGGCGTTCGGTCATCTTGGCGTTGAGGCCCTCGATGACATCCGCAAGCACAAACGCGTCGACTTCCTCCGCCATGCGCGAATGGAAGACGACCTGGAAAAGCAGATCACCGAGTTCCTCGCGGAGCGCAGGCATCGAGTTGCGCTGGATGGCGTCGGCCACCTCATAGGCTTCCTCAATGGTGTAGGGGGCGATGGTCGCGAAGGTCTGCTCAAGATCCCAGGCACAGCCGCCGTCGGGGTTGCGGAGCTGGGCCATGATCTTGCGCAGGCGCACTATCGCATTGAAAAGACGCGTTTCTTCGGCCGAACTTTCCGACATCAATATCTCGCATAAGATATATTATGTTAAATCAAGTGTGGGCGTAGTCGACCCGCCATCCGTCATACGCCGCTTCGACACCCGCCGGCAGTTCGGCGGTGAGCGCCGCATAGTCCATGTCGACGTGCATGTTCGTCAGCACCGCGCGCCTGGGCTTGAGCGCCGCGATCCAGTCCAGCGTGCGCTCCAAGTGCGCGTGCGATGGATGCACCGCGCGCCGTAGCGCGTCAGCAATCCAGAGGTCCACCCCCTCCAGTCGCGCGAACGAATCCGGCGGGATGCCGACGACATCGTTGCTGTACGCGACCTCACCGAACCGGAACCCCAGCGACCGTATGTGGCCGTGGTCCTGATCGAGCGGTGTCAATTCGATGTCGCCTCCAGGCCCGGAAATTGTCACAGGTTCCAGCGGCGTCAGTACGGGGCTCCCGTCGAGGATTGGCGGGTAGCCGCCGTCGCCATGGAAGACGTAGCGGAAGCGCGTCTCCAGCGAGCGCCGCGTGAACGCGTCCATATATGCCGGTATCCGACGGCGCATGCGATACGCGATGGCGCGCACGTCATCGATGCCGTGTGTCTGGTCGGCGTGGTCATGGCTGTAGAGGATGGCGTCGATCCGCGTTACGCGCGCTGCGAGCAGCTGCTGGCGGATGTCGGGTGACGTGTCGATGAGGACGGTCGTGGCGTCGCCCACGCCGGCGGTCTGACGCCATTGCTCGATGAGGAGGCTGCAGCGCGTACGCCTGTTGCGCGGCTCGTTGGGATCGCAAACACCCCAATCGCCATCGGGCCGCGGCACGCCGCCAGAGGATCCGCAGCCGAGAATGGTGACACGGCGCGCGCTCACGTCGGACGTTCCGCCTTCGGGAACAGGCGGAAGAAGTTGTCCGCCATGATCTGGGCGGTCTGCACTTCATCGAGCCCCTTCCAGGCGCAGTAGTAGCGATGCACGTCCGCCAGCAGCGCCGGCTCATTGCGTCGGCCGCGGTGCGGCATCGGCGCGAGATACGGGCAGTCCGTTTCGAGAATTACACGGTCCAGTGGCAGTATGGACGCAACGGCGCGCACATCGTTGGCCGACTTGAACGTGAGAATGCCGGAGAGCGAGAAGTACGCGCCCAACGCAAGCGCCCTTCTCGCGAGCCCTTCCCCGCTCGTGTAGCAGTGCATCAGAATCCGGAAGGGGCCCCTGCTGAATTCATCTTCCAGCACCTCGGCCGTCATCTCGTCGGCTTCGCGCGTGTGCACGATCAGCGGCAAGTCAAGCGCACGCGCGGCCGCAATGTGGGCGCGCAGGACGGCGATCTGGTCCTCCAGCGAACTGTAGCCGTAATGCTGGTCGAGGCCCGTCTCGCCGATGCCGATCACCTTGGGATCGGCGCCATGCGCGATCAGCTGCTCGGCCGTCAGGTCCAGGTGATCCTTGGCGTGATGCGGATGGGCGCCGACGCTCGCCCAGATGTCCGCGTCGCCGCGGGCGATCTCTAGCACGCGCGGGAAATTCTCCATGCGGTCGCAGATGGTCAGCATCGTGCGCACGCCGGCCGCGCGTGCGCGCGTGACGACCTCTGCGCGGTCGGCGTCAAAGGCATCGGCGTGCAGGTTCACGTGGCTGTCGATCAGCGTCACGCGACGGCTCCTTCGAGGACGCGCGCGACCTTTCCAAACGCCTGCGTCGGGTCCATGTCGAGACCATCGGTTTCACGCTCGATTTGCAGCAACGCCTCGTAGGCGCGCGCGAATTGTTGCGCGCGCTCCGGCGTCGCGAGACGGGCGAACAACGCCGCGTCAGCGTCGCCGACGTCCGTCACGCCAAGTCCCGCAAGTGATCTGCGCCTGAGCCATTCGCGTGCGAGACCCAGGAAGATCGCAAGGTACTGCGTCCTGTCGCCCGATCGTGCGAACGCAGTCTTGAGAAAGGCGCGTGCGCCCTCGCGCGGGGCTTCCATGAACGCCTTGGTCATCGCTTCATTGATGGCGCCTACGTCGGCTGCGGCCAGAGCGATGGCTCGGCCCGGTCTCCCCCCAGCGAAACGCACGGCCGCATCGTCGACGGCGCCTTCGCAGGCTGCAGCCACGGCTTCGCGCACCTGCGCATCTTCGAGCGGTCGAAGGTCGAGGCGTCGGCACCGGGATCGGATTGTCGCCAGCGTGGCGCCCGGCGCGTGGCAGACGAGCAGAAGCACGGTCTTTGGCGGCGGCTCTTCAAGCGTCTTGAGGATTGCGTTCGCAGCGTTGCGGTTGAGATCGTCGACCGCGTCGATGATCGCGACGCGCCACCCGCCTTCCGCCGGCTTCAGGTTGAAGAAGGAGACGAGGCCTCGCGCTTCGTCGACCGTGATCTCCGTGCGAGGTTTGCCGCGATCGTTGAGCCCACGGCGCAGCGTGAAAATGTCACCGTGCGCACCCGAAGCAATGCGCCGTGCGACAGGATCGGCGGGATCAGCATCAAGCGTGCGGGGCCCAGCGTTCATCGCCCCAAGAACACGGCGTGCAAACCGATACGCCAGCGTCGCCTTGCCCACGCCCTTCGGTCCCGAGAGCATCCACGCATGATGCATGCGCGTTCCATGGAACGCATCTGTGAGGGTGGCCTCGGCTGCCTCGTGACCGGTGAAGGCGTAGGTCTCGCGCGGATGCGCGACTCCGGGCTCTTGGTCGGTGTCGATATCCTTGCTCACGCAGCGACTCCGAACCGCTCTGACACAAGCGCACGCGCAGAGGCCAGCACACCTGCCGGATCAGCCGCAGCGTCCAGCACCGCGCAGCGGGCCGGTTCCCGCGCGGCTATGTCCAGAAATGCCTGACGGACCTGCGCATGAAACGTTTCATCGAAACTCTCGTAACGCGCTTCGCCAATCATGCGACTGCGCGCGCGCGCA
>JAWXBS010000141.1:0-7263 GCA_034440275.1 Alphaproteobacteria bacterium
CTCTTCGGTCCCGACAAGGATGGCGCGCCGTGAGAAGCGGACCGCAAGCCGCCGCGAAGATCAGCCCCGCCTGCACCCCGCCGCTGCGGGGATCGCCAACGAGCGCGAGCACGGCCAGCAGCACGAGCAGCGGCCCCAGCCGCTTTCCGAGCACGCGCGCGACGGCTTGCGGTCCGCTTCTCACGGCGCGCCATCCTTGTCGGGACCGAAGAGACCGCGCTCGCCGAAGCCCGTGATCGCGACGACTCCTGCGCCGACGGCGGCGAATGCGACCAGCGCGATGAAGAGATCAAGGCCCCGTGCGGCGCCTCCCACGACGGCGGGAGATGGCGGCGCAAGCGCGGGCGCGGGCGGCGCGTTCGGCCACGCGAGCAACAGCGCTGCTGTGCACAGCGCCACGGCGCCGATCGCCAGCGGCGCGGGCCGCAATGCGAGCGTCAGCATCTCACCGAGCGCGGCGCCAGACGCGAGCGCGAACAAAGCCGCCAGCAACCCCGCTGCGAGGATCACCGCGCCCGCATCGAAAAGTCCTGCGGCGATGACGGCGAGCCCCGCGAAAACACCTGCGCCTGCGAAGGCAAGCGCCATGGCCAGACGCGTGCGCGCCGCAACGAGAACGCCGGCGCTCGCGCACGCGAGCACGGCCGCGACGCCACTGATGAGATCGCCTGCGATCATCGCCGCGAATCCGGCTCGACGCCCGCGCGATGGGCGGCGTGCGCGATGAGATGCGTGAGCGCCGGTCCGGTGACAGCGAGCGCGGCGGCGACCAACGCCAGGCGCAGCGCCACATCGATGCGCCATGCCTCCACCGCAATCGCCGCAAGCACGAACGGCGCGCCCCACGACAGCGCGCGCACGGCGTGCGCCCGTGCGAATACATCGCCGAAGCGCAGCACGCCCAGTGCGCCGCCTGCCGCGAGGACGAGGCCCACGCCCGCGAGCGCAGCGGCGATGGCGAAGCGCAACGTGTCAGGCGTCATGGCGCGCCGCTTTCGGGTGCGCCGAGCGGCGGCTGGAAGCTCTGTTTGCGGAGCGCCTTCACGCCCCCGGCGAGCAGCACGGCGCCGAGCAGAACAATGGCGAGCGCGGCGTCGATCCAGCGGGGATCGCGCGCCCAGAGTGTCGCCGCCATGAGTCCAGCGCACAGCAAGAGCCCTTGCATCGCGATCAGGCGATCGAACGGCGTTGGTCCCCGCGCCAGACGCGCGATCAGGAACACGCACGCGAGCGCCAGCACCATGGCGAGAGACGCCGCGATCATCGCGCCGCCGCCGTGACAACGCCCGCAGCACGGCGCTCGATCGTCTTGAGTTGCGCCACGTCGACGGCTTCCTCGTCGAAGGCATGTGCGAGCACGCTTCCGGCGTCGGCATCGACGACGATCACGCCCGGCTTTGCGCTCAAGGCTTCGATGACGTCGGCGAGCGCATTGTGATTTCCCGTTTCCAGCTTCAGGCGCACGTAACCGGCCCGCGCGCGACGCACGCCGCACGCAGAAGCCACCACCGCAAACGCCGACGCGAGCCCCTTGGGCCATCGCGCCAGCGCGTAGGCGAACGTCGTCACCGAACGGGCGTAGCCACGCGCTGTCTCGCGATCGAATGCGCCGATACGCGCCGCCACGCCTCCGGCAATTGCAACAGCCGCTGCGCCCAGACCGAGAGTCACAGGCGCAGGCCAGCCGCCCGCAGCTGCCGCGATCCAGATGACGAATAATGCGACGATGAGGCTCACGCCCAGCCCGCTTCCATGGCCCTGCTCCCGTTGGACGCGCACGTCCATGGGCAGTCCCTACCGTGAGTCGCGGGCGCTGCGGTTCAGTTGCGGGGGTTCAATTGCTGGGGCTCAGTTGCGGCGGCCGAACACCAATGCCGCACTCCGGCGCGCCGGGAGAAATTCGAGTTCGACGTCGGAGGGATCGAGCGTCTCGCTGTCGCCGGCGCCCATCCCGCTGGTCAGCGACCAGTTCCAGTAGCGCAAAACCGTCTGCGCTTTGGCGGTAGCGAGCAGGTCATAGACGTACATCACGCGCCCGAACGGACTTGTGAGTGAATCGGGGTCGTTCATCGGCCGGCGCAGACCGTTCCACAACGCCCGCAACGAATCGCGCTTCAGACCCGTCGCCTTGCAGAGCACCGCGATGCCCTCGCCGCCGCGATCGGTCATGATCTTGTGCCCCGTCTGCGGGCGTATGCCGGACAGATGCGAGATTTCCTCGATGAGCTGGCGATCGATCCCTTGTAAGCCGGCGGCGATGGCGTTCTCCAGCGAACCGAACGGGCTGCGGGCCGCAGCCGCGCGGCTGCGTTGACGTCGTTCCAGAAGCGCAATGGCTTTGCGCGTCTCCGGATCGGCCCACTTCTCGACGGCCGCCATCTTGAACAGGTCGGCGAGTTCGTCGCACAGCACCGCGCGATCGACCGAGAAGCGCCGCACGATGTTCACGCGGGTTTCGTGGTCCGACCACCAGAACATCGTCAGCGCCTGCGCCGGACTCGTCTCGAGCCGCTTAGCGATGAGGCCTGTGAGTTGTCCCGCGTCGCGCGATTGCAGCACGGCCGATTCCACCGCGCCGTAGGACAGCTTTGCACCGTTGTTGCGCAGCACGGCTTCGATCACGACCGTGTCGCCGGTGCCGATCAGCGCCTCGCAGACCAGCGGCGCGATCGTGCGACGCGCCGCAATCGCGAGCCAGTGCGCCGATACGCCGCCGCGAATGGTCGCCAGCAAGTCTGAATCGTCGAGCGCGAGCGAGGTTTCCAGCAGCACGCGGGCCACGCCGATCTCATCGCGGGCGAGATAGCGCATGAGCATCTTCGGCGCTTCGACCAGCAGCGCGAGGCGGGAGGCGCACCGTTCGCGCAGGTCGGTGCTGGCCGTGCGTAGCAGGCCCACCAGCACGTCGGCGGCGAGTTCGCGTTCATGGGCGGGGATGCGGGTGGCGGGCCAGCAGACGATGTCGCTCAGGCGCTGGATGAGAAACACCCGCGACTTGAGCGACTGCTCGAACGTGAGGTTCAGCGTATCGTCGATCTCGACGGCCGGGGGGAGCGAATCCGCCATGGGGCGCACCTTGGCGGGCCTCGCGTTAACCAATGGTCAATGACGGCGCGCGCGCCTCCTTCGCAGGCTCTGCGAGCGCGTCTATAGGTCGGCGCGTGACCGAGACCGTCGATCCGTTCCCCCAGATGGCGCCCCCGCTCGAGGGAACGCCGCCGCCTGTCGCCGGCGACGGATTCAAGCCGGGGCGCGAGATCCTCGCCTACTACGCCGTAGTGGGGCTCTACTTCTTCGCCTTCGGTCTGCAGGCGGTGGTTTTTCCGTCGCTCATCACCTTCGTGCTGCAGGAAGATGCGCACCGGCTCGGCTATGCGCAGATGGCGCTGTCGGCGCCGTTCTTTGCGTTGCTGCTGTTTGGAGGACTTCTCGCAGAGCGAGTCCGGGCCGGGCCGGCGCTGTTCATCCTGCAACTCGCGTTCGCGGCGCCCCCGATGGCGCTGGCGGCGGCGGCCTACTTCCACGCGATCAGCTACTCCGCCGCCATAGCCTACGCGGTCCTGATGGGATCTCTGGCGGCGTTCATGCTGCCGGTGCGCGATGCGGCGCTCAACGGCGTCGTGGCGCGCGAGGCCGCACGCGGACACGTCATACCGCTGACGCGCGCCGCAGCCACCGCCACGGCCGTGCAACTGGGCGCGCAGATCGCGGGGCTTCTCACCGGCGCCATGGCGCAGCAAGATCCGGGCCCTTTCCTCGTCATTCAGGCGGTTGCGGTCGTATTGTCGGCGGGCGTCGCCCTCTTTCTGCGCGGCGAGAAACCGGTCGTGGAGGCGCGCACGGTGAAGGCCGCGTTCGGCGACATCGGCGCGGGGCTCAAATACGCCTTCGGTGATCCGGTAATGGGCCCGATGCTGTGGACCGCCGGCTACATCGGCGTCTTCATCATCGGCTCTTTCCAGGTGCTGTTCCCACTGATCATCCGCGACACCTACGGCGGCGGGGCGGAAGAACTCGGCCGTCTGCTGGCGACGTTCTTCGGCGCGTCGTTCGTGTCAGCAGTGATCGTGGGTCGTCTGCCGTCGTTCAAGTTTCCCGGCCGTGCGCTGCTGATCTCGCACATGCTCGCTGCCGCCGTGCTTGCGACCTTCGCGATCGAGAAGCCGATGTGGGCTTTCACCGCGCTCGTCGTCATGTGGGGCCTCGGTGCGGGCGTGACGATGTCCACCAGCCGCACCATCACGCAGGCGAGCGCGGACCCCGCGTATCTCGGGCGCGTGCTTGCGATCTATTCGATGGGCTTCATGGGCGGTGCGCCGATCGGCTCATGGCTGATCGGGCAGACCGCCCATCATTTCGGACTTGCGGCAGCTTCCCTATTGCCGGCGATCGGGCTGGCGGCCGCGGCGGTCGCGCTCGCGATGTTCAGCCCGATCTGGAAGATGCGGCGACTAATTTAGCGGCTACTCGAACTCGCGCTTGTTCCACCACGGATAGAAGTCCGGCATGTCCTTCGACACCTTGTCGGGATAGGTGGGCGCGCGCTTTTCGAGGAAGGACATGACGCCCTCCTTCGCGTCCGGCTGCTTGCCGCGCGCGAAGATGGCGCGGCTGTCGATCTTGTGCGCTTCCATCGGGTGATCGGCGCCCAGCATGCGCCACAGCATCTGCCGCGTCAGCGCGACGGAGACCGGCGCGGTGTTGTCGACGATCTCGCGGGCGAGGGCGTGAGCGGCGGGGAGCAGGTCTTCGGGCGCGTGCAGCGAACGCACGAGGCCACGCTCCTTGGCTTCCGCTGCAGAGAACACGCGGCCCGAATAGCACCACTCGAGCGCCGTCGATGGCCCGACGAGACGCGGCAGGAACCACGACGAACACGCTTCCGGCACAATGCCGCGCCGCGCAAAGACGAAGCCGAACTTCGCGTCGTTCGACGCGATGCGGATGTCCATCGGCAGCTGCATGGTCACGCCGACGCCGACGGCCGCGCCGTTCACGGCCGCGATCACAGGCTTCAGCGATTCAAAGATGCGCAGCGTGAGGCGCCCGCCGCCGTCGCGCAGATATTCGAGGCTTTCCTTTTCGCCCCGGTCCGGGCGATCGTCGCGCGCTTCGTAGTCGAAGGTCTTGGCGCCCGCGCCGAGATCGGCGCCCGCGCAGAACGCGCGGCCCGCGCCGGTGACGATGACCACCTTCACGGCGTCGTCGGCGTCCGTCTGGTCGAAGGCCGCGATCATGTCGAGCATCATCTGGCCGGTGAAGGCGTTCATCCGGTCGGGCCGGTTGAGCGTCAGCACGGCGACGCCATCGGCGATGTCGAGGTAGCAGGTTTCGAAGTCGGTGCGCTTGGCCATCGTGCGGCTCCTCCGGTTTGCGCGCACTGGAACGCCGTGACGCTGCGTCGGTCAACTCAAACCAGACGGCGCAAACGAAAAGGGCGACGCCCGCAGGCGCCGCCCTTCGCACGTCAGCCGTTTTGGCCGAACGCGACTACTTCTTTTTCTTCTGCTGGGCGGCGGTGACGGTATCAATCGTCCCCTGCCACTCGCTGACCTTCGCGATCGCGATCTGCTGGCCGTTCTTGGCCTCATCCACGCGCGCGTTGAACTGCGCCACGACCGGACGCAGGCGATTGATCTCTTCGAGACGGCAGTTGTGCACGACCTGATACTGCTTGGTCCAGTTGTTCACCGTTTCGGTGCCGGCGTTGATCGCCTTCTGGTTCCGCAGGCTCGCCGCCTCCGGCAGCGCGGGGATTGCGGGATAGGCGGGGCATGCCGAAGAGGGCACAGGCGCAGGCGGCGCCAGCGAGACAGTCGTCGCCCCTTCGGGAGCCGGGGTCGTCTGCGCAATGGCGCCGCCGGCGAGGGCAGCGACCACCGCGATGGCGGCGATGGCGTACTTCATGGGTGATCCTCCGCGTGATGGAACTTTTTGACCGACGCCCTTTACAGCGCGCATCGCCCCATGTCGCCGTGGAATTGGTCGAAAGCGCGGCGTGGCGAGGGTGTTCTTGCAGCCCCCGGTTCGCGCCTGCGCCGCCGTGAGCGGATCAGCCGTCGAGCGTGAACGCGAGATCGACGCGTACGGTTCCGCCTTCGGTCGCGCGACCGTCCTCCATGCGCGGCGCAAGGCGGAACGAGGGCGCGATCTTCAACGCCGCCGCGCCGAAGCCCCAGCCTTCCGGCGTCTCGCGCGCGACGGTGCAGGCGATGGCGCCGCTGGCGCCGACGACGCAGTCGAGGGTCACCCGCCCCTCGCGCCCGCGTTCGAGCGCGCGCGGCGGATAAAAGCGTTCGAACTCGCGCGCGCCAGGGCGCGAGAGCCAGACGGGATTGGTGATCACCGGCGCCGGCGTCGTGACGGGTCCCGGCGGCCCGAGCGCGGCCGGCGCGATCGACGGCGGCAACGGGTCCATCGCCACCGGGAACGGGACGATCAGCGTCTCGGCTTCGGCCTCCTGCGTCGCGCGGACCTGCGTTCGCGGCGTTTCTGGAGGTGTCGTCGGCGGCGGTCGGAGCTCGGTCTTCACGTCGATGCTTTCCGGTTTGCCCGTGGAAAATTCCGGCGCCGGCAGCTTCATTCCCATCGTGAATGCGCCTGCGACCAGCGCCGCCCAGAACGCGGCTGAAATGACCCAGGAGAACGTGCGAAGCGGAACGGCGTTGGTCATGGACAGAGCCTCCCTGCGCAGGCGCGGCCTGCGGTGCACCTTACGTAAGGGAAGCATGCGCTCGTATTACGTTACGTCAAGCTGCATCGCACAGATGCAACACGAAAAGCGCCGCGGAGCGTGAGCTCCGCGGCGCCGGTTCTGTTCGATCCTGTGATCGCTACTCAAGATTCCAGCGGATCGGGACGCGGATGCGGCCCCCGTCCGTCGGCGTGCCGTCCGCGAGCTGCGGGCGCACCTTGAACTTCCGCGAGATGCGCACCGATGCTTCCCCGAAGCCCCAGTTGGGCGGGTTCTCGGACGCCACCGTGCAGTTCAGACGACCATCGGCGCGCACCTGACAATCCAGCGTCACCGTTCCCGTCTTTTCACGCTCCATAGCGCGTGGCGGGTACTCGTTCGCAAAGTCGCGACCATTGGGACGCTCGATGAACGAGGCGGCCGTAATCTGCGGCGGTGCGGGCGGCGCCGGGGGGGCGGGCGGCGCAGGCGGCGTCGGCGGGGCGACCGGAATATCCGTGAACACCGGCGGCGCTGTGACATCGACCGGCGCGCGCATGGCGGGCGGCGGCGGCGGCGGCGGGCGATCC
>JAWXBS010000142.1:0-4357 GCA_034440275.1 Alphaproteobacteria bacterium
CCGCCAACGCCACCCACTGCGCCACGGTTGGCAACGAGAGCAGCACCAGCAATCCCACCGCACACTGCACCAGCATCCATGCGATCGCCGCGCGCGGCGTCACGCGTCCCGACGGCAGCGGCCGCGACCGCGTGCGCGCGACCTGCGCGTCGATCTTGCGATCCAGAAAGTCGTTCCAGGTGCAGCCCGCGCCGCGCATCGCAATCGCACCGATCAGCAGCCGCGCCGCGAGCCACAGATCCTCGCCCCAAAATCCTTCCAGCGTTTCCGCCAGCGCAATGCCCATCAGGCACGGCACAAACAGCAACTGCCAGCCCACCGGGCGATCCCACCGCGACAGCTGCGCGAACGGCTGCACGCCCGCGGGCAGGCGGCTCGTCCAGTGTTGCGGCAACGCATCGGCGGGTTTCAAAGCGCTCACGCGCGTGTTGGAGCAAGGCTTGTCGCTGGACGCAAGCGCCGACGCGCGCTATGGAACCGGTCGCGCCGCCGCCCCAATGGAGAAACCACGCAACATGACCGTACCGACGAGCTGATCGGCGCCTGAGACGGGTCGCCGAGGTTTTCGAGCCGGCGCTGCCGGTTTGCCAGCCGAACCCACCTGTCAGGACCAAAGCTCCGGTGCTGCCGAACCATTAGTTCGGCCTCGCGTGGACCCCCGATTTTTCAGGACAACGCCTGCAGCCCCGTGGCGCGCGCGTCGTCCTCCGCTCACGGCGAACCCATGACCGACGCAACGCATTTCGACGACGACGAGAACGGCCCGCTCAAGGCGCCGCTGCCCTCCATCGTCGACTACATCTGGAAGCGCTGGACGACATACCCCGTCTGGCTGTGGACCTTCTTCACGCTCTACACGGTGGCGATCTCGTGCGACCTGCTGCTGCCGCTCGTCTCCGCGCGTCTCATCGAGGCGCTGTCGGGGGACCGCATCGCCAACGCCGACGCGGTGTGGGCGTCCTACTGGCTGTTCGCCGGCGTGGCGCTCGGGCTCTACATGTTCCGCAACATCGCGGTGCGGTTCTGGATCCCGCTCGCCTCGCGCAACATGAAGTCCATCGTCGCCGACGGCTTCCGCGACGTGCAGCGCTTCTCCGCCGACTGGCACGCCAACAACTTCGCGGGCGCCACCGTGCGCCGCGTCAGCCGCGCCATGAACGCCTACGACACGATCTCCGACACGATCGTGTGGTTCGTGCTGCCGGCGACGATCGTGCTGATCGGCATCACCGCGATCACCTTCGCGAAGTGGCCGCTGATCGGGCTGTTCGTGGCGACGACCATCGCACTCATGCTGTGGCTCAACTACTGGACCGCGCGCCATTACCTCGCCGACGACTACACGCAGACCAATGCCGCCGACACCCGCATCGGCGCATCGCTGGCGGACTCCGTGGGCTCCAACGCGGCGGTGAAGGCCTTCGGCGCGGAAGCGCGCGAGGAACAGCGCATCAGTGACATCGCCGAGGACTGGCGCTGGAAGGCCGAACGCCTGTGGCTCCGGTCCACCAATGCGTGGATCATCCAGAACATCTTGCTCTTCGTCTTCCAGGCGGGACTGGTGGGGCTTGTGGTGATGGAGTGGTCGCAAGGGCGCGCGACGTCTGGGGACGCGGCGTTCGCCGTCACGTCCTACTTCCTCGTCTCGGGCTATCTGCGCACGCTCGGTGAAAACATCCGCATGCTGCAGAAGGGCGTCGCCGACATCGCCGATGTGGTGGCCTACCAGGCGCAGGCAGCGGAGGTCGTCGATGCGCCGGACGCGCAGGATTTCGCGCCGTCCAAAGGCGAGATCCGCTTCGAGAACGTGGCGTTCGGCTATCGCAATCAGGACGCCCAGCTCTATCAGGACTTCTCGCTCGTCATCGCGCCGGGCGAAACGGCGGCGCTCGTTGGTCCGACGGGGGCGGGGAAGTCCACCTTCGTGAGGCTGGTGCAGCGGCTCTACGACGTCGACGCCGGCGCTATCCGCATCGACGGGCAGGACGTGCGCGCGGTGAAGCAGGCGAGCTTGCGGCGCTTCATCGCCACCGTGCCGCAGGATCCCGCGCTCTTTCACCGGAGCCTGTTCGAGAACATCGCTTATGGCCGCCCGGACGCGACGCTCGCGGACGTGGAAGCAGCGGCCAAGCGTGCGCGCGCGCATGATTTCATCGTCAAGCTGCCGAAAGGCTACGACACCGAAGTCGGCGAACGCGGCGTGAAGCTCTCAGGCGGCGAACGTCAGCGCGTGGCGCTGGCGCGCGCCTTCCTCGCCGATGCGCCGATCCTCATTCTCGACGAAGCGACGAGCTCCCTCGACACCGAGACCGAGCGCGACGTGCAGGCGGCGATGAGCGAGCTGAAGGAAGGCCGCACCACCATCGTCATCGCCCACCGCCTTTCAACGGTGCGCAACGCCGACCGCATCCTCGTGTTCGAACGTGGCGCCATCGTGGAGCAGGGGCGGCACGCGGAGCTCGTGCAGCAGGACGGGCTGTATGCGAAGCTCAATCGCCTCGCGCAGGGCGATCTGATTGCGGCGGAGTAGTTCGGATGAACATCAGAGATGATAAATGATCTACCCGCGTTGCTTGATGTTGCGCGTCGAGTGGATGACCTGCGCGAGCAATATCGTGACTCTGCTGCGTTGCAGTCTGTGGCCGAACAATTGACCTACTTGATTGGAATTGAGCGCGGAGTGATCACCGACCTATCGAAACTGAAGGCGATTAACATTGGCGTGATCGCTGCCAGAGAGATTGAGGACATGGACTTCGCAGTCGCTCGAATACTTCAAGAGTTGGACGCGGAAGTGGGACGGATAAGTCACATCTAGCGCTCCGACTGGCGAGCTGCGCGCTCAACCCTTCTCCCCGCGAGGGGGAGAAGGTGGCCGCGAAGCGGTCGATGAGGGGGTGATGTGCGGGACCTGACTCTGGCATCGGCGCCGCGCTTCGTTCTGCCCGACGCCCCCTCATCCGGCCTTCGGCCACCTACTCCCCCTCGCGGGGGAGAAGGGCTGTTTGAGCTGGATTGCCAAAAATTAGGGGGATTGCGGAGTCGTTCTTCCCTCGCTTTCGGCGGCCTCGGCTGACCGCCGGCTTTTGATTTTCTTTGGGACACAAGGGGCGGGCAGGATTTCCGTGCTCCCGATGAAGAAAAATCACGAAAACAATCCGACCGGGTCGCGCGCTGAAAGACACTCCTCCCACGTCGCGCCGGAATGGTCCCGTCGCCATGGAGAGGAGAGCCAGACATGCAGATCGCGAGACCATTGCGTCACCGTCGCGCCGCTTACGCCGCCGCCGCGCGCGACCTGCACCTGTGGCTGCTCCAGGTCGTCGCGTGGCTGATGACGCATGTGCGTCTGCCGCGCGCGTGGCGTCTGGAATTCCAGAACGACATCAGCACCGCGCGCCGCGACACTCGTCGGCTGATCTTTCTTTCCATGTGTTCGCGGCTGACGTTTCGCGTCGATCGTCCGCATTTTACGCGCCGACCGAACGGCGTCCTCGGCTTCCAGCGTCGCCACGCGCGCATCGTCCACGCCTTCACGCGCGGCATTCCGCTGCGCACGGTCGCTGAGATGCGCGACGCATTGGCGAAGTTCGACAAAGTGGTGAAGTGCGCCATCGCGCGCCTGCCGAAGAACGGCGCGACGCCCGGCGCGATTGTCGGGGTGATTGCTGTGGTGATTGTCATGAGCACAACCGCACGCGCACCTGCCGCAGAAGCTGCAGACACGTCATGACTAGTCATGCCGGACCGCGCACCTCCCGGTGCGCATACCCATGTTCAGTTCACGCGAGATTCCCCGGAGTCTGGCGGCGCCTCCGCATGCGCACCGGGAGGTGCGCGGTCCGGCCCCGCTACCTTTTCCGCGTCCCCATCACGGAACGACCGCCAACCCTCCATGTCCCCCTGTCAAGTCTGGCGCCGCCGCAGAATCAGGAGCATCGTCGCCGCCTTCCCAGACAACGGAAAACCGCCATGGCCGACGTCTTTCTTTCCTATGCGCGCGAGGATCGCGCCAAGGCCGAACAGATCGCGCAAGCCCTTGGCAGTGCAGGCTACGACGTCTTCTGGGACATCGAGATTCCGCCCGGCGCGAGCTGGGCCGATTTTCTCGCCGAGAAGCTCTCGCAGTCGAAGGCGGCCCTCGTGCTGTGGTCGACCACGTCGACGAGTTCGCAATGGGTGCGCGAGGAAGCGCGGCTGGCGCGCGATCGCGGCAAGCTCATTCCGGTGATGATCGAGGAGTGCGCGCCGCCGTTCGGGTTCGGCGAAATCCAGGCGGCCAATCTCGCGAGTTGGAACGGGGAAGCGGACAATCCGCACTGGAAGCTTCTGCTCGAAGGCATCCAGCGCGCGGTCG
>JAWXBS010000143.1:0-27219 GCA_034440275.1 Alphaproteobacteria bacterium
ATGGTGGGCGCGACAGGGATTGAACCTGTGACCCCTACGATGTCAACGTAGTGCTCTCCCGCTGAGCTACGCGCCCGGACCGCCGAAGCAGACCCAATGACATGGGGAGCGCCGATATAGACGGCGGCGCCTGAGGTGCGCAAGGCCTTCCGTCGGTGTCGTTTGCAGCTGACCTCTGACGCAGAAAGGGCGCCGCCTCGCGGCGACGCCCTTCCCTTGCTTACGGCAATGCGATCAGCGCTTCGTCGCCCCGGTCGGGAAGCCGCGCACTTCAAGGAGCGCATTCACATCCGGGTCGCGACCGCGGAACGCGCGATAGGCGTCCGCACGATCGACGATGTTGCCGTTGGAGAGGATGTGTTCGCGCATCTTCGCGGCCACTGCCGGGCTCCAGACGTCGCCGGTCTCCTCGAACGCCTTCCAGGTGTCGGCGTCCATCACTTCCGACCAGAGGTAGGAGTAGTAGCCGGCGGAATAAGCGTCCGACGAGAACAGGTGCCCGAACTGCGGCAGGCGGTGACGCATGACGATCTCACGCGGCATGCCGATGGCGGCGAGCGTTTCGCGTTCGAAGGCGTCAGCGTTCACCACGCCGCCCGGCAGCGTGTGCAGCTTCATGTCGACGATCGCCGAGGACAGATAGCTGACCGTGTCATAGCCCTGGTTGAACTTCTCCGAACGCTTCACCCGGTCGACCAGCGCCTGCGGCATGGGCTGATTGGTCTGGTAGTGGCGCGCGAAGCGATCGAGCACGTCCCGCGTCAGCACCCAGTGTTCATGCACCTGGCTCGGATATTCCACGAAGTCACGCGGCGTGCCGGCGAGCGTGGGATATTCGACGTTCTGCAGGAACGAGTGAATGGCGTGGCCGAACTCGTGGAAGAGGGTCTCGGCGTCATCGAGGCTGATGAGCACAGGCTCGCCCGGGGCGCCCTTGGTGAAGTTGTTGTTGTTGGACGCAAGCGTCGTGGACGGACCGTCGAACGTCGACTGCGTGCGGTAGGTCGTCATCCACGCGCCAGAGCGCTTTCCCGTGCGGGCGTAGTTGTCGCCGTAAAACAGCGCGACGTGGCGACCGGTGGCCTTGTCGGTGACGTCCCAGACGCGCACGTCGGGATGGAACACCGGCACCGTGCCCGTGACTTCCTTGAACTCCAGACCATAGAGGCGCCCAGCCATGTAGAAGGCGCCGTTGATCATGTTGTTGAGCTCGAAGTACGGCTTCAACTCGGACTCATCGAGATCGTAGCGCTGCTTGCGGACCTTCTCGGCGTAATAGAGGTAGTCCCAAGGCTCGATGGTCACGCGCGGACGTTCGCGGTTGGCGAGCGCCTGCATGTCGCGCACTTCCTCGCGCACCCGGGCCACGCCCGGCGTCCACACCCGCATCATCAGATCCATCGCGCGCGCCGGATCCTTCGCCATGGTGTCGTCCATGCGGCGGTTGGCGTGCGTGGGATAGCCGAGCACGGCGGCGCGGTCGGCGCGCAGCTTCACGATCCTGGCGATCGTGGCGTTGGTGTCGTTGCCGTCTGCGTTGTCGCCGCGGTTGACGAACTTGCGCCAGACCTTTTCACGCAAGCTCCGGTTCGAGGCGAACGAGAGGATCGGATCGACGCTCGAACGCGTGTTGACGACGATCCACTTGCCTTCGAGCTGACGTTCGGCAGCGGCCGCGCGCGCGCCGTCGATATAGGACTGCGGCATGCCGGCAAGTTCGGCGGCGCTGTCGACGACGGTCCAGGTGTTTTCGTCCGCGAGCAGCTTGGCGCGGAAATCGGAGAACAGCGTCGCCAGTTCCTGGTTGAGACGCGCGACTTCGGTCTTCTGGCTCTCCGTCAGCTTGGCGCCCGAACGCACAAAGTCGTCATAGGTGCGCTCCGTCAAGCGCAGCTGTTGCTGCGAAAGTCCGGCGCCGGCGCGGCCTTCATACACAGCGGCCACGCGCGCGAAGAGCTTCTGGTTGAACGTGATCTCGTCATAGACCGCCGCGAGCTTCGGCGACCATTCGCGATCCAGCGCTTGATAGGCGGGCGAGTTCATGTTGCCGGTCATCACGCCATAGACGCGCCCGACGCGGTCGAGGCGATCGCCGGAGCGCTCGAGCGCGACGATCGTGTTTTCGAACGACGGCGCGGACTCGTTGTTCGAGATCGCGGCGACCTCGCGGCGGAGTTCGTCGATGGCGAAGGTGAAGGCTTCGGGGAAGAGTTCGGGCGTCACCTTGTCCCACGGGGGAACGCCGCCGTAGGGGCCGGTCCACTCCGCCAGCAGCGGGTTGGCGGGCACGGCGGGTTGCGCCTGCTCGACGGCGGTCGCGGTGGCGACGGGCGTGGTGGCGGAGGATGCGCAGCCGAGCAGCGCAACAAGGCTGACGCCCGCGATCAGGAAATGGCGCACGAGGATTCTCCCCTACATCCCGCGTCTGCAGGAATAGCGTTTATCGATAAGGGGTGTTGTCGGGCAAAGCCGTGCGGCGTCAACCCGTATTCCGCGCGCAATGGTGCTATTGCGACGAACGCCGAAGGCTCAGGCCGCCATCATCCGTTCGACTTCAGCCACCAGGTCCTTCAGGTGGAAGGGTTTCGACAGCACCTTGGCTTCCTTGGGCGCGGGCGTGTTCTGGCTGAGCGCCACAGCCGCAAAGCCCGTGATGAACATGATCTTCATGCCGGGGTAGGCTTCCGCAGCGCGGCGCGCGAGTTCGATGCCGTCGAGGCCGGGCATGACGATGTCGGTCAGCAGCAGGTCGAAGGACCCGAGGCCCAGTTCGTCCCAGGCGGAGTCCCCGTCCCCGTGCGCGACAACTTCATGGCCGGCGCGACCGAGGTTCAGCGCCAGGAACTGGCGCAGGCTGTCGTCGTCTTCGGCCAGCAGAATGCGCACCATGGACCTGTCCTTTTCGCCCGGACCCGGGCGTTCAATCCCGAGCCACTACACTAGAACCGTAAAGAGCCGCTTGTCGCCCGTGTGCGGCGCCGGGACGGCAAACGGGACATGGGAATGCCCCATGCATGAGCAAAGCCATGAGATGCATGTGGTTGACGGCCCATGCGACGAGCGCGAAGGTCAAGACATGGACCTGAGGCCCGATCCTGCATTCGGCGCACTGGCGGACGCCCGCGCCGCCCGCGTCGAGGCCGTCGGGACCGAGCCGCCCTACGTGCTGATCGAGCCGTTCCGGCGCACCACCCCGCTCATCTTCACCTCCCCACATTCGGGGCGGCGCTATCCCAGGGAGCTGATGACGGCCGCCCGCGTGGGCCTGGCCAGCCTCAGGCGATCGGAAGACGCGTATGTGGACGAGGTTTTTGCGGGCGCCGCAGCGCACGGCGCACCCATCCTCTGCGCTTCGGTGGCGCGGGCGTATGTGGACCTGAACCGCGACCCCACCGAACTCGATCCCGCGATGTTCATGGATCATCCGGGCATCCACACCACGACGCCGCGCGTGCAGGCAGGCCTCGGCGCCATCCCGCGGATCGCCGGCGACGGCCAGGAAATCTACTGGCGCAAGCTGCCCGCAGGCGAAGCCGAGCGGCGGATTTCAGCAGTCCACACCCCCTACCACGACGTCCTGCGCGGGCTGGTGGAGGAGACCAAGACGGCCTTCGGCTGCGCGATCGTGATCGACTGCCATTCCATGCCCAGTTCCGCCCGGGGGCCGCAGCAGCCGGACATCGTGTTGGGGGACCGCTTCGGCGCGTCCTGCCATCCGTCGATCACGGCCATGGTGGAGGCCACACTGCGGCGCTTCGGCTACCGGGTGTCGCGGAACGCGCCCTTCGCCGGCGGCCATACGACGCAGACCTACGGGCGCCCCCTGAAGAAGTCCCATGCCCTGCAGATCGAGCTGAACCGCAGCCTCTACCTTGACGAACGCACCCTGGAACGCAGTACCGGGTTCAAGCGCGTGCACGGCGATATGGCGCGTCTGGCGGCGGTATTGGCGGAGGCCGAGCTGCATCGCTCGCTCGCCTGACGATGGCTGTCGTGACGCTGGCGCGTTTTGCGTCTCTTCCAGAAGCCATGGCAGCCAAGGGTTTCCTCGAAGCGCATGGCATCCACGTGATCATGCCCGAGCAGGGCTTGCTCCTCGGCTACCTAGATCTGGGTGTGATGGGCGGTTGGCGGCTGCTCGTCATCGACGATGAGGCGGAGGACGCCCGGGAACTGCTGGCGGAAATGGCCGGCTGACCCAAAAAAACGCCCCGGGGGTGAGCCCGGGGCAGTTTAATTAGGGAGGAAACGCCCGAGAAGGGCGGCGACGTCGCGAAACGCCGCTGAAGTGAGAATACGCTGCACTGCAAAACGCGCAAGCCCTAAGTTTGGACACGGGCGTCCATTAATCACTTGGTAACCGAATTTCTTCATGCGTCCCATGAATTTTCCGGCGTCGCGCGACCTTTGTGCATCGCACACTTGCAACATCGGGTAGCTCGCCAAAGCCTTGAGCCCCAATACCCGCACGCTCGCTTGCCCTTCCGTCTTCGCGCGTGCAAAACGCGCCCTTCCTGTTTGAGAGCCTGATTTCATGCCGTCGTTGCGCAACATCGCCATCATCGCCCACGTCGACCACGGCAAGACGACGCTGGTGGACCAGATGCTCGCCCAGGGCGGCGCCTGGCGCCGCAATGAGGCCCACCAGGAACGGGCCATGGACTCCAACGCCCAGGAGCGGGAGCGCGGCATCACGATCCTCGCCAAATGCACGTCCATCGTGCGCGGCGAGGACCGTATCAACATCATCGACACCCCCGGTCACGCCGACTTCGGCGGCGAGGTGGAGCGCATTCTCGGCATGGTGGACGGCTGCCTGTTGCTGGTGGACGCGCTGGAAGGCGCCATGCCGCAGACCAAGTTCGTGCTCACCAAGGCGCTGCGCAAGGGCCTGCGCCCCATCGTCGTGCTGAACAAGGTCGACCGTCCGAACGCGCGTCCCTCGCAGGTGCTCGACGACACCTTCGATCTCTTCGCCGCCATCGGCGCTACGGACGAGCAACTCGATTTCCCGATCGTCTACGCCTCCGGCAAGGAAGGCTGGGCGACCATGACGCTCGACGGCGAACGCACCAATCTCAATCCGCTCTTCGAGGTCATCCACAATCACGTGCCGGAACCCGAGCCGCTCAAGCGCATCGATGCGCCCTTCTCCATGCTCGTGACCATGCTCGACTACGACAAGTTTCTCGGACGCGTGCTGACGGGGCGTGTGGAGTCCGGGCGCCTGAAAGTCGGCGAGACGGTGCTGTCCATGTCGCGCGACGGCAAGGAGCATGAGCGCGCACGCCTGTCGAAGCTGCTCGCGTATCGTGGTCTCGATCGCGTGCCGGTGGAAAGCGTCGAAGCCGGCGACATCGTCGCCATCGCGGGCCTCACCGACACAACCGTGTCCGACACCGTCGCCGACATCTCGGTGACGACGCCGATCCCCGCTACACCCATCGATCCGCCGACGCTGGCGATCACGGTGACCATCAACGACAGCCCGCTATCGGGTCGCGATGGCGACAAGGTGCAGTCGCGCGTGATCCGCGAACGTCTCTTCCGTCACGCCGAAGGCGATGTCGCGATCAAGATCAGCGAAACCGCCGACAAGGACGCCTACGAGGTGGCGGGCCGCGGCGAACTGCAACTTGGCGTACTCATTGAAACGCTGCGCCGTGAAGGATTCGAGCTGTCGATTTCGCGGCCGCGCGTCCTGTTCCAGACCGGCGACGACGGACAACTGCTGGAGCCGATCGAAGAAGTCACCGTGGACGTCGATGACGCTTATGCCGGCGCGGTCATCGAGAAGATGTCGATCCGCAAGGCAGAACTCCAAGACATGCGCCCCTCCGGCGGCGACAAGACGCGGCTTGTGTTCCATGCGCCGGCGCGCGGCCTCGTCGGCTACCACGGCGAGTTCATGACCGACACGCGTGGCGCGGGCGTTATGAACAAGGTCTTCCACGGCTGGGCGCCGCACAAGGGCGAGATCGCGGGCCGTCGCAACGGCGGCCTCATCGCCAACGAACTCGGCGAAGCAACGGCGTTCGCGCTGTGGAATCTTGAGGAACGCGGCGTGCTCTTCATCGATCCGGGTGAGGCTGTCTACGAAGGCATGATCATCGGCGAGAATTCGCGTTCCGACGACATGGAGGTGAACCCCATGAAGTCGAAGAAGCTCACCAACGTCCGCGCCGCCGGCAAGGACGAAGCGATCCGCCTCACGCCGCCGCGTCGCCTGACGCTCGAGCAAGCCATCGCCTGGATCGAGGACGACGAGCTTGTGGAAGTGACGCCGAAGGCAATCCGCGTCCGCAAGCGCTGGCTCGATCCGAACGAACGCAAGCGCCGCGAGAAGCAGAAGGCGGCGTAAGCTACCCGCGCTCGTCCTTCGGGCTCGCCATCACGATGTAACTGGTGATCGAGGACACCTGGGGCGCCTGCCCCAGCACCTCGGTGTGAAAGAGCTTGTAGGCGGCGAGATCCTCGACCTCGACGCGCAGCATATACTCGATCGTGCCGGTCACGTTGTGACACTCGCGGACCTGCGGCGCCGCCGCCATCGCGCGCTCGAACGCCTTCTGGTCGGTCTTGCGATGCTGCGAGAGCCCGACCGCCACATAGGCGCAGAACCCCGCCCCCACCGCCTCACGATCGATCACGGCGCGAAAGCCGGTGATGACGCCGGACCGCTCCAGCTCCTGCACCCGGCGCAGGCACGCCGACGGCGACAGCCCCACCCGTTCGGCCAGGTCATTGTTGGAAACGCGGCCGTCACGCTGCAATTCACGCAATATTCTACGGTTTATCTCGTCGATCTTCGCCATGGATTGCAAAAATATGCGACAGACGCTCCACTTTGCAAGCGCTTTGCCCGCAACGCCGCATAGGCTTGCGCCATGACCGCCGAATTGCTCCTCGCCCTCGCCGCCTTCGCCTTCGTGTCCTCGATCACGCCGGGGCCGAACAATCTGATGCTCATGGCGTCGGGGACGAATTTCGGCTTCGCGCGCACGATCCCTCACATGCTGGGCGTGGGCATCGGCTTCATGGTGATGATCGTGCTCGTCGGCGCGGGCCTCGCCAAGATCTTCGAGATGTTTCCGATGGCGCACGACGTGCTGAAGATCGTCAGCGTCGCCTATCTCCTCTGGCTCGCCTGGAAGATCGCCACCGCCAAGGCGCCCGAAGCGAAAGCGACTCACGACGGCGCAAAACCTATGACCTTCCTGCAGGCCGCCCTCTTCCAGTGGGTCAATCCCAAGGCGTGGACGATGGCGCTGACGGCGGTCGCCGCCTACACGCTGCCGACACAGCCATGGGTGAGCCTGGCGCTGATCACCCTCGTGTTCGGCCTCATCAACATTCCCTGCGTCAGCGCATGGGCCGCACTCGGCGTGCAGATGCGCCGCTTCCTGAACGATCCCGCAAAGCTGCGCGCGTTCAACATTACCGCAGCCGTCCTTCTGGTGGCGTCGCTCTATCCGATCGTGTTCGGCGGCCACGGAAACGCGGTAGGATTTCGTTCACCCTACTGAATGGTTTCCTGACAACGGCGCGAGAATTGCCCGCAAGATCACGGAAAATTAGGCCCTGTTTCGTATGCTCTACCGTCGGACCATGTCTCGTGGTCCGCGCTACGAGATCCCAGAAGGGACGCACGAAGGGTCATGGTCACGGGCGCAGACGCCTCCTTGCAAGCGGAATTGCGTCGTCAGCAGACACTTCTGCTGACGCAGCAGCTGCCTGTCATGGCGGGCGTGAACGCGTGCAATGCGACACTCGTGTCTTCCCTCTTCCTGTTCGGACCGATGCAAGTCTTTGCGGCGACGTGGCTCGCCGTGCTGCTCATCGCATCGGCGCTGCAGCTCGCGTCCTGGATGAAGACGCGCCATCGCGAGATGCCGAAATTCGTTTCCGGCAACACGCTGAAGCGCGCGCAGATCAGCTCAGCCGTCATCGGCGCACTGTGGGGCGTGACCAGCATCTTCTTCTGGAAGTCCGGCGACTTCTTCTCCCAGACCATCGTGATCGTCGTGCTCGGCGGCATGGCGGCGGGCGTCGTCTCGCTGCTCGCGCCGATCCCCTCCGTGACGCGCGTGATGCTGGCGACGATACTGACGCCGCTTGCGTTGCGTCTCGTCTGGGAAGGCGAGCCGATCCACTGGGTGATCCTGGCGCTGCTCATCGTGCTGTGTTTCGCGCTGGTGAAAGGCGCCGAGCGCAGCCATCGCCACATGGTCGAGCTTATCCGCTCCGCGCGCGAGATGCAGGGCGTGCAGGCCGATCTCACAGACGCCATCGAAGCGACCAGCGACGCCATCGCGCACTTCGACGCCGAGATGAATCTCCTGTCCGCGAACACGCGGTTCAACGAGTGGTTCAAGGACCCCCGCGCGGTCGCCGGCGATGACGGCGAAGGCCGGATGCGCGCGGTGGGTGAAGGCCGCTGGGTCGTATCCAAGTTGCTGCCGACGGCGCGCGGCGGTTTCGTCAGCGTCCACACCGACATCACGGAACTCAAGCAGCGCGAGGACCAGATCCAAACCGCGCGCCTCTCGGCCGAAGAAGCGAGCCGCGCGAAGTCTGCATTCATCGAGCAGGTCGGCGTCACCCTGCGCACGCCGATGGAAGAGGTCGTCGCGTATCTCGGCTCGCATACGCGCGCGAGCGACGAGCGGCGCGCCGAGATCGCCACGCATGCGGTCCGCGTGCTCGAAGCCGTCAGCGACATCGCCGACATCGCCACCATCGACAGCCAGTCCTACGAATACCGCTTCGCCTTCGCCAACGTGCGCGGCATCGTGGAATGGAGCGCGCAGGCCGCCGCCGCGCGCTACGGCAAACGCCGCACCGCAAAACTGCAGATCAACATCCACGACGAGATCGAAGACCTCGTGTGCGATGAGCGCGCGCTGAAGCGCACGCTGATGCACCTCATCGTCAACGCGCTCGAAAACACGCCCGAGGACAAGGACGTCGGCGTCGATGTCCGTAAAGCTTACGACGGGCAGGCGGAAATCTGCGTGTGGGACTTTGGCGCGGGCTTTGCGCCGGAACACCTTGAGCGCGTACAGAAAATGGCGGACGGCGAAGAAGCGCCGCCTTCCGAAACCGTCGCCACGCAAGGCATTGGCCTGGGCCTGCGCATCGTCAGTCAGGTGGTGCAGCACCACCGCGGCAGCCTGAAAATTCTCAGCGAGCCCACGCTCGGCAGCTTCGCCTACCTGAAGCTGCCCTACCGCACGAGCCTCTACGCCACACCCGATGCGCTCGAGCCCGCCAACGATGACGCGCCGGAAGCTCTCTTGGATCGCGACAACGTCGCGAGCGCGTGATCGGGCAGCACAGGTTTGACCGGTGCGCCGAAGGCGGTCGCCACGTCGTTGGTGCTCAGGCTCTTGCCTTTTGAATCGATGAAGCGCGCCACGGTGTAGCCCTGCGCGACGATCGCCTCCCCGCGCTCGAAGGTGTGCAAGGCGATCACGGCGTCATCGTCCCAGCCGAGAAACTGCGAGCGGACCTGGAACTTCGCGGGAAAGCGCAGCGCCTTCAAGAACTTCATGTCCTTGTAGATGACCACTGGCGTCCACTTGTTGCGGCCAAGGATGTTCACCACGCCCGAACGCAGGAAGAAGTCGATCACGCACACATCCACCAGCGAATAGAAGCGGCTGTTGGTGACGTGGCGCAGCATGTCCTGGTCGGTGAACCACACGCCGAACTTCGTGACGTATTCGTCCAGCAGGCCGATCTTCGGTTTGAACAGGGATTTCAGCCAGACGATCACGACGCGCAGGAAGAGGTTCATCGGCGCATCGGCTCCAGCCGGTTCACCATGTCTGGCGCCAGCACGCGATTGAACTCGACGATGTTGGACACCGCCTCGAAGGAAAAAGTGGCGCCCGTGTACCACGTCCGCTGATCGCCCTGCATGGCGCGCATCTGCGACATGAGCCCGTCGCGCAGCGCATCGGCGTCGTAGCGCGGTGCGAACCTCCAGACCTTCTGCATGGCGATGTGATCGAGATAGCCGCCGCGCCGCTCGACGTCGTAGCGGAGCTTTTCAGCCAGCGCTTCGGTCGAGAGCATGCCGCCGTACTGGAAGCACATGAAGAAACGTTTACCGTGGCGGTCCTTCCTCTTCGGCGGCGGACCCGCCACGCGCGACGACAACAGCACGCCGGGCGCCGCGCCCGGCTTCAGCGCCTCCTCGTGGATGACAATGTCGTCGTTGCGTCGCCACCCGGCGATGGACGCGAGCGAGGCCGCGAGCCGATCCCACTTCACCGCGTCGATCACGCGCTGCTCGGCGGCCGTCATGCTCATCGCGCTCTTCAGTTCATCGAGCGGTGCAGCGATCAGCAAGGCATCGACACGCGTGGCGCCGGTCGGCGTCACGATGTCGATGCGGTCATTGCCGCGGCGGATCTCGTTGACGGGCTGGCCGAGGCGAACGTCGAGCGATTGCGACAGCCGCTCCCAGAAGGACTGCCACCCCTTCTCCGGCGCCTTGATCCGCTTCAGCGCGCCAGAGATCAGCAGCGACGGCGAGCACCAGCGCAGCGCCTGCGCCGTCGGCGTCTCGTCGAGATAACCATAGCCCATGTTGGTGAGCCCGCGCTGCATGTAGCGGCGCATGGAAGGAAAGCCGTGCGCGTCGATCCACGCGCCCACGGGCATGGCGGCGGCTTCGCGAACCTCCGGCGCGTCGGGCCGTTCGTCGAAGGCGCGCATCTGGATCTTCCACGCCTTGAAGAAGCGCAGCGTTTCCGACGCCGTGGTGAACGGCTGGCCGCCCATGATGTAGCGCATCACCGGCGCCCCATCGACCATCTGGCGGTCTATGCCGCGCTGCTCGATCTGCAGCTCCTTCATCCAGCGGTTGGTCGCGGCGTGCGCCATGGTGGAATAGCAGGTGCCGATGTCGTGCACCGTGCCGTAGCGCGGCGTGGAGAATGACTTCCCGCCGACGCGCTCTTCCTTCTCGAAGATGATGGCGCGGGCGCGACCCGTTTCCTGGAGGAGACGCGCCGCACTCAAGCCCGCGGGGCCGGCGCCCACGATCCCGACGGTCAGCATTCGCCCCGTTCGCCCCTGCATGCAGGCAAGAATCGCATGATCCGGCCCAAATCGAGCATCGCAAACACGGCGCCGGTTGGCTACCGCGCGCGCCTGTCGGTTGCTGCTACCCCCTGCACGCTTGTGCCGGATCGCAACACTCCGGCCACGGGAGGTTCTCACGCCTGCCGCGAACGCGCCGCCCCGGCCAGCGCCCCTACGGGAATCCATTCCCCCACACGTCCCCGTTAGGGATACCCGGCGCGCGCAGCGTTCCACGAAGGCGCGTTTTTCCCCTTCTGCGCGGGCAAAATCATTGCATTCGCCTGCCGGGGGGCAATAACGGCCCCGTGATGTATCGCTTCAGGCTGGTATGGCCGTTGCAGAGCACCCCGCCGAGACGAAGCCGCGCCCGACGGGGGGGCGGCAGGAACGTGAAGGCGCTTAAGATGGCGAATGAGATCGACCTGCATGTCGGCAAGCGGCTTCGCCGCCGTCGGCGACTTCTGGGCCTGACCCAGCAACAACTTGCTGAAAGCATCGGCATCCGCTTCCAGCAGATCCAGAAATACGAATGCGGCGCCAACCGCGTGACGGCGAGCCGGCTCTATGAGCTTTCGGTCTCCCTGAACGTCCCGGTGGGCTACTTCTTCGAAGGCCTGCAAACCGTCGCGGAAGCGGCCGGCGCGCCGGCGAACGTCGCCAACGATCGTGAACTGATCGCCGCCGACGTTCTCTCCCAGAAGGAAACGCTCGAGCTGATCCGCGCTTACTACAAGCTCGGCGAACGCCCGCGCCGCCGCCTGCTCGACCTCGCGAAGGCGCTGCAGGACGAAACCGACGCGGCGTAAGCTGCGAAAGAGATCGGGGATCGATCGCGGGCCTCGGCGGAAACGTCGGGGTCCGTTTCGTTTGTGTTTTGGCCACATCGAATCCTTCTCCCCCGCGAGGGGGAGAAGGGCTAGCGCGCGCATACATCAGCGCGCGTAACTCACCACCTCGAACTCGATTCCATCCTCGTCGCGGAAATAGAAACGCCGCCCCGGCGCGTAGTCGGCGTGGTTCATGGGCTCGTACCCCGCAGCGCGGACGCGTTCTTCTACAGCGTCGAGATCCTCCACCTGGATGCCCACATGGTTGAGCCCGCCGCGCCGCATGTCGTCAAAGTCGCCGAGAGTTGATCCGGGCGGCGGCGTGTAGACCGCGAGATAGGCGTCGTCGTCGCCGACGTGGAAGGTCGTGCCGCCGCCTTTGGCGAGGCCGTTCCAGCGCACGCGCCAGCCGAAGAGATCGCACAGCGTCTGCGCTGTGCGCGCCGGGTTGCTGACGGTGATGTTCACGTGTTCGAGCATTGCGCCCATGATCTGCTCCTCTTGCGTTAAAACCGGATTGGGGAGAAGCTACTTTCTCAACCTAACTTGAGGTCAAGCTCTTTGTCGGACCTTCTCAAGCCTGGCGATCTCCTGCCCATCGGCGATCTCGCGGCCCGCACGGGACTCTCGGTATCTGCGATCCGCTTCTACGAGGCGCGCGGGCTCGTCACGTCGTTCCGCAGCGCCGGCGGCCAGCGCCGCTTCCTGCGCGCCGACATACGGCGGCTGTCCTTCATCCTCATCGCGCAACAGATGGGACTGACCATCGAGGAGATCGGCGCGCTCCTCAAAAGCCTGCCCGCCGGTCGCACGCCGACGCTGAAGGACTGGGACGTGATCAGCCGCGCGTTCCGCAAGACGCTCGATGAACGCATCGCAACGCTCCAGCGCCTGCGTTCAAAACTCGACGAGTGCATCGGCTGCGGCTGCCTCTCGCTGAAGAAGTGCCAGCTCTACAATCCGCAGGACCGGGTCGCGCGCCATGGCGCGGGGCCGCGCCTCATCATCGGCGACCCATCGGAAGCGCGCTGAGGGCGTGCGGCGACTCACGCGTCGGTGTAAGCAGTCCCTATGAGTTCCGCTGAAGACTTCATCTCCTTCGCGCACACGCTCGCCGACGCCGCCCGCAAGGCGATCCTGCCGCACTTCCGGGTCGAAACCGAAGTCGACAACAAGCGACCGGACGCCGCCTTCGATCCCGTCACCGAGGCCGATCGCGGCGCAGAACGCACCATGCGCGATCTCATCAAGCTGCATTACCCCGCGCACGGCGTGCTGGGCGAGGAGTATGGCGAGACGCCGTCGAAGGACGGTTGGTCGTGGACGCTCGACCCGGTGGACGGCACGCGCGCGTTCATTTCGGGACTGCCGGTATGGGGCACGCTCATCGCGCTCGCGTTCGAGGGCCGTCCCGTCGTCGGCGTCATCGATCAGGGCTTTCTTGACGAACGCTACATCGGCTTTCCCGGCGGCGCGGAAGTCACCGCGCGCGGCGTCACGCAGCCGCTGAACGCACGCACATGCGCGCATCTCAACGAAGCCACCATCGCCACCACCGATCCCTTCCTCTTCGACGGCGCAGAGGCCGGCGGCTTCGAGATGGTGCGACGCACGTCGCGCCTGCAGCGCTACGGCTGCGACTGCTACGCCTACGCCATGCTCGCGGCCGGACGCATGGACGTGGTCATCGAGAGCGGCCTGAAACCGTGGGACGTGCAGGCGTTGATCCCGGTGATCGAAGGCGCGGGCGGCATGGTCACGAACTGGCGCGGCGGGCCTGCGTGGATGGGCGGCCAGGTGATCGCTTCAGGGGATTCACGTCCGCACGAGCAGGCGCTGGTGGCGCTGAAGCGCGCGGCGAAGGCTTAGCCTCTTCCCCCTCCCGCTCGCGGGAGAGGGGTCAGGCGTTGGCTGTTGCGCTGCTGACGCCGGTCTTCGGCGCCACCGCATCCGCCACCGTATCGAACGCGGCCCAGAACTGGGCGCGGATGTTGTCGGTCTCCATCATGATCTCGTGGCGAGCGCCGTCGATCATGATGTGGCGGGCGTTCGGCAGCAGCGTTGCGATTTCCGCGTGGCTGGAATTGTCGACAAGACTCTCCTCGCCCGCGCTCATCACCATCACCGGCATGCGCAGGTGATTGAGCGCGCCCGGCGCCTGGAAGGTGTCGATGGCGTCGAGCGCAGCCGTCACCCACCCGAGCGTGGGGCCGGCAAGCGCGAGTTCGTTCTGCTCGCTGACGAGTCCCTGCGCGCGCGCGTAGCGTTCCTTGTCGTGCGTGAGCGCATTCTTCTTGAAGGATTGCTTCGACCACTTCGTCTCGACGCCGGGCGCGAACATGCCGCCCATGCCCGATGCCGTCATGAAGCGGGTGAAGTCCTCCGCGAAGCCCTTCACGTTGGCGATGCCCCACATCGGCGCGCTGAACACCGCACCGTCCGCGACGACGCGGTTGGTCTGCATGGCGCGCAGCGCGATGCACCCGCCCATGGAGTGCGCGAGCACGATGTGCGGTTTCGGAAGCCGGTCGCCATACATCCGCATCGCGGCGTAGAGATCGGCCACGGGATCGTCGAACGTCGCGAGATGGCCCTTGAGCGGGTTCTTCTGTTCGCGGCCCGAGAGGCCCTGGCCGCGCCAGTCCATCGTGAAAACCGCAAAGCCGCGTTGCTGCAGCTCGGTGATCACCTCGAAGTATTTCTCGATGAATTCCGTGCGACCGGTGAACAGGATCACCGATCCGCGGGCAGTCCCCACCCCTGATTGATTCAGGGCGGGCGCGAGGAGCGCGCGCAGCTTCACGCCGCCGCGCCCCTCCAGCCACAGTTCCTCCCCGCCTGCCGGCTCAGGATTGCCGGTGACGTGAACGAACGCCATCGCTGTTAGCGGAGCTTCGACAGGATGGGCTGCAGCTTCATGGCGATCGACATGTCGCCATCGACTTTCAGCTTGCCCTGCATGAACGCCATCGTCGGATCGAGCTTGCCGGCGGCCATGCTCAGGAAATCATCCCACGCGAGCTTGATGGTGCAGTCGGCGGCCTTGTCGTCGTTCGAGACGGAGTTGGGCTTCGACACGCCATCGATATAGATCTTGCCGACATCACCGAAGTCGAACTTCAGGGTCTTGCCGAGGCCGGATTCGACGCCGACGGCTTCCGTGATCTTCTTGGTGACTTCGCCGAGTTCCATGTTCCAGCCCTCTCCAAATTGGGACTCCGGTAGAGCACGCCGGGCCCGCGCTATCAAGGCGCGGAGGCTGCCGCGAACGTCAACGTCACGGCTCCAGTTCGACGTCCCAGTACAGATAATCGACCCACGTCGAATGCAGGTGGTGCGGGGGAAAGCGCCGTCCCATGCCCTGCAGTTCGTGCATGTTCGGCCGGCGCGGCCGGTGCGGCAAGTGGAAGCCGACCTCGCGCAGCGAACGCCCGCCTTTGCGCAGATTGCAGGGCCCGCACGCAGTGACGATGTTCTCCCACGTGGTCCGCCCGCCGCGCGAGCGCGGGATCAGGTGATCGAACGTGAGTTCGCTTGCCGCGCTACAGTACTGGCAGTGGAAGCCGTCGCGCAGGAAGACGTTGAAGCGCGTGAACGCGGGCGGACGATCCTGGTTCACGTATTCGCGCAGCGAGATCACCGAAGGCAGGCGCATCGCGAAGCTCGGCGAGTGCACCTCGTGATCGTACTCGGCGATCACTTCGACGCGCTCGAGAAACACGGCCTTCACCGCCTCCTGCCAGGGCCACAGCGACAGCGGGTAATACGAGAGCGGCCGGTAATCGGCGTTCAGGACCAGGGCCGGGAAGCCCGATGGCGGGGTGCTAACGACCTGCATGGTCGCCTCCCGTGTGAGGGGCGACCGACCGGTCGAGGGGCCCGAAGGCCGCGAGTGCGAGCCGCGCTATGGAACTGAAGACGCACCTCCTTGGCGGTCATGCCTACCAGCGAACGGCATGCCGCGCCACCCGATCATGCCCGATTCGCCATGACGTGGTGATGACAGGCGCAGCGGCGGGCTACTTCAGCTTCCCCGCGAGCGCGGCGCGCAGGAATTCCCCGCCGAGTTGCAGGCCGTCCGGCCCGATGGAGTGCGGCACGCCGTAGGAGACGTGCCATTGCGCGCCGATCTCCGCCGCCGCGAGCCCTTCGGCCGCCGCAAAGAGCGCGGTGATGGGGATCATCTCGTCCTGGTCGCCATGCACCAGCAGCACGGGCGGCTTGCACTTGGCCTCGTCCTTGAGCTTGCCCGCCGCCGGCAGCGCGCCGGAGAAGCCGACGATCGCGCCGAGGCGCGGTCGCCGCAGGCCCACATGCAACGCCATCATCGTGCCCTGGCTGAACCCCACGAGCGCCATCCGGTCCGGCGCGATCTGGTAGCGCTCCAATTCGCGGTCGATGAACTTCTCCAGCACGCCCGATGCGCGCGCGACGCCCGTCTCCACCTCGCGCGGATCGAGCCGCGAGATCGGAAACCACTGATAGCCGCCGGGCGCCATGGGCACGGGCTCCGGCGCGTTTGGCGACACGAACTGCGTGTTCGGCAACGCCTTCGCCCAGTACGGCGCAAGCGAGATGAGATCCTCTCCGTTTGAACCGTAGCCGTGCAGCAGCACGACAAGGCTGGAAGGTTTGCCGCCCGCCGCCGGCGGCATGCGCGGTCCGTCGATGTTTCCGATCATGCGGGGGAGTTAGGGGATCGGCGCGCGTTCCACCACCCTCCACCCGCGATAGATCAGGACAATTCCGCCGCCAGCTTCTTCGCCCGCCGCGCGCGCCGCCAGCGCAGCGCGAGCCAGCCGAGCGGGACGAGCACCAGCGCCACCGGGATCGCCACCGCGATGAGCCGAATGATCACGCCCACACCCAGCATCACGATGGAGAAGAATTCGGTGAGCGCGTCGGTGACGGGCTCGAACGCGCCGCCGGTGACAGCGCTGGGCCTGGATGCATAGTTGAGATTGAGGATCGACATGGCGACCCGTTCGCGCATGACGGCGAGCTGGCTTTCCGCGCTGTCGATCTCGCCCTGCACGCGCGCGAGTTCGCGTTCGGTTTCGAGAAGCTCGGAGAGTTTTCCGGGACGCGAACGCAGGATCTGCTGCAGGCGATCGCGCAGCGTCTTTTGCGCATTCAGATGCGCGCTGGTGTCGACGATCTGACGCGTGAGATCTTCGCTCGACACGTTCTCCTCGCGCACGCGGCCGCCGGCCTCCTTGGCCTGGCCTTCGAGACCCTTGCGGAACGTCTCCAGCCAGCGCGGCTCGGCGCGCAGCGTGATCTGGCCGTACACGGCGTCGTCGCCCTGCGCGTTGACCGAGGAATTGATGACCTGACAGACGCGCGGTCCCGCCGTGCGACACGCCTGTTCGTGCGTACCCATCACGCCGCGCACATTGCGCGCGGGCACTTCGAGACCGACGCCATAGACGTAAGCCAGCATGGGCGACGCGCCGACGACCGGGCCGGACGGCTGACCGGGTGCGGGTGGCGATGCGGGCGGGGCATCCTCCATGCGCGCCGCTTCGCCGCCGCTGGCCTGCGCCATCTGCGGCGCGTAAACGGCGTCGGCGGCGACCATGGCGGACTCCTCCGTCGTCGCGGTCTTCATGTCGCGGCTGCAGCCCGCCAGCGCGAGCGCCATCAGCGCCGCCGTGATCACCGTTCTCATGCTTCCCGCTCCCGTTATCTGATCCGGGCCTAGAACGTCCCCGCGTCAAAGTCATGGCGTCTCTTGCGTCGCGTGTGACGGTGCTATGCACGAACGCCATGGCAGACTTCGTCACCCGCTTCGCGCCCTCGCCCACCGGACGCCTGCATCTGGGCCACGCCTATTCGGCGTTGACCGCCTTCGACGCCGCGCGTGCGGCGGGCGGGCGGTTCATCCTGCGCATCGAGGATCTCGACGCAGGCCGCTGCCGTCCGGAATTCGAGGCGGCGATCTACGAAGACCTCGCCTGGCTGGGAATCGCATGGGAAACGCCGGTGCGGCGACAATCGGAACACATGGCGGACTATGCGCGTGTGCTGGACGATCTCATTGCACGCGGCCTCGTCTATCGCGACTTCCGGACGCGGCGTGAGCTGGTCGCAGAAAGCCAGCAGGCGCCGCACGGGCCGACTGATGTGGTGCGCGGCGGTCCCGCACCCGACGAAGACGAACGCCTGGCGGCGGGCCATCCCTTCGCATGGCGCCTGTGGATCGATCGCGCGCTGGAGGCCGTCGACGGCGCATTGGAATTCGAATCGGACGGCGAGACCATCAAGGCCGAACCTGAACGCCTTGGCGACACCATCCTCGCGCGCAAGGAATTCCCGACGAGCTATCACCTCGCAAGCGTCCACGACGATGCGCTGCAGGGCGTCACGCACGTGATCCGCGGCGAAGACCTCCGCGAGGCGGCGCACCTGCATGTGCTGTTGCAGCGGTTGCTCGGACTGCTGACGCCGACCTACCGGCATCACAGGCTGATCATCGGAGAGGATGGGCAACGTCTCGCGAAACGCGATCTCGCGGCGACGCTGCGCGCCATGCGCGAAGCCGGTGCGACGGCGCAGAGCATTCGCGCGCAACTCGGAATCTGAACGTCTGCAAGAATCCTCCCCGGCAAGGGGAGGAACGCATCATGGCGTTGTCGATTGTTGGGCCGCCGGAAACGCGCTCCCCACCCTGCCCATCCAGTCGTACAACTTGTCCCACGCGTCGGGCGTCTCAGCGATCAGGCCCAGCCGCACGATGATGAGATCCTTCGACGGCACCACGAGCGTGATCTGGCCTTCGTGACCCTGGGCGGAGAAACCGTCGCGGCCGCCGGTGTCCATGAGCACGCGACGCGGACGGCCCGGGCCGTCCTGAGGGTTGAGCCACCAGCCGGCGCCGTAGCCGTCGCTGTTGGTTCCGGCGCCCTGCGTGCGCGCATAGTCCACCCACCCTTCCGGCAGGACGCGTCGCCCGTCCCACACGCCGTCGCGCATGTAGAGCAGGCCGAATTTCGCGAACTCGCGCGCGTTCGCATAGACGAGCGCCGATCCGTAGAACAAACCTTGGGAATCGAATTCCGGCTGCGCCGTGCGCATGCCGATCACGTCGAAGAAACTCGTGCGCATCCACGCCAGCATCTGTTCTCGGCGCGACGACGCGGAGGGCGCCGCGGGCACGACCTTCCGCGTCAGCGCATCGGTCGTGAGCACGATGCCGCAGCTGTTGTAGTTCCAGTGCGTTCCGGGGTCATGGATGATCGGCAGGCCCGAACACCAGCGCGCCACATCGAAACGCCCCGGCCCGAAAAGCTTCCTGGCCGCATCGCTCGCGGTGACGCTCGGCGCGCCGATCTCGAGATAGCGCTGGCCGTCGGTCATCTGCAGCCATGTGCGCCAGGGTATCTGCGCGCGCCGATCATTCGCGCGCCAGTGCGGCGAGCCCATCGGCGCATCGATGTTCACCAGGCCCTGCTGCACCGCGACACCCACCAGCGCCTGCGTCACCGATTTCGCCATGGACCACGACACGAGACGCGTGTCCTTCGTGTAGCCGGGCGCATACTGTTCATGCACAAGCCGTCCGCCCTGGATGATGACAACCTCGCGCGTCTCGCCGAGCTGCGGGATTTTCCGGCCGAAGGCGTCATCCATCGCCGCGTTCAGCGCCGCCATGTCCACACGCGGTTCGCCAACCGTCCAGTCCTGCGTCGGCCACGCCACGCCCGCCGGCTGCGGCGGCAATGGGACGAGTTTGGCTTCGGCGGTCGTCGCGCAGCACAGCAGCACAAGCGCCGCGATCAGAATTCTCGGCATGGTGTTTCCCGCTTCCCCTCGGTATCGTTACGCAAAGCATACGGGGAGAACGAGATGCGGGGCAAATGGTGGATCGGCGGCGTGGCGTTGATCGTCGCGCTCGGCGCAGCAGTCTGGTTCGGACGCGACGCCGTCGCCTTCGTACGCATAGGCACGAGCTACGCCGCCAAGCAGACCTGTTCGTGCCTCTTCGTGGCCGGCCGGCCGATGGACAGTTGCAAGGCCGACTATCCCGCCGACGCGGTGAAGCAGTTCACCTGGAAAATTGAGGGCAATGACGTGACCGTCTCGGCGGCGGGCGGCCTGTTTTCGGCAAAGGCGACGTTTGAGGACGGCTATGGCTGTCACCCGGTGACGTGACGCCGGCGCTTGTCGCCCTGGCCCTCGCGGCCTGTTTCGGCGCACCGGAGCCGGTGACCATTCGTGGCTATGACGGCCATGCCATGGAACCGTTCATCAGCCGCGACGGCGCGACGCTCTTCTTCAATTCCCGCAACGGCCCGCGCGACCAGACCGACATCTACTGGGCGCGCAGGATCAACGACACGACCTTCGATTTCGCGGGGCCCCTCGCGGGCGCCAATTCCGACAAGCTCGATGGCGTGCCCACGCTATCCCGTGACGGGGCCTTCGCCATGATCTCGGTGCGCGCCGTCGCCGAGCAAGGCGCCACGGTGTGGACCGGCGCATGGGACGGACGCGTGGTGCATGGCCTCGCATTGCAGCGGGTGCTTTCGCCGGGGCCGCTGCCGCTCTTCAACATGGACATCGAGATGTCCGCAGATGGACGGCGGCTTTATTTTACCGACAACCGCTGGTCGCCCTTCGGCCCACCGTCCACGTCGGACTTTCACCTTGCCGTGCGCGAGAACGGCGCATGGCGGCGCGCGCCGGAGTTCGATAGCTGGTTCGACCGCATCAACACCAAGGCGCTCGAATACGCGGCGGGCATTTCAGCCGACGAGCGCGAACTCTATTTTACGCGCACGACACTTCGCTTTCTCGCACCCCCGCGCCTTGAAATCATGGTCGCGACCCGGCCGGACGCGCGCAGTCCGTTCAGCGCGCCCGCAAGGATCGCATCAATCTCGGGTTTCGTGGAAGGGCCGACGGTGGCGCCGGATGGCTCACTCTACTACCACGCCAAGGTCGACCGCGGCCTTCACCGGATCTATCGCGTCGCGCGGACCTGCCAGCGGCCCTGAGCCGCGCTCCGCCGCATTGCCCCGGTCCCCGGCCCCCGCTAGACCCTGCGCCAATCCCATCGCCCCCTATCGAGGAGACCCGTCCCATGGCCCGTCGCAACAAGATCGCCCTCATTGGCGCCGGCATGATCGGCGGCACGCTCGCGCACGTCGCTTCGCGCGAGGAGCTGGGGGACATCGTCCTGTGCGACGTCGCCGACGGCATTCCCCAGGGCAAGGGCCTCGACATCAACGAAGCCTCCACCGTGTACGGCCAGAACGCCACGATAACCGGCGCGACCCTCACGGACGTCGATTCCTACAAGGCCATCGCCGGCGCAGACGTGTGCATCGTGACGGCGGGTGTCGCGCGCAAGCCCGGCATGAGCCGCGACGATCTCATCGGCATCAATCTCGGCGTGATGAAGTCCGTCGCCGCGGGTATCAAGGCGCATGCGCCGAACGCCTTCGTCATTGTCATCACCAACCCGCTCGATGCGATGGTGTGGGCGATGCAGAAATTCTCCGGCCTCGATCCCAAGAAGGTCGTTGGCATGGCGGGCGTGCTGGACTCAGCAAGATTCCGCTGGTTCCTCGCGGAAAAGTTCGGCGTGTCGGTGGAAGACGTGCAGGCCTACACGCTCGGCGGCCACGGCGACGACATGGTGCCGCTGATCTCCAACTCGTCCGTGGGCGGTGTGCCGCTGCCGACGCTGGTGAAGATGGGCTGGTGCACGCAGGAAGAACTGGACGCGATGGTCGAGCGCACGCGCAAGGGCGGCGGCGAGATCGTGGCGCTGCTGAAGACGGGCTCGGCCTTCTACGCGCCGGCGGAAAGCGCCATCCAGATGGCGAAGTCCTTCCTCAAGGATCAAAAGCGCATGCTCGCCTGCGCGGCGCACCTCACCGGCCAGTACGGCATCAACGATCTCTACGTCGGCGTGATGACCGTGATCGGCGCCAACGGCGTCGAGCGCATCGTCGATGCGCCGCTGTCTGACGCCGAAAAAGCGATGATGGCGAAGAGCGTAGACGCCGTGAAGGGCCTCGTCGAGGCGTGCAAGACCGCGGATCCGTCGCTCGGATGATCATGCCGGAGGATGAAAAGATCGGCCCCTTCTTCATACGCGCGCGCGCCGTAAAGGGCGGCTTCGCCTCGGTCGTGAATGAAAACGGCGCACGCGTGATGTTGTTCGAGGGGTTTGATACGGAAGACGCAGCGCTTTCAGCGGCGCGCGCGTATGCAACGGAACACGCCGCGTTGCGAAAGCCGCCGCCTCGTGCGTCGAGCAGGCGCCCCACTTCCAGCGAACGCCACTCGCTGGAAGAATTGCGCGCACGATTCCTGAAGCACTTCCCGCAAGGCTTCTCCGACACGGAGTATCTCGCGAAGGAACGCGACGAGAAGATGTCCGTCCGGACCCAGCTTCTGGAAGCGGTTTCGCTGGATGCCGCTCACGCTGCGGGTCCCGCGGAGGCGATGGCGGTTCGCCCAATGTTTGGCAAGATCAGGCTGTCGCCGTTCGAGATCATCCGTGCGCAAAAAACGCTCGCCGGCGACGAAGGGCCAGCCTTCCTCCGCGCATGCGCGGAACTCGCGGACGGCGATACCAAGGCGCTTGGCGCCATCGACGCCGCCATACGCCCGCACGGAACGCCGTCCTGGACACTTGCAACCTACCTGCCGTCACTGTGGTCGCCGGAGACATGCATGCTCATGCGCATCACCGCCACAACGCGTGTCGCCAACTGGCTCGGGCACGAGTTCGCATCGCAGTATCGCGGCCAGCTCGACGCAGATGTCTATGCGGGGTTCATTTCTTTCGCGGAGTTCTTGAAGGAGGCGCTCGCCGATATGGCGCCGCGCGACCTGATCGACGTGCAGGGCTTTATTTGGGTTGTTTCGGAATATAAGTGACCCGCAAAATGCACCCCCTCGGCCCCACCCTCGAAACCGCGCGTCTCATCCTGCGCCCGCCGGTGCAGGACGATCTCGATGCGTTCGCCGCGTTCAGCGCGGACGCGGAGAACGTGAAGTTCGTCGGCGGCGCGCAGCCGCGCAGTTCGACATGGCGGGGCATGGCCTCGATTGCGGGATCGTGGGCGCTGCTCGGCTACGGCATGTTTTCGGTGATCGAGAAGGATAGCGGCCGCTGGATCGGGCGGCTCGGGCCGTGGCAGCCGGCGGAATGGCCGGGCACGGAGGTGGGTTGGGGCCTGGTGCGCGAGACGCAGGGCAAAGGCTACGCCACCGAAGGCGCGTCCGCCGCCATGGACTGGGCCGTCGATCATCTCGGCTGGACCGACATCATCCACTGCATCGACCCCGACAACGTCGCGTCGCAGAAGGTCGCCGAGCGGCTTGGCTCGAAAAATCGCGGCCCTGGCCGCATGCCGCCGCCCTTCCAGGATGCGCCGATCGACATCTGGGGCCAGACGGCGGCCGAGTGGAAAGCACGCCGTCGCGCGTAAGCCTCCCCGGCTGCGGGAGAGCGTTCGCCCGCCGCCGCGACGCAGCCTATAAGCCGCCCATGCGTTTCGCCTCCCTCCTCGTCGCCTCCTTCGTGCTCGCCCCCATAGCGGCGTTCGCCGACGAGGAGATCGTCGTCACCGCCGAGCGACGCGCGCAGGCGGTCTCCACGCTGCCCTCCAACGCCGCCGCGCTCACGCGCGACGATCTCGACAGCGTCGGCGCGCAGGCGCCGAGCGAAGCGCTCAACCGCCTGCCTGGCGTCGCGATCCATCGCGGCTCTGGCGTGGAGAGTTTGCCCGCCATCCGCTCGCCCGTGCTGACGGGCGGACAGGGCGCTGGCTCCTTCCTTGTGCTGGAAGATGGCGTGCCGATCCGCGCGCCGGGCTTCGCCAACATCAACGCGCTTTACGAGACGAGCCTCGATTTCGCGGAGCGCGTGGAAGTCACGCGCGGACCGGGCAGCGCGCTTTACGGCTCGAATGCGGTGCATGGCGTGGTGAATGTGGTGACGGCGCGCGACGGCATGCGCGCCCATCCGACGACCGTCGATGTCTCTGCGGGATCGTTCGGCCGGTACGCCGTTTCTGCACTGGCGGTTCTGGACAAGCGTGAAGGCCTGTCCGTTCTCTGCAGCACGCGCTCCGACGAAGACTGTGTCGCTGCCGCCAACGCGCCGTTGAAGCAGCGCATGACCATTGGTCTGGCGGCCAATCACGAAGACGGTTGGCGCGAAAACGCCGGCCTTGACGAACAACACGCGCTCGCGGGCTTCGATGCGCAGCTTGGCCGATGGTCCCTCACGTCACGCCTCATTTTCGTGAACCTCGAACAGGAAACGGCGGGATTCGTCGAAGGGACGAACGCCTATCGCAGCGAAGCGCTGTCGCGCGCGAACGCCAATCCGGAGGCCTTCCGCAATTCGAGGGTGCTGCGGGCGCAGGCCGCGTTGACGCGCCACTTCGGCGACGACGTGTCCATTGCCATCACGCCCTTCGCGCGCTGGATCGACACCGACCTCCTGCAGCATTTCCTCCCCTCGCGTGCGTTGGAGGAAACTTCGCAGAGCGGCGGCGGCGTGCAGGGCGCGCTCTACTGGGATCCTTCGGACAAGATCTCGCTGATCGTCGGTATCGATGCGGATCGCACGACGGGCGAACTCCGCGAATTCCAGGCGCGCGCCACGCAGCCCGCCGGCTACACGCAGGGCCTGCACTACGACTATGCCGTCGACGCCACCGTGCTCGCCGCCTACGCGCAGGCGAGCTGGGCGTTCGCAGAGGACTGGCGCTTCGTCGCCGGCGTCCGCGGCGAGCAGAGCACATACGACTACGACAACCGCGCGCCGACGGGCGATGTGGGACGCTTCCGCCGCCCCGCCGATCGCAGCGACGATTTCGAAACGCTGACGCCGAAGCTCGGGCTTATCCATACGATCGGAGATGCGTCGAGCACCTGGCTCAATCTCGCTCGCGGCGCGCGTGCGCCGCAGGTGAGCGATCTCTATTCGCTGCAGACCCTGCAACAGCCCGGCGAGCAGAAAGCCGAGACCATTGACAGCGCCGAACTCGGCTATCGCGTTTCCTTCGCGAACGGCGCGCGCCTTGAACTCGCGCTCTACGCAATGGAGAAGAAGAACAGCGCGTTCCGCAACGCCGACGGCTTCACCGTGCCGTTCGCGCGCACGCGACACCAAGGGATCGAGGTGTCCGGTTCGACGCCGCTGGGCGCCATGTTCGAGCTTTCCGGCTGGGCGAGCTACGCGGAACACACCTATCGCTTCAACGATCCCGTCACCCGCGCCGGCGAGAGCGTCGTCAGCGGCACCGACATCGACAGCGCGCCGCGCCGTCTCGCGAACGTGCAGTTCGCGTGGAAGCCGACGGAGACGCTCTCGGCGGAAATCGCCTGGACGCACATGGGCGACTATCTCACCAACGCCGCCGGCACGCGCCGCTATCCGGGCCACGACGTCTTCGACCTGCGCACAAACTGGTCGGCGACCGACAACGTCGATCTCTACGCGACCGTGCGCAATCTCGCTGACGAACGCTACGCGGAGCGCGCGGATTTTGCTTTCGGCAACGACCGTTATTTTCCCGCCGAGAGTCGCGCGCTGACGGTCGGTATTCGCGCGAAGCGCTAGCCCGTCTCCCGCCTGCGGGCAAGGGTTGGGTTCAGTCCTTGTCTTCCAGCACGCCGCGCTCTTCGGCGATTTCTTCCTCGTAGGAAAGCGGCGTGCCGGGATCGGTCGCGCGATGTTTCGGCAGAACTGACGCAAGAAAAACGAGACCCGCGATTGCAGCGATCGTCGAGCCGCCCAGCACGCCGAAGCGCACCGAGGCTTCCAGCTCCGGATGCGACGGGAACGCAAGCGCGCCCACAAACAAGCTCATCGTGAAACCGATGCCGGCGATCATCGCCACGCCGATCATCTGCGGCACGCTTGCGGGCGTCGGTTGCTTCAGCAGTTTGCCGCCGAGCCACGTCAGCGTCACGATGCCGAGCGGCTTGCCGATGACGAGGCCCGCCGCGATGCCGAGCGTCACCGGATGGAGAACACCAGCGAGGCTTTCGCCCGCGAGATTCACGCCCGCCACCGCGAGCGCGAAGATCGGCATGATCAGCAGCTGCACCGGCAGTTTCAGCGCGTGCTCAAGATCGACGAGCGGCGAGCCGCCATCGGGGCGTCGCATCGGCACCGCCACTGCCGCGAGCACGCCCGCCAGCGTCGGCGACACGCCCGTCTTCGCCATCGCAAACCACAGCGCGATCGCGCCGAGAATGTAGGGCCACAGCGCCTTCACCTTCAGCCAGTTCATCGCCATCAGCGCGAGAAAAATGCCGCCGGAAATCGCCAGCGGCGACATGGCGATGTCGCCGGAATAGAAGAGCGCGATGATGACGATGGCGCCGAGATCGTCGGCGATGGCGAGCGCGAGCAGGAAGAGGCGCAAACCTCCCGGCACGCGGTTGCCGAGCAGCGACAGCACGCCGACTGCAAATGCGATATCCGTCGCCGATGGGATCGCCCAGCCGCGCGCGAATTCATGGTCCGCCGCCGGGTGCAGATGCAGCACCACCAGCAGATAGATCCCCGCCGGTACGATCATGCCGCCGAGCGCGCCCATGGCCGGCAGCGCCGCCTCGCGCAGGTTGCGGAATGGCCCTTCGATGCACTCGCGCTTCAGCTCGAGGCCGACATACAGGAAGAACACCGCCATCAGCGCGTCCTTCACCAGCTTCACGACCGTGTAGTGCGCGGCGTAGCCCGCCACGTTGATGTCCACATCGGTCTTCAGGAAGGCGCGAAAGGCCTCGCCCGCCCCGCTGTTCTGCAGCAGGAAAGACAGGGCCGTGGCGGCCAGCAGGATGTAGCCGGGGGTGGTGTCGCGATCCCACCAGCGGATTGTCTTTGGAGAGGCAGCCATGGCGGCCCGGGTTAGAGGTATTGGCGCGCCCGGACCAGAAAAACAGATCACCTCATGAAAAGCACTTTACAAACTAAAGTAGTTGGCGGATAAAGATCACACGCTCCCTGACGGGGCGGACCAGACAGGAGACCAGACATGAAGTTCGCCCCCCTTGCAGCCCTCACCGCCCTCGCGCTGACCGCCTTCACCACCGCCGCGTTCGCCGGCGAAGTCCGCGTGACGCTCACGGGCGTGAAGGCCAAGCCCGGCACGATCCTAGCGACCCTGCAGACCGAAGGCCAATTCATGAAGGGCCAAGGCGCCTACAGCGCGCTCGCGCCGGCGCCGGCCGCCGATGGATCGGTGACGATCGTCTTCCAGAACGTGGCGCCAGGCCCTTACGCGTTCAGCGCCATGCACGACGAGAACGGCGACTA
>JAWXBS010000144.1:0-6630 GCA_034440275.1 Alphaproteobacteria bacterium
AGTTGAGCATCAGACACGGCAGGACGATCGCCAGCCAGCCGGCGCGGATCGGCGCTTTGCCGAAGTGGCCCATGTCAGCGTAGAGCGCCTCCGCGCCGGTGACGGCGAGAAACACCGACCCCAGCACGACGAAACTCAACCCCGGATGGTCGGTGATGAAGGTCACGGCGAAATAGGGATTCAGAGCGAACAGGATTTCCGGATCGTCCGCGAGATGTATGGCGCCGAGAAACCCCATGGTCAGGAACCAGACGAGCGTGATCGGTCCGAACAGCGCGCCGACGCGGCCCGTGCCGCGACTCTGGATGAAAAAGACTCCGACGAGAATGCCGCAGGCTATGGCCAGAACGAGCTGCTGGGATATTCGGCCTTCCAGCGTCGGCACCTGCTCAAGCCCCTCAACCGCCGACAGCACCGAGATGGCGGGCGTGATGATGGCGTCGCCGTAGAAGAGCGCCGCGCCGAACACGCCGATGATGAAGATGAGGGCTGTCCGCCTGCCGAGCGCGCGCTGCACCAGCGCCATGAGCGCGAGCGTCCCGCCCTCGCCCTTGTTGTCCATGGTCAGGACGAAGAGCACGTACTTGATCGTGACGAGCAACATCAGCGCCCAGAAGATCAGCGAGATGATGCCGATCACTTCCCCGCGCGCTACCCCGTCGGCGGCAACGTGCTTGATGGATTCCTTGAAGGCATAGATCGGGCTGGTGCCGATGTCGCCGAAGACGACGCCTATCGAGCCGATCAGCAAGGTCCAGAAGCTGCCGTGCGCCACGTTGGAACCGTCGGCGTGCGGACGCGCGCCGCTGCCGTGGGTCTGGCTGGCGGGCGGTTGAGGCGGCTTCGACGGATCGCTGGACGGCGCCCCGGACTCATCCTGCGCCATGGTCATGTCATCCTGCCGGCCGGCCACGCAGGGCCAGTCCAAAGGAGGGGCGGATTACTCCCTTTCGGACCATGCTGCAATGCGGGAGGACCGGCGCTCGCCTAGAAGTCGACGGCGAGCCCCCGACGCTCCCAATCGCCGTACCGGGTGGGCTCCGCACCGGTCGGGCCGCCTTCTTCAACGGGTTTGGCAGCCTCTGCGTCCGCCTTTGCGCGGCGCCCGGCGGCCTCCGCCAAGGCCCGTTCGGCCGCCGGAGTTAGAGTGCGCCCGAGAGGCTCACTTTGGGGCGGATCACTTTCCTGCAACCGGTCTTTGTTCATCTGGAACCTCGCTCAGGCGCACCTATATCTCGCCCTCACATTTGGGAAGCAGATGAACCACCTCAAGACCTTCGTTCTTCTCGCCGCCCTCACGGCTCTGTTTGTCGGCGTCGGCTACCTCGTCGGCGGCGCTGTCGGCATGGGCATCGCGTTTGCGATTGCCGTCGCCATGAACGGGTTCGCCTACTGGAACGCCGACAAGCTGGTGCTGAAGCACTATGGCGCGCAGCCCGTCGACGTGAGCCACCCGAACGCCGTGGTGCGCAACTACGTCGCCGACACGCTCGCTCTGGCGGAGCGTGCAGGGATGCCCGCGCCACGGGTATTCCTCATGGAAAACCCTCAACCGAACGCCTTCGCGACCGGCCGCGATCCCCACCACGCCGCCGTCGCGGCCACCACCGGTCTGCTGCAGATGCTCGACCGCGACGAAATCCGTGGCGTGATGGCGCACGAACTCGCGCACGTGCAGAACAGCGACACGCTGACGATGACGGTCACCGCAACCATCGCCGGCGCAGTGGCGATGCTGGCGAATTTCGCGTTCTTCCTCAGCCCGCGCGACGAGAACGGCAATTCGAACCCGATTGCGGGCATTCTCATTATGCTGTTGGCGCCGCTGGCGGCGTCGGTGGTGCAGATGGCGATCAGCCGCTCGCGCGAATACGAGGCGGACAGGATCGGCGCCGCCATTGCGGGCGATCCGCGTGTGCTCGCCCGCGCGCTGGAGAAGATGGAGCGTTTCGCGCGCGGCGAACTGAACGTCGCCGCCGAACAGAACCCGGCGACCGCACACCTTTTCATCATCAACCCGCTCGCGGGCAAAGGCGCCGACAATCTCTTCTCGACGCACCCGAACACGCGCAACCGCGTTGCCAAGCTCTATGAGCTGGCGGGCGGCATGCCCGACTCCGAGCGGCGCGGGCCGATCGTCGCCACACCCGGCGCGCCGGCGGGCGGACCGACGGCGGGACCGTGGGGTCAACGCGAGCGCGGGCCGTGGGGTTGACCCAACGGGGATAGGCGCATTGCGCACGAGCGCCTGAGCGTCCATGGACGCGCGCATGTCCCGCACCTTGCCCACCGCCCGCCAGGCCGCCGCCGTTCTCGTCGCTGAAGTCACAGAGCAGGGTCGCACGCTCGACGACGCACTGTCCGACACCAAGAGCTTCAACGCGCTGGAAGGCCGCGACCGCGCCTTCGCCCGCGCCATCGCCAGCGCCACGCTGCGCAGGCTCGGCGGCATCGACGTCACGCTTGCGCGTTATATGCAGCAACCGTTGCCGAAGGGTGCGGGTCTCGCACGCGCCATTCTGCGCACAGGCGCAGCGCAGCTGCTGGATCTGGGACTGCCGCCGCACGCGGTCGTCTCGGAGACCGTCGGTCTCGCCCAATCGGCAAACAGCTCGGCGCCCTTTGCAAAGCTGATGAACGCGGTGCTGCGTAAGGTTTCGACTGACGGCATGGCCGCATTCGCGGCGCTGCCGCCCGGCGCTGATCTCCCCGACTGGCTCTTCACCCGCTGGCGCGCGAGCCTCGGCAGCGAGACGGCGCGCGCGATCGCTGCGGCGCTGCGCAACGAAGCGCCGCTCGACATCACCGTGAAGAACGATGCAGCCGCGTGGGCGGAGAAACTCGGCGGCGCGGTGTTTCAGGGCGACACCGTGCGCCTCGCCGAACATCTCGATGTCACGCAGGCGCCCGGATTCGATGAAGGCGCGTGGTGGGTGCAGGATGCGGCGGCGGCAGCGCCTGTGCGCCTGCTCGGAAAGTTACGCGGACTGGACGTGCTCGACCTCTGCGCGGCGCCCGGCGGTAAGACCATGCAGCTCGCCGCCGCCGGCGCGCGAGTCACGGCGCTGGATGTTTCCGAAGAACGTCTCGTGCGCGTGCGCGAGAATCTCGTTCGCACAAAACTCGATGCCGACATCGTCTGCGCCGACGCGCGCACGTTCGATCCGAAGAAGACATTCGATGTCGTCGTGCTCGATGCGCCGTGCAGCGCGACTGGCACGTTGCGCCGCCATCCTGACGTCGCGTGGCTGCGACGCCCAACCGACATCGCCGCGCTCGCGAGCCTGCAGGCCGAACTGCTCGCACGCGCCATCGACCTCACGACCCCCGGCGGCAGGACGCTCTACATCGTCTGTTCGCTCGAAACCGAGGAGGGCGCGGCCGTGGTCGACGCCGCCCTCGCCGCGCGGCCCTATGAAGTCGAAGGGACCGATCAGGTCCTGCGCACCACGCCTGCGGACCGCGCCGACGAGGGCGGGATGGACGGCTTCTACGCCCGGGTGCTCCACCGGCTGTAGGCTCACGCCACGTCAGGCTCGCCACCGCCTCGCAGCGGTCTAGAATGGAGCCATGACCCCGAAAGACCCCGACGACGCGCCTTTCGATGCGGCTGATCCAACACGTCCCGCCCGCGCCCCGAAACCCCGCGACGCCGCAACTCTCATCCTCGTCCGGAAAGTGCGCGGCGACTGGACCGTCCTCATGGGCCAGCGGGCCAAGGGTCACATCTTCATGCCTGACAAGTGGGTGTTCCCCGGCGGGCGGGTGGAGCGATCCGACGCCGCCGCCGCCGCCGCGTCCGAGCTGCGGCCCGAGGTCGAAGCCAAGCTGCTGCTCGAAAAGTGCCGCCGCAGCCCCCGCGCCTTCGCCCTGGCGGCGATCCGGGAAACCTTCGAGGAAACGGGGCTGGTGGTGGGCCGTCTCGGCGCGCCGGGCGGCAAACCCGTACCGGGCTGGGAGGCCTTCGCGGCCTGCGACGCCGTACCTGAACTCGACAAGCTGGACTTCATCTGCCGGGCGATCACGCCCCCCTATCGCCCCCGCCGGTTCGACGCGCGCTTCTTTTACGCGGAGGCGGATGCGGTCCTGCTCGATGACCGGCCGCACCTCTCTGGCGACGAACTCCTGCACACCAAGTGGTTCACCATGCCCGAGGCGCTGGAGCTCGACCTCCCGAACGTGACCCGCTTCGTGCTGGGGGAAGTCGATGCCCGCCTTGCGGGAAAGGACCCTGGCGGGCCGCCCTTCCTGCGCTGGACCCGCAACGGGCATCGCATGGACCGGCTCTGAGCTTGACACCAAGCCCATCACGGGTATTTTCCGCGCCTTCGTTTTCCGGCCCGCCCCCAAGCTCTTTGGCGCGGGCCACTCTGCGTTCGGGACCCCCGTCATGGCCAAGCCGACCACCATCAAGATCCGCCTGAACTCCACGGCGAAGAAAGAAAACGGCGACCCGACCGGATTCTTCTACGTGACGAAGAAGAACCCGCGCACGAAGACCGAGAAGCTGAAGTTCAACAAGTACGATCCGGTCGTGCGCAAGCACGTCGAATTCGTCGAAGGCAAGATCAAGTAAGCAGGGCGTTTCGCCTCGCCTTCCTGCGGCTTTCCTTTCAGGCCGCTTCGACTACCCTCTTCAGATGGCTGACCCCCGTTCCACGGCGCTGATCCGCGACGCGATGGCCGCGTTGCAGGCGGGAGACTCCTCGCGCGCACTCGCGATGCTGGATGAAGCGGGCGCTATAGATCCCACCGACGCCGAGGCGCCGCTGAACCGCGCGTTGGCGCTGCGGATGCGCGGCGATCTGCCAGGTGCCCTTCGCGCGCTCGATGCCGCGCTCGCCATCGAACCCTACTCCCTGATTGCGCTGCTCTCGAAGGGCGCGCTCGTCGAGCAGCTCGGCCGTCCGCGCGACGCCGCCAAGATCTTCCGCAATGCGCTCAAGATCGCGCCGCCCGAAGCCGCGCTGCCGCAGCATCTGAAACCGGTGCTCGCACACGCGCGGCAGGCCGTTGCGAAGAACACTGAGACGATAAACGCCTTCCTGCGGGCGCAGACTGCGGCGACGCGCGCAAAGCATGGCGACGCCGACCTTTCGCGGTTCGACGAGTGTCTAGATATCCTTTCCGGGACGAAGAAGGCTTACGTGCAGGAGCCACTGTTCCTGACCTTCCCGAAACTGCCGCCGCTGACGTTCTACCCGCGCACGCACTTCCCGTGGATGGCGGCGCTCGAAGCACAGACCGACGTCATCCGCGACGAGTTGGTGGCGCAGCTAAAAACCTACTGGGAAAAGTTCCACCCCTACATGCAGCTTCCGGCGGGCGCGCCGTTGAACCAGTGGGCCGCGCTGAACAAATCTCCCGACTGGTCGAGCCTGCACCTGTGGCGCGACGGCGCAAAAGTCGCGGAGAACTGCGCGCTGTTTCCGAAGACGGTCGCCATCCTTGATGGACTTCCGCTGGCCGATCAGCCCGGCTACGCGCCGACGGCGATGTTCTCGGTGCTGCAGCCGCACACGGCCATCCCGCCGCACACCGGCTCCTCCAACACGCGCCTGATCGCACATCTGCCGCTCATCATTCCCGACGGCTGCCGCTTCCGCGTCGGCAACGATACGCGGCCCTGGGTCATGGGCGAGAGCTTCGTCTTCGACGACACGATCGAACACGAGGCGTGGAACGACAGCGACCAGCTGCGCGCGGTTCTGATTTTCGACGTGTGGAATCCACTGCTCTCGATGGCGGAGCGCGATCTTGTCAGCGCCATGACCACGGCGCTCAACGTCTATGACGCGGGCGGATAGAAAGCGCTGAGCGCCGCGCGGAGCGGTGCTATGTGTTTCTCGTAGGCGCGCGACCGACCGGAAGAACGTTGATAGAGCGGTTCACGCACCTGCCACACGCTTGCGGTGCGCACGAGCGACGCACGCTCGTGGAAAGCGAGGCAACGCTCATCCCAATCCAGTCCGCAGAATCGCAAGGCCGGCTCCAGCGTCTCACGCGGCGTACGCACAAATTTGTCGTAGTCAAAGTCGAAGATGTCGTGCGGATAGAGCGCCTTCCAATGCGACATGAGACGCCGGTACTGCTGATAGTAGTGCGCGATGTGATCCAGATTCTTCGCGTAGGCCATGCCGTGATCGAGATGGAGAAAGAACGTCGACAAGCAGGTATCCACGGGATCGCGCACCGTGTGGATGATCTTTGCGGCGGGAAAGATCAGCTTTGCCAGGCCGAGCAGAAGAAAGTTGTCCGGCCGCTTGTCCGTAAGCAGATCGGTTTCGGGATGGAGGCGCGCAACGCTGAGGCGATAGACGTCGGCGATGGCCTTGAGGCGCTCCGGCGCCAATGTCTCGACCGCTTCAGGAAATGGGCTCAATTGCTGCGCCATTGCAGGCAACGCCGGAATTTCGCCGCCGGCAGTCACGCGCGGATGGCCGGCGAGCGCCTGCTCAAGAAGCGTCGAACCAGAGCGAAACATGCCGCAGATGAAAATGGTGGGCGGCACAACGTCGCCGGCGCCTCGGCCGGCGGCCGCCGAAAACACAGCGATCAGGCGGTCGACGTAGCGCTCGTGCGCCACAGGGTCGTAGCGCGGTGCGGAGGGCGGCGCGCTATCGACGCTGG
>JAWXBS010000145.1:0-12241 GCA_034440275.1 Alphaproteobacteria bacterium
CGTCTCGCGCCCGCGCTGATGAAGCTGCGCCGCGCAGGCGCGCCGGCGGTGCGACCATCGATCTCGACGACGACGCCGCCCGCCGTGGAAATCGTCAGCGAGAACGCCGCGCCTTCGCGGCGCAGCTTCATCAGCGCGGGCGCGAGACGCGCAGGGCGACCCGTCACGTCCTTCCCCTCGAACGACGACAGGCCCTGCAGGATGCGCACGGCCGTGTCGGCGGCCATGGAGTTGTCGGAGAAACGGATGAGGCTCGCGAGCGCGAGCGAGGAGCCGTAAGCGCGCGGCGCACCCCAATCGACGGGCGCATTGATGTCCTGCGGTTCCGCGCCGTCTTCCCAGATGATCACCGCGCCGGGGTGTGCGCCGAAGATCGAGTCCGCGCGCGCGAGCTTGAGTTCGAGCTCGGCGATGCGCTCCTTCCACTTTGCGATCATGCCACGCGCGCCGTCGGTGACGCGCAGCGCCCACAGCAGCGCCGCGATCGCCACCGCAGCGGCGCCGGCGGTCACGAGGGTGGGCGCGATGGATCCGTCCATGTCGGCGGCCTTCGGTTGGCTTCAGCGAATCGCGAGCCGATTCACGGAAGTCTGTACGATGCGGCCTTCCTCAGGAAGGACGCGTGCCGGTAACGAAACGGCCAGTATGGTTCAGGAAGGCTTAAACCCGGTGGATTTCGGTCGTGTTCCACGCCGCGCACGGCGGCCCCGATCCGTGACGCGTGCGGCGCCCTGGATACGGAACACGAACGGCATGCGGTACGACGGCCCGAATCGCGGACGCTCGCCCTCGCGGACGACAAAGCGCGCATCCTTCAGCGCCGCATGGGCCGCATCGTAGAAGATGTCGGCGGGCCAGGCGTCGATGCAGTGGATGTTCTTCACCTGCCCTTCGGGGGCGATGTCAAATTCGACGACGGCCACGCCCTCGATCCCGAAGCGCCGCGCGATCTTGGGGAAATGGACGCGGATCGGCTGCGTCAGCGCCCAAGGCATTTCCGCGCCCTCCTCGCCGCGCCAGACGATGCAGGTCGGCCCGGCGGGCAAGCCGAGCCGTTCGCGCTCGGCCTCCGCACGCCGCGCCGTCATGGCGCCCCAGAACCGGTAGAGCCCGAACCCGCCGACCACCGCCCCGAAGGCAGCAGCACCCGACAATAGAAGCGAGAGCCCGCCCGCGACGCCCGCATTGCGCAGCGCGCCGTTCACGCCGCCCTGCAGGAGGATCACGCCGACGAAGACGACCGCGAGGAAGAGCAGTCCCCCCGCAAGGTCCGTCGCCCGCCGTGTCGCCGATACGCGCATGTTGCTTCAGGGACTCCGGGGACCGGCGCGCTTCTAGCTCAGCCGCGCGCGGGCTGTCGCGGGGTGTTTTCAGTCCTGGCGGGAGCGGACGCTGCGGCGCCCCTTCCCTGGGCGATCAACGCTGCGCAGTTGGCGTCTTCGGCGAGTCCTGCGCTCACGAACGGCAGCACCGCCGCCAGCGGTGCAAACACCGCCCCGATCGCCGCCGCCGCACCCGTCTGGCGCGCGGCGCGCGACAGATCGACGCCGAGTTCGGGATCGCCCAGCCATCCGCCGAGCTTGATCGGCGCCATCAGGCGGATGAGGCGCGGCTCCTTCGGCTCGCCCTTGAGCCGCAGGTCGATGGTCTCGTCGCGCAGGCTGACCGTGCCTGTGCCGTGCGCGAGCGTGACGCCGGTGTCGATGACGAATGTCTGCGCGCGCAGGATGCCGCGCTCGGCGCGGAAGTCCGCCACCGCGCAGCGCACGGGTGTGGTGCCCTGATCCTTCGTCAGCAAGAGGCCGAGGCCGCGCGTGACATTGACACCGAGCAACTCCGCAAACGCCGAACGGATCTCCCCGCTCGGCACGATAAACGTCGCGCGTCCGTTTGCGTTCGCCGCGACTTCGCGCACGGAAAGTCCGCGACCGCGCAGCTGCGCACGCGCTTCCAGACCCCCGACGATGGCGTCCGCCTGCTCGCTGCGGGCGAGGAAATCTTCTACCCGCGCGCGCGACAGCCGGATGTCGGCGGTGGTGTCGGGCATGTCCTCACGCGCATCGATGCGCACCGTCGCGTTGATCTGCCCGCGCGGCAGCGCAAAGGACACAGGATCGCCGATCAACACGCCGTCCTTCAACGCCAGCTCGATAGCGAATCGCTGCAGCGGCAAATAGTTCGTCTTCACCGAAGCGGCGCGATAGACGAGCTTGGCGTCCATGTGGCGCACCCGCGCCAGATCGAGCTTCGCATCCGGCATCAGCCGGCGTTGCGCCCGCATCTGCGCGACCTCCGCGCGTTGCGCGGCGTTGGCCGTCTCACCCGTGGCGGTGGACGGCGGCCCGCCAAGCACCACGGCCAGATCGTCGAAGTCGAGCTCGCGGGACCGGAGGTTGGCGTCGAGAAGCGTGCGCGGTCCGCCGCGATCCACGCGGATGACGCCCGCAAGATCGGTGTCGCCTACCGTGCCGGAGATGTCGTTCAGCACGTACTGTTGCGCCGAACGCCGCAGCGCGCCCTTCAGATGGTAGGGCGGCGTGTTCGGCAGCGCGAGGCCGGTGAGGTAGAAGATGTCGGCGAGATCCGGGCCGGTTGCGTCGAGGTTGACGCTGTAGGCCGCGAAATCGAAGGGACGATCGAACGCGCCCGTGGCGATCGCGCGCGTGGCGCCGGCGGTGATGCGGGCGTTGAAGGCGTAGGGTTCGTCACGCCGGACATGCTCCAGCGACGCGCCGGTGACTTCTCCGACGAACGGTTCGCCGTTGAACTTGCCCTCCCCGGTCAGGTGGAAGACGCGATCCTTGCCTTCTCCCATTTCCACCGATTGCAGCTTGCCGTCGAACACGAGCTTGCGGCGGCGATCGTCGATGCGCAGCACGCCATCATTCATGCGGAACGACCGGATCGCCGGCAGATTGATCGGGCGCTTCGGCGTCTTCTTGCGGAATTGCCAGGTGGCGCGGCCGGACGCTTCGCGCAGGAACGTGAAGGTCGGTCGATCGAGTTCAAGCTCGACGATGCGGAAATTGCCGAACAGCGCGGGCCAGAATTCCACACGTGTGTGGATGCGTTCGATGGAGATGGTCTCACCATCGCCCGCCCATTGCGGATCGGCGACGGTGATCTTCTGCGCCGTGATGCGCGGATGAGCGGACCACAGATCGACATCGAGATCGCCGGCGATGATGACCTTGCGATCCAGCGCCGCGGACGCGATGCCGGACACTGGACCGCGCAGCAGGTTCCAGTCCGCGATTGTGAGCAGGAAAACGATGAGCACGATGGGCGCGAGAACGTAGGCGCCAATGCGCACGGGCCGTCTGGCCCAGGCAGCGTTCGCTCGCGCCCGCGTCGCCGCCGCTGCTGCACGCGCACGCGCCTTCATCCTGTCCCGGAACGTCTCCTCCATGAGCGCCATCGCCCAGGCGCACGCGCCCGGAACTCTCCTTCCGAAGGCGAACGGCGGGTTCCAAGTCGGGTTCCGGCGGCGGCTGCAATGAAAGAAGCCCGGCTCGCTTCTCGCGCGAACCGGGCTTCTGATTTCATGCGCGACCGATCATGCCGGTCAGCATTTTTCTAGTAGCGGTAGTGATCCGGCTTGAACGGGCCCGTCTCGCTCACGCCGAGATATTCGCTCTGGTCGGGGCGCAGCTTCGTCAGCGTCGCGCCGACTTTCGCGAGGTGCAGCAGCGCGACCTTCTCATCGAGATGCTTGGGCAGCGTGTAGACCTGCTTGTCGTACTTCGCGGTGTTGGTCCAAAGCTCGATCTGCGCGAGCGTCTGGTTGGTGAACGAGGCGCTCATCACGAAGCTCGGGTGGCCCATCGCATTTCCAAGATTAACAAGACGTCCTTCGGAGAGAAGGATGATCCGCTTGCCGTCGGCAAACTCGATCTCGTCGACCTGCGGCTTGATGTTGGACCACTTGTGGTTCTTGAGCGCCGCCACCTGAATTTCGTTGTCGAAGTGGCCGATGTTGCAGACGATGGCGCGATCCTTCATCGCGCGCATGTGCTCGATCGTGATGACGTCCTTGTTGCCGGTGGCGGTGCAGAAGATGTCGGCGCGTGGCGCGGCGTCTTCCATCGTCACGACTTCGTAGCCTTCCATCGCCGCCTGCAGCGCGCAGATCGGATCGATTTCGGAGACGAGCACGCGGCAGCCGGCCTGGCGCAGCGACGCCGCCGAGCCCTTGCCCACGTCGCCATAGCCCGCAACCATCGCCACCTTGCCCGACATCATCACGTCGGTGCCGCGGCGGATGCCGTCGACGAGCGATTCACGGCAGCCATAGAGGTTGTCGAACTTCGACTTCGTCACGCTGTCGTTCACGTTGATCGCCGGGAAGAGCAGCTTGCCTTCCTTGGCCATGATGTAGAGGCGGTGCACGCCCGTGGTGGTCTCTTCGGAGACGCCCTTGATGGCGCTGGCGAGGCCCGCGAAATAGCCCTTCGGCTTTTCGGCGAGCTTCTTCTTCAGCAGCGCGAAGAAGACTTCCTCTTCTTCCGAACCCGGCTTGTCGAGGAACGCGGTGTCGCCGTTCTCGGCGCGCAGGCCCAGGTGGACGTACATCGTCGCGTCGCCGCCGTCGTCGAGGATCATGTTCGGTGTTCCACCGCCATGCCAATCAAAGAGGCGCGCGGTGTAGTCCCAGTAGTCGACCAGGCTCTCGCCCTTCCACGCAAAGACCGGGATGCCGGCGGCGGCGATCGCGGCGGCGGCGTGGTCCTGCGTCGAATAGATGTTGCACGACACCCAGCGGATATCGGCGCCGAGATGCTTCAGCGTCTCGATCAGCACGGCGGTCTGGATGGTCATGTGCAGGGAGCCGGCGATGCGCGCGCCCTTCAGCGGCTGCGACTTGCCGTACTCTTCGCGCGTGGCCATGAGGCCCGGCATTTCGCTCTCGGCGAGGCTGATTTCCTTGCGGCCGAATTCGGCGAGCGAGAGGTCACGGACGACGTGGTTGGGCCCTTCGGCCAGCTGGACGGACATGTAAAACTCCTGAGATGGGCGAGCATCTAGCAGGCCCGGCGGCGGCGGGCAATAAAGATATAAAGAAGTCTTTATATGATTTCAGCGGCGACGGACGGCGGGGACCATCGCCGCCGCTCCAGAAACCAAAACGGCCCCGCGATCGCTCGCGGGGCCGTGGTCTTGGGTGCGGGGGCCAGATTTGAACTGACGACCTTCAGGTTATGAGCCTGACGAGCTACCGGGCTGCTCCACCCCGCGTCAGGGTGTTCGAACAGTGACACCAAGGGGTCACCGCGCGAAGGGCGGGTGTATGCGCGTTCGCGTGAACGGGGTCAAGCGGCGATCGTGCGACGTGATGCCGTGAGTCACGCGACACAAAAGAAAGAGGCGGCAGGTTTCCCTGCCGCCTTGATCAATTGACGCTGCGCTTGCGACTAGAAGCGCTTGGACACCTGGAAGTAGCCGCGACGGCCGATCACGTCGTAGGCGTTCAGCGCGGCGGTGCCGATGCGGAACTGACCAGTGGACTGGCTCGGGGGACGTTCATCGAACGCGTTCAGGATGCCGACCTGCACGGACCAGTCGTCAAACCGGCGACGGAGCGTGAAGTCGTGGTAGGCGGTGAACTCTGTGTACTGCTTGAAATACACCGCAGGGTTGCTCGCATCACCCGCCGGAATGTTCCGGTAGCGCGAGCTGGTGAACACATCGCCACCGAAGAACTCCGTGTCCGAGCCCTTGCCGATGAAGTCCATCGACCATTGCGCGGTCCAGTCGTTGCGGTCGTAGCGGAGCTCCATGTTGCCCGTGAAGTCCGGGCCGCCATAGTTGAACGTGCCGCCGTTCTCGTCTTCTTCGATGCCGCCGAGCAGGTTGACGACGTCTTCCAGCTGCCAGGTGAACTGACCCGTCAGCGTGAAGTTGCCGATGCCGGTTTCCTGACGGTAGCGGATCGACAGGTCGATGCCGCGGTTTTCCTGTTCAGCCACGTTCACGTAGCTGTTGTTGATCGTCAGGATCTGGTTCGGGCCGCCAGGGATAGCGACGCCGCGCGTGAGCAGACCGCAGAACGCGTTGCCCGGATACGGGGTCGGCGAGCTGAAGCACTGTTGCGCGATGTTTGCCGCGCCGAAGGTCCGAACTTCGTCTTCAACGCCGATTTCGAAGTAATCGACCGCCACACTGAGATCCAGGAAGTCCGGCGTCCAGATGACGCCGACCGTCTTCGATTCACCGGTTTCGGCTTCGAGAACCCCCGCGCCGCCGCCCGTGATGATCGTGGCGCTGGAAGAGCCTGCGCCGGTGTAGCCAGAGGGCACGCCAGCCGCCGCGCAGTTGGCCTGGATGCGGGGGTTGGTGCTGTCTTGCCAGTTGATGCACGGATCGACCGAGGCCTGGCCGAGGAAGCCCGTCTGGTTTGCCAGATAGAGCTCATACAGCGCAGGCGCGCGGAAGCTCGTGCCTTTGGAGGCGCGAACCCGGAACGACGGGATGATCTGCCAGTTCAGGCCGACCTTGTAGGTCTCCGACGCGCCGTAGCTGTCGTAGTCCGAATAGCGGCCCGACACGTTCGCCGTGAGGCTTTCGAACACGGGGATGCCCTTGAGGATCGGGATTTCGAGTTCCCCGAAGGCTTCCATGATCGTGTCTTCGCCCGCCGTGCGGCCGGCGGAGGTCGAACCCCACAGGTTGCTGTTGCGCGCGTTCCGGCCGGGCGTGTCGTCGAGTTCTTCCTTGCGGTACTGCGCGCCGACGGCGACGCCAAGACCACCGGCCGGCAGTTCGAAGAGATCGCCGGAAACGACGCCTTCCACATACATGTGGTCATACGTCGTCGTGCCGGTTTCCTTAGTGAAAAGGAACGCCTGCTCGGCCGCGTTGAACTGGCCCGCGAGAATGCGCTGCGACGTCCACGGGATACCCGTGGGCAGGTTCGCACACTGGCCGCCCGAAACGGTGATCGCGAGGACGCGATCATTATAGATGATGTCGCCGGTGTAGGAGCCGTCCGACTTCGAATACTGGCCGTACAGGTCCCAGTTCCAGCCTTCGAGGAAGCCGCCGAAGTCGCCGCGGAGACCGGCGACGACACGGAAGTAATCCACTTCCTGGGCGTTGTCGGACTTCAGCGGAATGATCGGCAGGATCGATGCGAACGGGGTGTTCGTATCGGGGCGACGGTTGTTCGGGTTCGCCGCCGAGACCGACGGGAAGAACTGGCGAACGCCGTACTGCTCAGACTCGCGGTGGTTGTAGAGGAATTCGCCGTAGGCCTCGATATTGGCCGTGAGGTCGAACCCGCCCGACGAATAAACCGTGTAGCGCTCGACCGGGCTGAGGATCGAGGCGCGGTCGAAATCAGAGAACTCATAGTTGGCGTAGGGGTACGTGGCCGGGTAGCCGGCGCGCGCCTGACGAGCCATGCCGACGACCGGGTCATTGTTACCTTGGGCCGACGTCGGGTACACGAAACCGGGCCGTTCGTACTGCAGGTCGCCGAACTCCGTGCGCAGCACGTTGGCGAACAGGTTGTAGCACTTGTACTGACCGGTCTGACTGTCGAGGAAATCGATGCGGGCGCCGTTGCTGGCGCGGAAGAGATAGTCGGCGGCGCAGGACGTGTCGTCACGCGAGCCGCGACGCAGGACGTTCTGCTTGTAGTACTCGACCGCCACGTTGAAGTAGCCGCGATCGAAGACTTTGCCGAACGCGCCGTCGATGCGGTACTGGTTGCCGCCGCCTTCTTCGCTGACCGTGCCGCGGGCGCTGAATTCGGCGCCGTCGAGGTTGGTGCGGGTGATCAGGTTGACGACGCCCGCGAGCGCGTCCGAACCGTAGATGGACGAAGCGCCGTCCTTCAGGATTTCAGTCCGCTCGATGACGGACGACGGGATGACGTTCAGGTCGACTGCGCCGACCTGGCCGCGCGTGCCGGCCGGGCCCGCGCGACGGCCGTTCAGAATGACCAGGGTGCGGTTTTCACCGAGGCCGCGCAGCGAGATGGTGTTCACGCCGCCGCCACCCGTGGTGACGAAACCGGTCAGCTGGTTGTTGGTCTGGAAGGAGCCCGCCGCGATGGCCGAGGACTGCAGGATTTCGGTGGTGTCGATCAGGCCTTCGAGCGTCGCCGATTCCTGGGTGATGATCTGGACCGGCGAGGTAGACGAGAAGTCGTCGCGGCGAATGCGCGAACCGGTGACGACGATCGCTTCGCTTGCTTCTTCTTCTTCTTCTTCGGCCGCTGCGGCCGGGACCGGCGTCGGCTCCGTCTGCTGCGCCAGGGCCGGCGTCATTCCAGCCGCCGCAGCCGTCAGGGCCGTGGTCAGCCAGAAAGTCTTCTTGAAATTAGACATTTAGTTCCCCTGCATCCAATCCGAGACCGTTATTTCCCGCTTTCTGGACCAGGGCTTCCCCTGGAACGGGCGGGATTCATCGTTTCGAAACGATTTTATGAACGCTAGCGCGCCCGTGTCGCCGCGATCAACCCGCTTAGCGCAGATTTCGACACATCGGCGCCCCAATGTGTCCAATTAGCCATATTCGCCGCTTGGCTGGGCGCGAACGCCCCGGATTTGAGCTGTCAGGCGATTGACTGTCCCCCGGTCCTGCGCTTCCTGCGCGTAATCCGCCCCCGCCAACCCGCATCGGGGCGAAAAAACACAGGTGTCTCATGCGCTTCAAAGGGTTTGGCTTTGCGGTCCTGGCCGCGGCGACGTTCGCCTTGCCGGCGGCCGCCGAGCCCCTTCCCCTCACGCCCCTGCCGATCGAACAGATCTCGCGGCATCCCGCCATCACCGGCGTTTCCATCAGCCCCGACGGCAAGCACATCGCCGGCCTGATGTCGGCTCCCGGCCAGCGCTGGCCAGTGGTGACGATCTGGGACCTCGACAATCTCACGGCGCCTCCGGTGGGCATTCCGTCCGCCCGCAACCGGCCACGCAGCGTCAGCTTCCTCGGCAACAACCGCGTCCTGATCTTCATGGATCAACCGCTCACCATTGGGCAGAACAAGACCTTCACAGTCATCGCTGCGGTTTCCGATCTTGAAGGCAAGAGCATCGACCAGCAGTTCTCGACAGGCTCCGGCCGCGAGGGCAACGACACGCTTGGCGTGAACTTTTCCATCGTCCAGGCCGGCAATCTCCAGGATCCCAACCGCTATCTGATCGCGCGCACGAATAGCGGCGGCGCCGAGGAAATCCTGTCGCTCGACGCGACGACCATGCGCTCCGAGCGCGTGGCGCGGATCGGCGACAATGAATCCCTTCTGACGGTCGATCACCGCGACGGCACGTTGATGGTGAAGGAGCTTCTCGTCAGCGAGGGCGGCGGTTGGACCGTTCACCGCGAGATTCGCAATCGTCAGTCCGGCGCCTGGGAGCGACACCCGGAACTCAGCTACGAAATTCGCAACCGCCTCACCCTGCAGCCGCTCGGCTTCTACGATCCCGATCCGAACAAGTTGTTTGTGGCGTCGAACCGCGACGGCAATTTCGCCTCGGTCCGCATCTACGACATCTCCACGCGGACCTGGGATCCCCAGCCGGCGTTCTCATCGCCGAACTACGACATCGCCAGCGTGCGTCCCAGCAACGACTGGGAGAACAAGAAGGTTCTTGGCCCGGCGTCCTACGTTGTGCGCGGACCGTCGCAGCAGGAAATCTTCGTCGACGATTACTGGGGGCCGATCCAGCGCTCGATCCAGCAGCGTTTCCCCGGTCAGGAAGTCGATTTCCGCGGCAACCTCGATCGTCGCCACGGTCGCGCGATCGTCGTGGTGTCGAGCCCGCGGAATTCGCCGGCGTACTTCGTGATGACCAACGGACGCGATCTGCGTCTGCTCGGTCGTGAACGTCCGACACTGGAAGCGTCGAAGCTCGGCGCCACCACGTTCGTCAACTTCGCCGCGCGCGACCAGATGAACATTCCGGCGTTCCTCACGCTGCCGCCGGGATACGACAAGGCCCGTCACGGACGCATCCCCGTTGTCGTGCTGCCGCACGGCGGGCCGTGGGGTCGCGATTTCATGGAGTGGGATCCGAGCGGCTGGACGCAATTCCTCGCGACGCGCGGCTACGCGGTCATTCAACCGCAATTCCGTGGTTCGTCGGGCTGGGGCATGGCGCTCTGGAAAGCCGGCGATCGCGAGTGGGGACAGAAGATGTCCGACGACAACGACGACGCCGCGGCGTGGCTCGTGTCGCAAGGCATCGCCGATCCCAACCGCATGGCGATCTTCGGCTATTCCTACGGCGGATTTGCTGCGATCGCGGCGAGCGTCCGTCCCAACAGCCCCTATCGCTGCGCCATCTCCGGCGCCGGTGTGTCCGATCTCAACCGGATCAAGCTGGAGTGGGGCGCCAACCGCATCCAGCGTCAGCTGCAGGGATGGACGGTGGAGGGCATGAGCCCCCTCGCCAACGTGGCGCAGGCCAACATTCCGATCATGCTCTATCACGGCGATCGCGACCGTCAGGCCGACACGATCCACAGCCGCCTGTTCAGCGACGCGATGAAGCGTGGCGGCAAGCGCGTCGAGTACCACGAGATCAAGGACATGTGGCACCAACTGCCTTGGTGGCCGGAGTGGCACACCGAAACGCTCGGCCTGATCGACGGCTATCTGAAGGGACCGAACTGCTTCGGCGGCGCGAACCCGACCTGATCGACGAACCCTCATCGCCTCGGCGAGAATGGACGGGCGCGTTGCAAGAGCGACGCGCCCGTTTTTCGTTGTGGTCGTTTCTTATAGAGCCTGGCTGCGCGCCCAGGACTTACCGCAGCAGCGCGCCGTCGAGCGCGCACCACGTTTGACGGCTCCCCTGCCAGGCGCGCGCATGTCCTGCAGCGATCATCAGACGACCGAGATCATCGCCGTCGAGACGTATGAAACCGACAGTGCGTCCGTAGCTGTCGCGCCGACCGGTGCGTTGCACTTGGACGCTGTCGGCGCGGCTGATCAGCCGGCGCAAGGCGACAGTCGCAGCGGCGGCGGCGGCGCGTTCGGCGGCGCATTGCGCGCGGTCGCCTGCTTCGGGCGTATCGATGTTGGCAAGCCGGACGCGTTCGTTCGTGCCGCGCACTTCGACGGTGTCGCCGTCGACGACGCGCAGGCGGACGCTGTCGGCCGAGGATTGCACAGCGCGGGTTCGGGACGGCGCGTCACGCCCAGCGAGCGCCGCCCATGCGGCGACCTTGTCGGATGCTGTCTGAAGGCCGGCGGCGATTTCGTGGTGCAGCACTGCGCCGACGGCGAACAGCGCGATGAATGCCTGCGCGCCGAGACGGAGGTCCCGGCGCGTGATCCGCAGCGCTCTGCGACGTCGGCGGCGGCCGCCGGGCATGAGGATGAACCGGGGCTTTCGCAAGCCGCACAGGATGACAGACCTCGGCTAAGGGCCCGTAAGTGAACAGGGTGAATGGCGGGCGCCGGAAAATCGGCGTGCGTATGCGCGACGCGCGCGGGATCGACCGGGCGCAGGTGCGCGCGCGGCGATACGACGGGGCGTCGTTTGATGTGGAGGGTTCGTTATCGGGAGGGTGTGCGCCGAATGGCGCCGGCGGAGGGAGGGTTCGGATGCGATGGAAATGTGTGTCATGCGGGCCGCGCAGAGCCGGCAGCGATCTACTCTCCCACGCCTTAAGACGTAGTACCATCGACCCTGGGGGACTTAACGACCGAGTTCGGGATGGGATCGGGTGGGGACCCCCCGGCATAGCCACCAGCTCGGCGCGGCCCGCATGAACACAAGCTCCCCGTGGGGAGCCTATCGCGATCGGAATATCATCTAGAGAGCACCCAAGTCGGGCGTGTCGTCATCCCACCTTGATGGGATCCTCCTTTTCAGGAGGCGCATGAGCGCGAACGTCGTCGTCGCCATGCATGGAGCACTGTGCAATTTTCAAGTCTATCGAGCGATTAGTACCAGTTAGCTTCAAGCCTCGCGGCTCTTCCACACCTGGCCTATCAACGTAGTGGTCTACTACGGCTCTCGAGGGAAACCTCGTTTTGAGGGGGATTTCACGCTTAGATGCTTTCAGCGTTTATTCCGTCCGCACATAGCTACCCTGCTGCGCGGCTGGCGCCACGACAGGTGCACCAGAGGTGCGTTCATCCCGGTCCTCTCGTACTAGGGACAAATCCTCTCAAGTTTCCAACACCCATGGTAGATAGGGACCAAACTGTCTCACGACGTTCTGAACCCAGCTCACGTACCACTTTAAATGGCGAACAGCCATACCCTTGGGACCTGCTCCAGCCCCA
>JAWXBS010000146.1:0-12140 GCA_034440275.1 Alphaproteobacteria bacterium
AGATGACGCGCATGGCCATGGTGTTTACCGACGCCAAGGAGCCCAACTATCCGATTGTTTTCGCCAACGACAGCTTTCTGGAACTCACTGGCTACGAGCGCAAGGATGTCCTGGGAAACCCCTTCAACTCCCTGATGGCTGTTGGCGTTTCGGCTGAATCGCTGGCGCAGGTCGAGGCGGCGTTCGAGGGCGATTGCGACATAGACCCCGAGATTCACTATCGCCGCAAGGATGGCAGCGAGTTTTGGGCGTCGCTCTTCATCAGTGCGGTCCGCGATGAAGCTGGTGTCGTGGTGCAGCATTTCATCTCGCTCGTCGACCTTACGAGATACAAGCAGGAGCAGGCTCAGTCGAACATGCTCATCGACGAACTGAACCACCGCGTGAAAAACACGCTTTCAACGGTGCAATCGATCGCGTGGCAGGCTCTGCGCAATTCGTCTGATCCAGAGGTGATTCGCGAGTCCATGGAGTCTCGTCTCTTTGCGCTCTCGTGTTCGCATGACCTTCTGACACGCGAGAACTGGGACGGCGCGGAGCTTCTTGACCTCGTCAACGAGGCTTTGAAGCCCTTCGCGGCGTCTAACGGCAGGGCCGACCGCATCAACGTGAGAGGCGACAAGATCCGGGTCCCGCCAAAAGCGGCCCTCGCCCTTGGCATCGCCATTCACGAGCTTGCGACCAACGCCGCGAAGTATGGCGCATTTTCCAATGCCCTCGGATCAATCGAAGTCAATTGGGCGATCGAGCAAGGTGAAGGCGGCGAGCGGCTTGTCTTGCACTGGCAGGAGAAAGACGGCCCGCCCGTGACGCCGCCAAGCCGCAAGGGATTTGGTTCGCGTGTGATTGAACGCGGCCTGGTGCATGAACTGGACGCTCGCGTGACCCTTGAATATCGCCCGGGCGGCGTCGCGTGCACGATCGACATGCCGGCGCCGAAGGCTGGCTCCAATGAGTAAGCTGCTGGCCGGTCGCTGCGTCCTCGTTGTGGAGGACGAAATGCTCATACTGATGATGATAGAGGACATGCTTTCCGACCTCGGATGCGAGTCCGTGATCACGGCGAGTTCGGTTGATCTGGCGCTGGCCAAGATCGACGCGCACACCATCGATGTCGCCATGCTGGATTCAAACCTGGGCGGGAACTCCAGCGATCCGATCGCTGATGCGCTTGCGGAGCGGCATGTACCTTTCTTCTTCGCGACGGGGCAAAAGAACGGCGCTATGGAACGTGGGTATCAGGATCGCCCCGTGTTGAAGAAGCCTTTCAGCCGCGAAGCCCTGGAAGCGCGCTTCAGGCAGCTGCTTTCCGGGACGGAATAGCGGCGAACCATTGCCCCGATCGCGCAGGACCCGTCATTCAGGTCCGCGTACGCAGACCCCACGCCTCACATTTTCTTCTTCAACGGCTCCAGATCAGCGAACGCCGCATCGCGTTTCCCGCTCTTCGCCGCAAACGCCTCCGCCATGTGCGCGGGCGAGAACATGCCCACCTGCCACACCGCGATGTAGTCGAGCGCGTCGGCGATGTTGTGGTCGCGGGCGTAGTTGATCATCACTTTTGAGCCGGCCACGGCCAAAGGCGCTTTCGACGCGATCTCGCGCGCGGTCTCCATCACGGCGGCGAGCATGCTCTCGTGATCCTTGTACACCTCGTTGACGAGGCCGATTTCCTTCGCGCGCTGCGCGGGCAGGCGACGGCCCGTATAGGCGAGCTCGCGCACCCAGCCTTCGGGGATGAGCTTGCACAGGCGGGGGAACGTGCCGACGTCGGCGGTCATGCCGATGTTGATTTCCTGGATGACGAAGAACGCGTCTTCCGTGCAGTAACGCATGTCGCACGCGCTGGTCATGTCGACCGCGCCGCCCACGCAGCCGCCCTGGATCGCCGCCAGCACAGGCATGCGCGCCTGGTCGAGGCGGGTGAATACGTCCTGCAGCACGTGCACGTAGCGGCGGAAGGCTTCGCCGGCGGTGTGCTTGTCGGCGACCGCGCCCGAGGTCGCCCCTTGGCCGTCGGTGAACACCGCGAGATCCATGCCGGAACAGAAATGTTTGCCGGTGGAGGAGATGACGATCGCGCGGGCGCGGGCGTTGTCGTTGATGTCGTCGAGGATTTCCGGAAGTTCACGCCAGAACGGACGGTTCATTGCGTTGAACGCGTCCGGGCGGTTCAGGCGGATGTGGGCGACATGGTCTGCGATGTCGACGTCGAAACAGGTATAGGGCATGACTTCCTCCGTCGTCGTTCAGACCCGCCGCCGGCGAGGGGCGGGGAGTCAGTGTTCCAGTCCCCGGAGGGAAGCATGCGACGTAGCGTCATCGCAATCGCGATCGTGGCGATCACCGCCCTCGGTGTGAGCGCCGCCTCCGCGCAGACCGAGCGCCGCAGCATCCTGTCCGACATTCTCGGCGGCCTGACCCGCCCGAGCGCCGCCGCGACCTCCCAGCGCGACGCCGCGTCCGCGCTGCGCGAAGCGCTCACCAACGGCGTCGTCGCCGCCACGACGCGGCTTGGCCGTGTGGACGGCTTCTACCGCGACGGTCGCGTCCACATTCCGCTGCCCAGCACGCTGGCGAGCGCGCAGCGGGGCTTGCGTCCGCTCGGCATGGCCGGCCCCCTCGACGATCTCGAACTGAAGGTGAACCGCGCGGCGGAAGCCGCCATGCCGCAAGCGCGCACGCTCATCGTCGACGCCGTGCGCTCGATCACCTTCTCGGACGCGCTCTCCATCGTGCGCGGCGGTCAGGACTCGGGCACGCGGTATCTGCGCCAGCGAACGGAAACGAAGCTCACCGAACTGCTGCGTCCGCACATGCAGGACGCGCTGCAGCGCTCCGGCGCCTTCAGCGCGCTCGACACCGCGGTCGCGCGCTCGCGTCTCAACGCCACGACCGCCGTCGGCCGCCTGCGCGGGGACATGATCGACTTCGCCGTCACCAAGGCCCTCGACGGCGCGTTCGCCTACATTGCCGACGAAGAGAAGGCGATCCGCACCGATCCCGCCAAGCGCACCAGCGACATTCTGCGCCGGGTGTTTGGCGCGGTTTGAGGGGCGTCTGACGCATTTTTACGACAGCCGTGTAAGAAGTCGCTCGACCGCTGGACTATAGTCGGCATGAGGGACGATCAGGACACGCGCTATCGGGAGGTCGCGGCCGCTTACGGCGGCGCGCTGCAACGCCTCGCCCGTGCTGTGGAGATCAATCCCGAGCGGCGCCTCGATCTGCTGCAGGACATGCACGTCGCCCTGTGGCGCAGTCTTGCCGCTTACGACGGGCGCTGCGCCATGCGCACCTGGGTCTATCGCGTGGCCCACAATGTCGCCGCCACCCACGTCGACCGCGAACGCCGCACGCCGCGCGGGCAGGTCGCCCTCAATGACATCGAACATCTGCCGGATGTGCACGATGTGGGTGGCGACTTCGAAAAGTCCGAGGCGCTGGAGCGGCTCACGGCGCTGCTGCGCGATCTCAAGATGCCCGATCGCCAGATCATGGCGCTCTATCTCGAAGGACTGGACGCCGCCGCCATCGCCGACGTCACGGGCCTTTCATCCGGCGCCGTCGCCACGCGCATATCCCGCCTCAAGACCCATCTCGCCCGAACCTTCCGTGAGACATCACATGCCTGATCGCGATCCCTTTCAAACACTCTGGACAATGCAAGACGAGGAGCCCTTCACCATGTCACTGGCCGATATCCACACGCGCGCGCAGCGTTTCCAGTCGCGGATCCGGATGCGCAATATTTTCGAGTACGGCGCCTCCGCCATCGTGATCGGCGCCTTTGCCTGGATCGGGTATCTGGTTCCCGACGCGGTCGTGAAGACCGGAGCCGCGCTCGTCATTCTCGGCACGCTCTATGTGTGCTGGCAGCTCTTTGTCCGTGCGCGCGCGGCGTCCGGCGATGCGGCTGCACGGGGATTGAGCTGGGCGGATTTCCACCGCGCCGAACTGGTCCGTCAGCGCGATGCGCTGAAGAGTGTGCTGACCTGGTATCTCGCGCCGTTTGCGCCGGGGATGATCGTGTTCGCGCTGGGGGTCGCCTTCGCGCCGATGGCGGGTCTGGCGTTCCCGGCGGCGCTGGGGATCGCACTTTCAGGCCTCGGCTTCATCGCCATGATCTTCTTCGCGGTCTGGGCGCTCAACCAGTGGGCCGCGCAGAAGGTGCAGACCGAAATCGACGCCGTGGACCGGATGCGGGGCGCCTAGATCGTCAGCGCGCGCGACGGCGCCAGACTTCGAGCTGCCCGTCGCAGCGCTGTGCGTAGACCATGTTGGCGTCCGGCGAGAGGGAACCGCCGCACACCGGCGCTGACGGCCCTACGTAAGCGCCGAGGCGCGGTTCGCCGGTCCACAGGTAGAGGCGCCTGTCCTCGTTGAGGATGAGCGCCACCGATGCGTTCTTCGCCACGCCCTGGATGGTCGCACGCCGCGGCAGACCCGTGAGTTCGAACGCGACGGCGCCGCTGCTGGCGGCCCACACTTTCATGACGCCGTCGATGGAGCGCGACAGGAGACGGTTGGCGCCGAACGGATAGATAGCGGTGACTTCCGCGCGGTGGAGGCGGTCGGTGCGCACCAACGTGCATTGCGCGTTATAGGCGGCAATCGCGCCATTGGCCGCGGGGATGTGAAAGCCGCCTGTTTCGTTGAAGGCGGCGTCGGCTGCGGCGCCGGGAATCCGGCAGATGAATTTGCCGTCGCGCGCCGACATCAGCAGCGTTTCTGCATTCGGCGCGCCGCTCCGCGTGTTGGTGACGCCGGCGATGACGCGCTGGTTGGCGCTGTCGGCGAAAATCCAGTGAACCTTGCCGGCCCCACAGTGCAGCGGAATGGCCCAGTAGGCGTCGCCGGTCATGCGGAATGTCTGCAGGTCGTAGAAATCGAGATGGCATTCGCCGTAACTGAACACCGCGACCGACGGCGCGCCGGTGACAAGCTCGAGGTGGGGCTCGGTCGAGGCGTGATTGACGTCGCCGGTGGTGCGGCGCCCGTTTGTGATCGAAAAGAGATCGACCGGCGTGTGGACGCCGATGCGTTCCTCGACATCACCGGAAAACACCAGCGCGCCGGCCGCATCGGCATAGTCGCGCCGGTCGTAGGACGGTGGCGCGATTGTGCGCTGCAGGGTTGCGCCGTCGGCGCTCCACACGCGCGCCTTGTTGTCGTCCTCGAAGGTGATGAGGCGCCCGGCGCGCAGCGTGAACCCCTTCGTTTCGCATTTCACTTCGGTGGTCTGGAAGCAGTTCTCGTCCTTCACCGTGCGCACATAGTCAAAGAACACCGACGGGCCCTGACCAGCCGTCGCCGCGCCGTGAATGCGACCGGGTGCGGCGGGCGCGAGAACGGTTTCGGCCCCGGAAAGCGATGCGGAAATGAACGGACGCTGGCGGCCATTGGTGGTCGCCGCGACATCGTCGCGGATGCGGCCTGCAATGAGGCGCAGATCGATATTCGGTTCGCTCACCCAGCGCGCAAAACTCGTGGCGAAGGGGCTGTTGGTCTGCCCGTCGAGCGCGAATGCGCCGACCCCCGCCGCATACATCACGACATAGCCATCGACCTCCACCTCCGCGAGACCGCGATTGATCGTGCCGCCTTCGGCCACGCGCGCCGCGAAGGGATTGTCCCGGCACGCATCGAGCGCGACGATCTTGACCTTGGCGCCCGCAAGGCTGCGCGTGATGGCCTCGAAGGGCACGGCTGCGCCCGCCATATCGCCGGCCTGCGTGATCTGCGCATCGATGGGCACGAGCCAGTTGCGTCCGCCGGACTCCAGGCCGTGCCCTGCGTAATAGACCGTCGCTACATCCGCCTGCTGCGCGACGCGCGCGAAGTCCTCGATCGCGCCGACGAGGGCCGCCTTGTCGAGATCGAGGCCGAGACGCACGTCGAAGCCTGCACGTGAGAGCGCGCGGGCGACGAGATTGGCGTCCGCAGAGGGATTGGCGAGTGGAGAGATCGCGCGGTAGTTGCTCTCGCCGATCACCAGCGCGACGCGCTTGGCCGGCGCCTGTGCGTGCGCGGGCGCGGCGGCCATGAAAATCCAGAGCGTGCAAAGAGAGAGTATCCACCGCATTGCATGTCCTCCAGACGCGTGACCCTAGCGGCGGCGCACGCGCGGGTAAATCGCGGGTTCGGCGGCGTATCTTGCCCAACCTGTCCACGCCGTTAGACTCCGCCCATGGAAAGCGAGTCGCCGGCGTTTCGACGCGTGTCGTTCGAACTCAAGGCCGGCCGGATGGCGGGGCTTGCGTGGGGCGACGCCACGCGTCCGCCGGACATCCTTTTCCTGCACGCCACCGGCTTCAATGCGCGGACCTACAACACGCTGCTGGCGCCGCTGGGTGAACGATTTCATGTGCTTGCGGTCGATCTGCGCGGGCATGGGCAGACGATGCTGCCGGCGCACACCTTCGGCTACGGCTCGTGGAATCGCCATCGCGACGACGTCATCGAGCTGATCGACCACCATATCGGCGCGCCGGTGACGCTCGCCGGGCACTCCATGGGCGGCACCGTCTCGCTGCTGACGGCAGGGCGGCGTCCCGATCTCGCGCGCGGCGTGGCGATGATCGATCCGGTCATCATGTCGTCGGGCATGTACGGTTTTGCGCAGCTGCCGGGTGCGCCGCTGTGGTGGAGCGTGATGTTTCCGATCGCGCGCGGCGCTTCGCGGCGGCGTTCGACGTTCGAGAGCAAGGAAGCGGCGGTCGCGGCGCTCACGGGGCGTGGCGTGTTCAAGTCGTTCAAGCCCGAACAGATCGCGGACTATGTGGGCGACGGCTTCAACGAGACGCCGAACGGCGTGAAGCTCGCCTGCACGCCCGCCTACGAGGCGCGCACGTTTTCCGCGATGCGCCACGATCCGTGGGCGGCGCTGCCGAAAGCCCCGGCACCGATCGTGATTCTGCGCGCCGATGTTCGCTCGACCATGCCCCGAGCGGCGGCCGCACGCGTGCTGGAGATCCGGCCCGACGCCCGCGTCGCCACTGTAGACGGCGCAACGCACATGCTGCCGATCGAGCGTCCCGATCGCGCCCGCGCCGCCATCGAAACCGCCGCATTGATGGCGAACCCGACGTACCGCGATCTCGTCTAGATCGTCATCTCGCGCACGACCTTGGCCTCCAGCGCCTTGCGCTGTGCTTGTGGTATCGCGATCGTCTTGCGGGTCACGAGATCGAACGTGACCGCCACGGCTTCCGCCGTGCACCACGCATCGCCGGTCACCGGATCGAAGAGCCAGTGGACCAGGCGGTTGGTCTTCTCCGCCACTTCGACAACGCCGGAACGCACCTCCAGCAGATCGCCTGCGCGCGGCCAGCGGCGCGGGCACATGCGATATTCGAGCACGGCCGCGCCAGCGGTCTTGTCGACGCCGTCGGCCTGAGCCGCAGCCTTCGCGGCTTCGGTGCGCCAGCCTGCGAGCAGGTTCGGCACCGCGTCCGACACGCGTCCGAGAAAAAGCTCCATGCGCATGCGACCGAACGGATCGCAGTGGTCGGGCGTCACCGCGAGACGGCCCACGACGGTAGCGCCGATGCTCTCGGCGAACGCCGCCTTTGGATCCCTCGGCGCCGCACTCATGTCGATCGAGCGCGGCATGCCGTGTGCAGGCGCGCTGCACATCAGCGCTGCGGCGCGTGTGCGTGTCTTTTCCGACCACGGAAAGCGTCGCATCTGCTGCGGCTCGATGTGCGCGACGCGCGTGGTGAAAGTGGCTGCAGGCGTTCCATCCGCGTGCAGCAGTTCCTGATAGGCGACGGCCTCGTCCTCGCCCAGGGCAAGGATGCCGCCGCGCATGGAAAGGGGCGCGCCTTGACGCGCTTCCTTCAGAAAGCGGACATGCATGTCGAGCGGAAGCAGGGTCGAGGAGGCGCGCTCCTTGAATGCGCCGGGCATCTCCATCGCCGCCGCGAGAAAGGCCAGGCCCTCCATCGCGCGCGACGCGAAGAAGCGCACATTCATGTGCAGGTTCTCGTCGCACTCCCAAGCGTTGACGGACCCGCGATAGGTTTCAAGCGGCAGGGCGGGCGATGGCGTCGCGGATTTCCTCGTCATGCGGCGGCGCGGCACTTGGCGCAGCGCCCGTGCGCTTCGATCATCGTGCGCTCGATGGTGAAGCCGTCACGCGCGGCGGCTTCGCTCACATCGACAAGCGCGTGGCCGGCATCGAATTCTTCCGCGCCGTTGCACGTGTCACAGATGAGGAAGATCGTCGCACGCGCGCACGCGCCGACATCGCACGCGACGAAGGCGTTCAGCGACTCCACGCGGTGGGCGAGACCCAGGCGCGTGAGAAATTCGAGCGCGCGATAGATTGTCGGCGGCTTCGCCGCTGCGCCCGCTTCGGATTTGAGGCCGTCGAGAAGATCATAGGCTTTCGCGGGACCGCCCGCGTCGAGCAACAACTCCAGAACGCGACGGCGCAGCGGCGTCAGGCTTTCGCCGGCATCGGCGCAAAGCGCTTCGGCGCGCGCGACATGCGTCTTGCGGTCGACCGCGTGACGCTGGGGCTTTGCGCCGGCTTTCGCCTTGCCGGTCTTGAGGTCCGCTTGGGCCGGCGGGCGCGCGTGGGAATGGCTCATGGCCGCATGATCGCAATCTTCGGGGGGCGTGGAAAGGCGGCGCCTTGAGGCGGGGAAAAGCGTGTTCCGCGAAATTCTGGTGAATAGAACTTTACAAGAACAAACTACGGCGCCATATTGGAACACAGAGAGAACAAAATTGTCTCTAACGGGAGATCGTCATGCAGGAAGCGGTGTTCAAGGGCGTGAGCGGCAAGCTTTACCGGTTCTCGGCGCTGCGCCCGGACGGCGCTTTTCCGGCAGGGCCTGCGGTCTATGCCTTCGCCCGACCCGGTTCGGGAGCAGGCTACGGATGCCGCAACTGGACGCCGCTCTTCATGTCCCGCACCGCCAATCTCTCGGTCCGCATGGCCGGTCACGAGCGGTGGGATGAGGCGCGCCGCATGGGCGCCACCCACGTCATGATCCTCGCCTTCAACGAACGCAGCGAACGCGAAACCGCCGAGCATGATCTCGTCGCCGCTTTGCGCCCGGTGATGAACGATACCGCGCCCGCGCGGTCAGAAGATGCGCCGGTGGCGCCGGGGCAGGTGGTCCACTTCTTCCCGCCGATCCGGCTGCGCACGGCGGCGGCGTCTTGAGGTCCAGCGTCTGGAAGTCAAAGACCGAGCTGGCGCGCCGCCAGGTCGCGCATGATCTCTTCCGATCCGCCGCCGATCGCGTTCACGCGTACCTCGCGGTAGATCCGCTCGATGCGTCCGCCGCGCATATAGGCCGCGCCGCCGAGAATCTGACTCGCCTCGCGGGCGCAGAACTCGAGCGTCTCGGTCGCCTGCACCTTGAGCAAGGCGAGATCGACGACCGGCGTCTCGCCGTTCTGCACGCGCCACGCGCAGAGATCGAGCCACGCGGTTGAGGCGCGCACGCGCTGCACCATCTGCGCGATCTTGTGGCGGATGACCTGATGGTCGGCGAGGCGCTTGCCGAAGGTGCGCCGCTCGCGTGCCCATTCGGCGGCGTCCTCGATGCACGCCCGCGCGGAGGCGAGTGAGCCCGACGCCATGCCGAGACGCTCGCCGTTGAAGTTCATCATCACGCCGGCGAAGCCGTTGTTCTCGACGCCGATGAGGTTCTCGTGCGGAACCGCGACGTCCTCGAAATAGAGCGCGGCGGTGTCGGACGCCCACCAGCCCTGCTTCTTGAGCGGCGTGCGCGTGACGCCCCGGGCGTTGAGATCGATCAGCAGCAGCGAAACCCCGCCGGCGCCCGGCCCGCCCGTGCGCACGGCCACCGTCGCCCAGTGCGAGGTCATGCCGCCGGTGATGAACATCTTCGCGCCGTTGACGACGTAGTGGTCGCCCTTGCGTTCGGCGCGGGTCTGGAGATTGGCGACGTCGGAGCCGCCGGAGGGTTCGGTGATGGCGAGGCTGATCTGCTTTTCGCCGCGCAGCACGGGCGGCGCGATCTCGGCCTTCATCTCATCGCGCCCGATGGCGAGGATCGGCGGCAGGCCGATGCCGTGGATCATGAGCGCAGCCGAGACGCCGCCCGCGCCGGAGCGCGCCATTTCTTCCGACGTGACAATGCCGTGGAAGCGGTCGACGCCTTCGGTCCAGCCGCCGTACTTTTCAGGATAGCCCGCGCCCAACAGGCCGAAGCTGCCCGCCTTCAGGAACACCTCGCGGGGCACGAAGCCCGCTTCGTCCCACGCGTCCACGTGCGGCGCGATCTCGCGGTCGATGAACTTCCGCAGCTCGCGCCGCCAGGCGTGGTGGCTCTCGGTGAAGAACGGCGAGGGCGGGCGGAGCGCATCGAAATCGAGCGCGCTCTGGCGCCGTTCGCGCGGGGCGTTTCCATCGGAGCTCATGACGTTTCCTCTTCTCGCGCCATGCTCCGACGCGCGGACCCGCCACGCAAGACGTACCGTGACGTTAGCCGGGGAAGCGCGTCGTGCAGGAGGCTGCGCTCGTGGCGAGTTCAGCCGGCGGCTTGGCCTTCCACGCGTCGCGTGCGGCGGTCACGTCGGCGCGGGCCTTGGCGGCGTTCGCCGATCCGTACTCGGCTTCCTTGTCGAGGAGCGCCAGGATCGTCCACACGGCGTTCGACTGCGGCGTATCGCTCGTGGGCGAGGCGGCGATCTCGACATTGCCCGCAGCCGCGATGGCGCCCGCGCAATCGACAAGCTGGGCGGCGGTGAGCGGCGAGGTCGCGGTGATCACCGGCTCGACGGGCGGGGCCTCGGGCGCGGGCGCTTCGACCGCAGGCGGCGAGCAGGCGGCGAGGCAGACGGCGAGGGCGGCGAGGACGATGCGCTTCATGACGTTCTCCTCCGGGTTCAGCAGGGGCCGAGGTATTCGGCGGTCGTCGTCGTGCTCATGTTCCCGTCGTCGCTGACCACGGACATGTCGACGGTGTAGCGGCTGTTGAAATCGCCCGTGGCGCGGGTGATGACGGCGCTCTTCTTGCCGTTCGACGTGCAGCTGACCTTGGTGACGTAAGCGCCGCCTTCGCGCGAGATCGAGGGTTCGTCGCAGTCGGTGTTGGGCATCTTCGCGGACATGCCCTGCATCTCGTCGAGCATCTTCTGCGTGTAGCAGATCTCGACGTTCTGCGGCCCCGGGGCGCCGGGGATATTCATGGTCATCTTCCACTTGCCGATCTTCGGCCGGGGGAGATCGTTCTGCGTCAGCAGACCGCCGCCGGAGGACTCCTGCGCCGCAGGCGCGGAACCGTCGGCGGCCTTTTCACCGGCGGGCGAACAGCCGGCCAGGACGAGCGCGAGCGCTGCGCCGGCCAGGGCGCCTTTTCGAAACTGCATGTGATCCTCCCGAAGCCGTCGTTCTTATTTCTTCTTTTCACCGAGCAGGGGCGCTGCGGTCTTGGCCGCCTTCTTGTCCTTCTTCGGCTTCTTGGCTTCCTTGTTGCTGCGCATCTGGCCTTTGGCCATGGGAGCTCTCCTTGCTTCGCTTCGGCGCAGTATAGAGCGCACCCGGCGGAAATGGGGAAGGCGGACGGCGCCCGGAAGCGAAAGAATATCGCCGGGCAAAGTTCCGCCGGAATTGAGGGGTCCCATCGGCGTCGTGGATGGAGGATGCGATGCGCGTTCTGGCGGCTGCGGTGGTGATGGCGGTGCTGGCCGGCTGCGCGACGACGCCGTCCGCGCGGGAAAGTGCGGCGCTTGCGCCGTCCGTCGTCGCCGAGGCCCGCGCGCAGCGCCGCAGCCAGCAGGAGCTGCTCGCCGCCTACTGGGCCGAACGAAGGGCGCCGCGGGTCCTTATGGCCTCTGACTTCACGCCCGTCGACTTCACCGCCGCCTTGAGCGCCCGCAGTCTGACGATCGGCCAGAACTTTCCCGAGAGCTCTGACTCCGAAGATCAGTCGCGGCTCAATGAGGAGCGGCTCGAACGCGAAAGTGCTGCGACCCGGGAAGCGGTGCGCGCGGCGATAAGGCGGTAGGCGTTTGAGGAACGGGGCAGGCGGGACGCCTTGACTCCCGCCCGCATTTGCTTCCCGTTAACCATAAGGACAACGGCGCGGCCAACGCGCCACTTATGGGTGGGACCAATGACGACGCCGAACACGACCACGCCGCTCCAGTACTGG
>JAWXBS010000147.1:0-13768 GCA_034440275.1 Alphaproteobacteria bacterium
AATGGGGCTCTGGACCCGCGAACAGATCTTGCCGGTGGCGGAAAGACTGGCGAAGACGTTCCTCGCCTGAGAATCGCGTAAAGCGACGCCATGACCCTCACGATCAAAGTCCGCCGTCTGCCGCACAATGGCGATCTGCCGCTCCCCGCCTACGAGACCGAGCAATCCGCGGGCATGGATCTCCGCGCCGCCGTCGCGGAGGATGCGCCGGTGACGTTGCAGCCGGGCGCGCGCGGCCTGATTCCGACCGGACTGGCGATCGCGCTGCCGCCGGGTTTCGAGGCGCAGGTGCGCCCGCGTTCGGGGCTCGCACTCAAGCACGGCATTACGTGCCTCAACTCGCCGGGCACGGTGGACGCAGACTATCGCGGCGAACTGGCGGTGATCCTCGTCAACCTCGGGCAGGAACCGTTCGTCATCAAACGCGGCGAACGCATCGCGCAGATGGTCATCGCGCCAGTGACGCAGGGTTCGTTCGTTGTTGTGGAAACGCTGGACGAGACAGCGCGCGGCGCCGGCGGCTTTGGGTCTACCGGCCAATCCTAAGGACTGGGGGCCTGATCAGAACGCCACGCGGTTGAAGAAGCTCGCGACCATGGCCGCGCCGAAGGGCGCAGACAGCAGCAACGCCTGGAGCGCAATGTTCATGACCGTCGTGAACCAGCGCCCGAAGCCGAGCGCGAGCACGACGAGCACGCCCGTGAACACGCCTGCCAGCGGCAGGAGTTGCGCGCTGACTTCCGGCAGGAAGACGCCGGCGGTCGCCGCCATGGCGCTCAGGTGCATGAGGACGACCAGCACGACCGCCGCCCAGTGCAAGTGACGCGACGCCTTGCGCGCCAGCAGAATGGCGCCGGCCATGGAGGCGATGGCGATCACCGGGACAAGGGCCGGATGGACGGCCGCAGCAATCATCGCGGAGGCCACGCCCACGCCCGCGCCCACCGACGCGTAGCCGAACAAGAGCGCCAGGCGATCCTGCACCTTCACGTCGCCGTCGAGCACCGCAGCGCGGCTGAACCGATTGGGAACGACTTGAACACGCATGGGGGGAAGGCTTGCGCGCACCGCTGGAAGCTCACCTTCGAATGCCATAGCTAGTTCCCTCGAGCCGCCGGTTGAAGCATTGGCGATCCGATGGTGAGAACGCGGCGACGGCACAGCGGTTTCGTGAGAGCGAAGAGTTTGCCGCCCGGGGGGGCGCCGAACCCGGCTGGCCGTGCTAAATGCGCCGCAAATACGCGTCGAGGGCTTCCATGCGCCGCATCCTGATCGTCATCGCCCTCCTGCTCGCCGCCCTGCTGGCGGGGATCACCGCCTTCTTCGTCTTCTTCCCGAAGGACCTCGCCGTCGCCGAGTTGAAGAAGCAGGTGCAGGCCTCCACGGGGCGGACGCTGGAGATTGCCGGGCCCGTGGACCTGACGATCTGGCCGGCGCTCGGCATCTCGGCCTCGGATGTGACGCTCTCCAATCCCGCGGGCTTCGACGGCGCGCCGTTCCTGGCGTCGAAGAAGCTCGTCTTCGCGGTGGCTCCGATTCCGCTGCTGAAAGGCGATATCGAGGTGCACAGCCTAATCCTCGACCAGCCCGCCTTCACGATGATCGCCAAGAAGGACGGCGCGGCGAACTGGACGTTCCCCGAACAACCTGCCGCCGACGGCCAACCGCAGAAGCTGAAATCGTTGCGCGTGGACGACATGCGCATCATCGACGGCACGCTGACCTTCATCGGCGCCGACGGCGTGCCGCTGGAGGCGTCGGACATTGATGCGGTTGTGGCGCTGGCGTCGCTGGAGGAGCCCGCGCAGATCGACGGCTCATGCACCTATAGCGGGCAGCAGCTCAACATCGGCGCGGCGGTCGCCAATCCGCGCGCCACGCTGGAGAAGGGCTCGACGCCCGTCCGCCTCACGCTCAGCGCGCCAGCCGTGAAGGGCACGCTCGACGGCGTCATGGACACGGCCACCGGCGCGATCAGCGGCAAGCTCGAAACGAATGGCGGCAGCGTGCGCGGTCTTCTGGCGTGGCTCGGTTCGCCGCTGCCGCCGGGACCGGGCTTCGGCGCGTTCGAGGTGAAGTCCGATCTCGCGGTGCTGGGCCCGCGCTACACCTTCACCAAGGGCGCCTACAAGGTCGACGCGACCACCGCGACCGGCGATCTCACCGTGACGGTCGCGGACAATGGCCGTCTCGCCGTCGCCGGCGGGCTCGCGATTCCGACGCTCGACACCAACCTCTACATTCCCGCCCCGCCCGCCGCCGCAGCAGGCGCGACCGGCGGCGTGAACACAGCGGCCGCCTGGGACGCCGCGCCCATGGACCTTGCTGGACTGCGGGCAATGGATGCGGATCTCTCGCTTTCGGTGAGCGATCTCCGCTTCCAGAAAATGCAGTTCACCGGCGCGCAACTGGCGCTGCGGCTCAACAATGGTGTCGCAGATGCGTGGCTGCAGCGCGTGTCGCTGTACGGCGGATCTGGCACGGCGCGGCTCGTCGTCGACGGCAGCGGCGCGGCGGCGAAACTGCAGAGCCAGATCGACGTCTCCGGCATCGAGGCGCTGCCGCTACTCACCGCCGCGATCGGTTTCGACAAGATCGAGGGCAAGGGGCGGCTGAAAGCGACGCTCGCCGGGCAAGGCCGCTCGCAGGCGGAGATCATGCGCACGCTGGGCGGGACAGCATCGTTTGCATTCAATGACGGCGCGTGGCGGGGCGTGAATCTCGCGCAGATCGCGCGCACCGTGCAGGGCGCCATTTCCGGCGCGGCTGTCGGCTCTGCCGCAAAGACGGACTTCGCCGAACTCGCCGCTGCGTTCACCGTGCAGAACGGCGCGGCGGTCACCAACGATCTGCGCCTGCTCAATCCGTTCGTGCGCCTCGACGGCGCGGGGATGATCGATATCGGCGCGCAGACCATCAACATGCGGCTCAGCCCTCGCGCGGTGCGCTCCATCGAAGGTCAGGGCGGGGCGGCGACCGCGCAGGGCATCGGCGTGCCGTTCAAGGTCTCGGGACCCTGGTCGAAGCCGGCGTTCGCGCCCGATCTCGGCAACCTCGTGCAGAACGAGGTGCAGCGCGCGCTGGAACGCAACAATCTGGGCGCAATCGGCAGTCTCATCAGCGGCCAGCAGAAGACAGCGACGCCGGCGACGGGCGCGCCGAAAGCCGAAGACCCCGCCGCGACGCCCGCACCGATCAATCCGCTGGATCTGCTGCGCAGGAAGAAGTGACGGCGGCGGCGACCGACAAGCGCCCCTGAACCCACCGTTCAGCCGCAGGCGTTTCGCCGGGGCCGCGTCCGGCCTATCTTCCGTCCACAAGACACAAGGAGTTCCCATGTCCACGAAGGGCGACCGCCGGATCGGCCACGGGCTGATCTACGACAACATCACCGAGACCATCGGCAACACGCCCCTCGTGCGGCTCAACAAGCTCGCCAAGGCCCACGGCGTGAACGCCGAGATCATCGGCAAGCTCGAGTTCTTCAACCCCATCGCCTCCGTGAAGGACCGCATCGGCGTGTCGCTGATCGAAGACCTTGAAGCGCAGGGCAAGGTCGGCCCCGGCACGGTGCTGATCGAGCCGACGAGCGGCAACACCGGCATCGCGCTCGCCTTCGTCGCGGCGCAACGCGGCTATCGCCTCATCCTCGTCATGCCGGAGACGATGTCGATCGAGCGCCGCAAGATGCTGGCGTTTCTCGGCGCCGAACAGGTGGTGACACCGGGCCCTGAAGGCATGCGCGGCGCCATCGCCAAGGCCAACGATCTGCTCTCCTCGACGCCCAACGCAATCATGCCGCAACAGTTCGCCAACCCCGCCAACCCCGCGATCCACAAGCGCACGACGGCGGAGGAAATCTGGACCGACACGGGCGGCAAGCTCGACTTCTTCGTCTCCGGCGTCGGCACCGGCGGCACGATCACGGGCGTCGGTCAGGTGCTGAAGCCGCGCCTGCCGAATTTGAAGGTCATCGCGGTGGAGCCGGAAGCCTCCCCCGTCCTCTCCGGCGGCGCGCCAGGACCGCACAAGATCCAGGGCATCGGCGCAGGCTTTGTGCCGGACATTCTGGATCGCAGCGTCATCGACGAAGTGGTGCAGGTGACGAACGATGAGTGCTTTGCAGTCTCGCGCGAAGTCGCGCGTCTCGAAGGCGTGCCGGGCGGCATCTCCACGGGGGCGGCGCTCTCGGCGGCGCTCAAGATCGGCAAGCGCCCCGAGAACGCCGGCAAGCGCATCGTCGCGATCATACCGAGCTTCGCGGAGCGCTATCTGTCGACGGCGCTGTTTGAGGGGCTGTGACGCAGGTCGTCCGCCTCGATCACGATCTGCCGGAGAGTTTTGCAGCGCTCGACGCGACGGCGCGCGCGGAAGGTTATGACTTCCTCGCGCGTCTGGCGCGCAACTGGCGGGACGGCGCCTATCTCGGCGATGCGGACGCAAGCGTGTTCGGCGTTTACGGCGAGGGCGACCTCGTGGCCGTGGGCGCGCAGACCGCCGATGAATATGATCCATCACCGGATCACCGCCGCATCCGCCATTTCTATGTGCATCCCGACACACGTCGCAGCGGCATCGGCACGACGCTGGCGGGCACGCTGATCCAGGAAGCCTTCCAGCTCGCGCCGCTGCTCCACCTGCGCGCCACGCATGTTCTGTCGGGTGCTTTCTGGGACTCGCTCGGCTTCGAACGGGTGGATCGGCCAGACCGATCGCATAGACTTGTGCGCGTATGACCGCCCTCACCTCCGACGATCTCGAACGCTTCTCGCGCCACATCCTGCTGAAGGAAATCGGCGGGCCGGGGCAGCAGCGCCTGAAGGCGGCGCATGTGGCGATCGTGGGCCTCGGCGGGCTCGGCGCGCCGGCGGCGATGTATCTGGCGGCGGCGGGCGTCGGGAAACTGACGCTGATCGACGACGATGGCGTGTCTCTCTCGAACCTGCAGCGGCAGATCCTCTATCGCACAGGCGATGTGCGGCAGTTGAAGGCGTTCGTCGGCCGCGATGCGCTCGCTGCCTTGAATCCCGCCGTGGAAATCAATCCCGTCGCCGTTCAACTCGATGCGATGAAAGCCGAGCGCCTGCTCACTGGCGCCGACATCGTCCTCGACGGCACCGATGATTTCGACACGCGTTTTGCGGTGAACGATGCGTGCCATGCGCTCGGCATTCTGCTGGTGTCCGGCGCCGTCGGGCGATGGGATGGTCAGGTCGGCGTGTTCGCTTCCGGCACGACGAAACTTGCGCCCGCCGATGAACGCCTGCCCTGCTACCGCTGCTTCGTGCCGGAAGAGCCGCCGCAGGCAGAGCACTGCTCCGAAGTCGGCGTCGTCGGCGCATTGACGGGAGTCATCGGATCGATGATGGCGCTGGAAGCGATCAAGATCATTGCGCGCGCCGGTGAGACGCTTGCGGGGCGAGTATTTCTCTTCGACGGATTGAAGGCCGAAGCGCGCACCGTGCGCCTCAAACCAGATCCCGCCTGCCCGGTGTGCGCGTCATGAGCATGGAGCCAGTCTGGCGCGAAGCGCTGCTGCGCGCGGTGGAGAAGGACTACGAGACGCGCGCGCGTCTGGTCCACGAAGGCGCGCTGTTCGACGGCTACAACGCCGAGATGGAAGCCGTGCATCTGGAAAACGCCGCGCTCCTTGAGCAGGTGTTCGACGCCATCGGCTGGCCTGATCGCGGACGCCTGGAAGACGATGGCGCGGCGGCGGCGTTCCTCATCCTGCAACACGCGATCAGCCGACCCGACGTGCAGCGACGCGGCCTCGCGCTCATGCTCGACGCCATCCCGCGCGGCGACGCCAACATGATGGATGCGGCTTATCTCTCGGACCGCATCGCGGTGTTTGAGGGCCGCCCGCAGCTCTACGGCACTCAGTTCGACTGGTTCGACGGCGCACTCTCACCCGCGCCGATCGCCGACCCCGACGATGTGGAGCGCCGCCGCGCATCGGTCGGCCTCCCGCCGCTGGCCGAAGTCACCGCCTATCACCGCGCCAACGCGATCGAGGAAGGCGCCGGCCCTCCGCCCGACATAGACTCGCGCAAGGCAGGCTTCGAGGCCTGGGCCCGCCGGGTTGGCTGGCGACAGGAGCCCCCAAGCTAGGAGCCGCGGTCCTTTCCTGCTTTATGGGCAGAAAAACCGGAGGGGATGATGCGGAAAATCGTGCTGCTGGTGCTGGGCGTGATCGTCGGCATCCTCGTTGGCGGCGTGGCGCTGCTCTGGCGCGGCGACATTACCTACGCGACCCTCGACAAGACCTATGCGAGCCCGGCGTCCAAGTTCATCGACATGGGCGGCGGCGTCGAAGCGCACTGGCGCGACGAGGGCAACCCCAACGGCCGCCCGATCCTGCTGATCCACGGTTTCTCGGCGTCGCTGCACACATGGGAGCCTTGGGTGCGCGAACTCGGCGGCGAGTACCGCCTCGTAAGCGTCGACCTTCCCGGTCACGGCCTTACGCGCACGCCGAAGAACTATCAGCCCAGCATCGAGGGCTATTCCGATTTCATCGACGCCTTCATGGGCAAGATCGATCTCGATCACGCGATGGTCGTGGGATCTTCGATGGGTGGCAACACGGCGTGGATGACGGCGCTGCGCCATCCGGCCCGCGTGGATTCACTTGTGCTGGTCGGCGCGTCCGGCTGGCCGCATGAGGGCGCCGATGACGAAGAAGAGCCGGCCGTGTTCAAGCTGCTGCGCACGCCGGTGATCGGACCGCTGATGACCAATCTCGACAGCACGCGCCTCGTGCGTGGCGGACTTGAGGCCTCGTTCGTGAACAAGGCGCTGGTCGATGATGCGATGGTGGCGCGCTATGTGGACATGGCGCGCGCGCCGAACCATCGCCCGGTGCTGATCTCCATCACCACCAACCGCGACAACCGCGCGGTGGCGACAAAGGACGCGCTCTCGAAGATCACAGCGCCGACCCTGATCCTGCACGGCGCGGAGGACAATCTCGTGCCCGTCGCGGGCGCGACGCTGTTCGAGCAGGCCATCCCCGGCGCGACGGCCGTGATCTACGAGAACATCGGCCATGTGCCACAGGAAGAAATCCCGGCGCGGAGTGCGCAAGACCTGCGCACCTTCCTGCATCGCATGGAGCCGGAGCCGGTAGCCGGCGTGCCGCTCTCAGCGGCGGTGCCGGACTAGGCGATCACGTCTTCGCGCAGGCGCTGCGCACGACCTGCCAATCCGCATCGGAGAGCGCCACTGCAGTCGTGGGCGCCGAGATCAGCCGACGGGCGGATGGCGATCGAAGGCGGGAAGCGCGTCGGCGCCATGCATCCACGAAATTCGATCGGCGGTCTGGATGTGAACTGGCTGCGGCGCGGCGTTGGGGTCGTCGAGCGTCGCGCTCTGCACATCGACGATTCCGGCGAGCGTCACGTCGTTGCGATAGTAGAGCATGTCAGGCAGAAATAGCGCCGACCGTGCTCCGATGAGGCGTATTCCGCGACCACGCCTTCCGTGACGCGAAAGATCGCCTCGGGCAGCATGAGCCAGCCCACCATCGGCGCGCCGGCGTGACGGCGGCAGTCGGTGCAGTGACAGAGGGCGTGGGCGATCGGCTCTCCATCGATTTCGTAACGGGCCGCGCCGCAGTGGCATCCTCCTGTGGCACGCATCGCGTCACTCCCTAGAGCATTGCGGGAATCACCCTGTCCGGCGGCTTGTGCCCGTCGGCGAAGGTCTTGATGTTGATGATGACCTTCTCGCCCATGTCGATGCGGCCCTCAAGCGTGGCCGAGCCCATATGTGGCAGCAGCACGACATTGGGGAGCTTCTTCAGCTTCGGGTTGATCGCCGGTTCGTGCTCGAACACGTCGAGCCCAGCGCCGGCGAGTTCGCCCTTCTCCAGCATGCGCGCGAGGGCGGCTTCGTCGATGATCTCGCCACGCGCGGTGTTCACCACATAGGCGTGAGGCTTCAGCAGCGCGAGACGACGCGACGACAGGAGGTGATATGTCGCCGGCGTGTGCGGGCAATTCACAGAGACGATGTCCATCCGCGAGAGCATCTGGTCGAGGCTCTCCCAGTACGTCGCCTCCAGCTCCTGCTCGATGTGCGCGGAGACCTTGCGGCGGTTGTGATAGTGGATCTGAAGTCCGAACGCCCGCGCGCGCCGCGCCACCGCCTGTCCGATGCGTCCCATGCCGATGATGCCGAGGCGTTTGCCCCAGATGCGCCGCCCCAGCATGTGCGTGGGGCTCCAGCCGGTGAAATTGTCGGCCTCGACCAGCTTCACGCCTTCCACGATCCGGCGCGGGACCGCCAGAATCAGCGCCATGGTCATGTCGGCGGTGTCTTCGGTCAGCACGCCCGGCGTGTTGGTGACCGCGATGCCGCGCTGGATGGCGGTGGCGACGTCGATATTGTCCACGCCTGCGCCGAACTGCGCGATCAGGCGAAGCTGTTCGCCGGCGCGCGACAGGAGCCGCCCGTCGATCCGGTCCGTCACCGTCGGCACGAGCACGTCCGCGCGCCCGACCGCCGAGACCAAGGCCTCGGTCGTCATCGGCGTGTCGTCGAGGTTCAGTTCGGTGTCGAACAGCTCCCGCATCCGGGTTTCCACCGGATCGGGCAGTTTGCGGGTGACGATGACCTTGAGCTTCTTCGACGGCATGGCCCCTACATAACAGGCGTCGGCGCCGAACAAAGGCCGGCCTCCCCAAAAAGAGGAAATCGCAGCCCGTTAAGCCCGTTTTCATGGCGCCCGGCGTCTTGTGCCCAGCTCTTGTCTCGAAGGCTCTCAGAAGAGACCCGCCGATGCTGCGCGCCGCCGCCCTCTGCCTCGCCTTCGTGGCCACCGCCGCTGCGGCCGACACGCCGCGCCTTGGGCCGGACTCGCACCTGCCGGTGCCCCGCTTCGAAAGTCTCGCCTCGCCCAAGGTCCATGGCCGCCGCGGACCGGGAATGGATCACCGCATCGACTGGGTCTACCACACCGCCGGCCTGCCGGTTCAGGTGCTTGAAGAGAGCGATTCCTGGCGCCGGGTCCGCGACCCGTCGGGCGATCGCGCCTGGGTCCGCGCCGACAAGCTCTCGCCGAACCGCACCGTCTACGTCAGCACCACCATCTCGCCGGGCCTTGCGCTGCGATCCGCCCCGCGCCCGGAATCCCGGATGGTCGCCTACCTGGCCAAGGGCGTCATTGCGCGTCTCGGCGCCTGCATCGGCGGCTGGCGCAAGCTGACCGTCGAAACCCCTTCCGGCGCCCAGACCGGCTGGGTGGACAAGTCGGGCCTCTGGGGCGGCGACGATTGCGAGGGTCTGCCGGAGTAGCAGGGGCGATCGGGGCGCCCCGCTTGCGTCCGCCGCCCGTCCCGCGCATGTAAAAGTCTTGGCATTACCGGGCGCCGCCCGCGCGCGGCCGCATCCGGCCCCGCGTTCGAGACTTCAGGATCGCATGTCCGCCTACCCGACCTCCCTCTCCCAAGCCCAGCTCCTCGACAGCGGCCACGGCCGCCTTTTCGGCCCGGGCAACGCCCAGCTGCCCCTACCGCCCATGCTGATGATCGATCGCATCGTCGACATCGACCAGACCGGCGGCCAGTACGGCAAAGGCAAGCTCGTCGCCGAGTTCGACATCAATCCCGACCTCTGGTTCTTCAAGTGCCACTTCGAGGGCGACCCCGTCATGCCGGGCTGCCTCGGTCTCGACGCCATGTGGCAGCTCGTGGGCTTCTACCTCGGCTGGCTCGGCGCGCCTGGGAAGGGCCGCGCGCTCGGCGTCGGCGAAGTGAAGTTTTCCGGCCAGGTGACGCCCGCAGCGCGGGTGCTGCGCTACGAGATCGAATTCAAGAAAGTGATCCTGCGCAAGCTGGTGCTGGGTCTGGGCGACGGGACGACCTACGTCGACGATCGGCCCATCTATACCGCCAAGGATCTCAAGGTCGGGCTCTTCACGCCCGAACAGTTGTCGGCAAGTCTCTAGGACGAAAACGCTCCAAGAAGGCGTCGTCCAGATTTTCGGAGGGAGTGCGCATTGCGTCGAGTCGTCGTCACCGGGATCGGCATCGTTTCGTCGATCGGAAATAACGCGAACGAGGTCATGGCTTCGCTGCGGGAGGCGCGTTCCGGCGTGACGCGCGCGCCCGAATACGCCGAACTCGGCTTCCGCTGCCATGTGCACGCGAGCCCGACGCTCGACTGGGAGTCGGTCGTCGACCGCCGCGCCGCGCGCTTCCTCGCGCAGGGCACCGGCTGGGCGCACGTGGCGATGGAGCAGGCGATCCGCGATTCCGGTCTTGAGGAAAACGAGGTCTCCAACGACCGCACCGGCATCATCGTCGGCGAAGGCGGCCCCTCCACCCGCACGATCGTGCAGGCCGCCGCGACCACAAAGGAAAAAGGCCCCAAGCGCGTCGGCCCGTTCGCGGTGCCGAAGGCGATGGCGTCAGGCCCGTCGGCGGCGCTCGCCACGTGGTTCAAGATTCGCGGCCTCAACTATTCGATAAGCTCCGCCTGCGCGACGAGCGCGCACTGCATCGGCGCCGCCGCCGAACAGATCCAGTGGGGCAAGCAGGACGTGGTGTTCGCCGGCGGCTGCGAAGAGCTCGACTGGACGATGTCGGTGCTGTTCGACGCGATGGGCGCCATGTCGTCGAGCTTCAACGAAACGCCGGCTGTCGCCTCGCGCGCCTACGACAAGGATCGCGACGGCTTCGTGATCGCCGGCGGCGCGGGCATGGTGGTGCTTGAGGAATACGAACGCGCGAAGGCGCGCGGCGCCAAGATTTACGGCGAACTGATCGGCTACGGCGCGACGAGCGACGGCCACGACATGGTTGCGCCGTCGGGCGAAGGCGCGGTGCGCTGCATGAAGCTCGCCATGAGCACGATCAGCGGTCGCCGCGTCGACTATCTGAACCCGCACGGCACCTCCACGCCCATCGGCGACGAGCGCGAGATGCAGGCCGTGCGCGAAACCTTCGGCGACAAGCCGCCGATGATCTCATCGACGAAATCTCTCACCGGCCACAGCCTCGGCGCGGCCGGCGTGCAGGAGGCGATCTATTCGCTGATGATGCTCGGCGCCGATTTCGCCGCCAAGAGCGCCAACATCTTCAACCTCGACCCGCTCTTCGCCGATCTGCCGATTTTATTGGAGCGCTTTGACGGGGCCTTGGAGACAGTGATGTCCAACAGCTTCGGCTTCGGCGGCACGAACGCGACGCTGGTGTTCGCGAAGGCCTAGGCCTGCACCGCCCACTCAAGCAGGCGTCCCTGCCAGTAGACGATCTCGCGACCATCGATCTCCACGCCACCTCGCCGGCGAAGGGCAGCCAGCGTCCGTCGTGGCGGCGATAGTCCGAGAACCGTCCGCGCCAGGGCGTTGGGAACTCCGGCGGCGTGGTCGAGCGCGGACGATCCCGCGCGAAAGTCCCGGCGATGCGTCCTTCGCCATTGAGACTCAGCACCACCTCGCACGCCGCCTCGCCGACGCCGGCGCTGACGACCAGCGCGCCGGGGCCCTCGCTCCGCCAGCGCAGTTCGGTGTTGTGCAGTATGGCGTCCGGCGCCCAGGCAATCTCGGCCAGATAGCGCATCAACTCCCCGCGCAGCAGCGCGACGGACGGCGCGGTGCGCGCAATGGAGATGAAGCCGAGCGCCGTGACGTCGAGCCGGCCTTCCCCTGCCGCCAGTGCATCGCGCGCCGCAATGGCGCCGAACGGCCCGAACCGCGCACGCCAGTCGAACGCGCAGTCACGCAACGACATCGTCTGTGTCGCGGTGAATTTCATCCACGACGTCGCCTCAAGCGCGGTCTTCATCCGCCCCGCCTGCGTCAGCCGCACTTCGTGCGGGCCAGCCTTCGGATCTGCACCGAGCCGCAGGGCGAGTTCGTATACGGCGGGTGGAAGGCGGTCTGCAGGGTTGGCGAACATCAAACGGCTTCCTTCGGCTTGCATCATCTAGAACGCGCCAAACGCCCACCTGCCGAAGGCAAAGAGAATTCCGCCCACATAGAGCGTCCCGAAGATCGGCATCGTGCCGCCCGCTAGCCATGCCGGCAGGCAGATGTCGAAGTTCACCCGTCGATCCTCGGTGTAGCGCGCGATGATCGGCGAGAGCGGACAGCGCCAGCCACTGACGGCGAGGGCCGCCACCTCCGCAAGGACAACGCCTGTGGCGATGGCCGCCTGCAGCAGCTCGCCGCGAAAGGCGAATACCCAGATCGCCGCGATGCACATCACGAAGAACGCCCACACCGCCGTGTGCACGGCCTTCAGCAGCGGCAGCATCCAAAGCCGTGCGTCAGCGCCCAACCGCCTGCTCACGTCACATCCTCCACGGCCGGAGTGAAGGCGCGCCGGATCACGATGGCCTTGCGATAGCTCAACGGAAGGACACCCATCGCGTTCCGCACGCTCGCCCTTGCGTCCCGGTCCATCCCCGTGCACCACAAGGCAACGTCATCGGTGTCGGGAACGCGGTGCAATTCCGCGGCTGTCCCCGCAACTGTAGGCGGCGAGCGTCGGTTCATCACGCGCCACTGGGTACCGTTCCCGGGAAGGTCCGAACCGACACTATGACCCGCGAGCCAGGAGACCGGCCGGTGATCGTCGTCATGCCCTCGGCCGGGTGAGCCGCTGGCAGCGGGTATCCGCGCGACGACACGTGGTCGTTCGTGGGAGTCCCGATGCGTCGCATCCTGCTCGCCGTTGCTGTCGCGCTGTGCGCCGCACCCGCCGCCGCGAAGCCGCCGCAGCGCGTGATGTCGATCAACCTCTGCACCGATCAGCTCGCGCTGATGCTGTTGCCGCGCGAACGCATCGTCTCGGTGTCGTGGCTCGCGCGCGATCCGGCGCTGTCGGCGATGGCGGACGCGGCGCGCCATGTGCCCGTCAATCACGGCGCCTCAGAGGAAGTTCTGCGCGCGCGGCCGGACATGGTGCTCGCCGGAACCTACACCACGCGCGCCACCGTCGAGACATTGCGCGCCCTCGGCGCGCCGCTCGTGGAAGCGCCGCCGGCCGAAAGCTGGGACGACATCCGCCGCATCACCCGCGACATCGGCGATGCCTTGGGCGAACGCGCGAAAGCCGACGCCGCGCTCGCCCGCATGGACGCAACGCTCGCGCGCCTCGCCGCACGCGAACCTGCGCAGAAACCCGTCGTCGCCTTCTGGTCCGGCCCCGGCATGGCGCCCGGCGCGGGCACGTTGTCGGATGCGGTGGTGCAGGCGGCCGGCGCACGCAATCTCGCCCGCGAGCTCGGCATTCAGGGGTTCGGCACGCTGGACGCGGAGCGACTGATCGCGTCGTCACCCGATCTCCTCATTACCGCCGAAGCGACGCCCGAACCGTCCCTGCGCAGCGAAGCCGCGCGCCATCCTGCAATCCGCAACCGCTGGCGCGGGCGCATGCTCTCCGTGCCCGAAGCGCTGACGAGCTGCGGCGGGCCGTTCACTGCAGACGCCGCTGTCGCGCTGCGCACCGAGATCGATCGCACGCTTGCAACGAGAGACGCGCGGCGATGAGGGCGGAACGCTATCACCTCTGGCTTGCAGCGCTCGCCATGCTGGTGCTGATGCTGGCGGCGCTCTCGTTGCTGGCGGGCAAGATCTGGTTCTCGCCGCTCGACGCGTGGCGCGCGCTCGTCAGCGGCGCGCCGGATCTCGGCGGCGTCATCGTGCGGGAACTGCGCGCGCCGCGCGCCGCACTCGCCATCCTCGTCGGCGGCGCACTCGGCCTCGCGGGCGCGGCGTTGCAGGGTTTGCTGCGCAATCCGCTCGCGGAGCCCGGCG
>JAWXBS010000148.1:0-3283 GCA_034440275.1 Alphaproteobacteria bacterium
GCCTAAGGTCACCTTGCAGGCGACCGCTCAGAGGCGAGTAACCGTACCCGGTCGGGGTGGGGAGGGCGTTGCGCTCCCGATTGTGATGCAAAGCGCAGATCCCTCTGTCCGCGCCTTTGGTTGCTCCGGTGAGTCATTGCAAGGACCGACCCCTTTGCTCTCTTCCGCCATTGGCTCGGCGGCAAATGGCTCGGCCGCCTCCCCAGCGAAGCCGAACTCCTCCTCTCAGGATGAACCACTCTCAACACCCAACCCAAGCCGCCGCTCCCCCGCCGTTTTCACGCGCGGATCACTCCGACGGCCGGCCTAGCATGGCTCGGCGGCGAAGGTGGAGCAAGCGCTAGTCGCCGCGCAGCGCCGTGGTGCGGAGCTTCCAAAGCGAACTCGCGCAGCGCTGACCTTTCTGCGGCGGCGCACGCTGCGCGGGCGTTAGGCGGTGGAGGGCGCAGGGTGCGCCGCCGCTCGACAACCAGCTCGGCGGACGCCGACTAACTTCTTGGAGTGGGAGGAGTGGCTTGGCCGCGCCTGGTTGGTCCGGCTGGCTTTGGTTGGTTCCTGGGGCGGCTGGCGCGCCGGGTGCGCGCTACAGCATACAATGCGCGGTAAGGTAAAGCAGCGGGGCGCCGGGAGGCCTCCCTTGGGAGAGCCGGCGCGGGCGAAGGCGGTTGGCCGCTGCTTTGCCTTACCGCTGTTGTGTGCTGAGCGGAGCGCGGCGCTGGGCGCGGCTCCTGCCTCTTTGCGCGTTTCGTGGGGGGACGAACGCGAGCAGGAGCCGTGACCAGCGCCGCGCGCAGCGGTTCGCGCAAGCACCCGGCGTGACAGCCGCGCGGCGGGAACGGGGCGGGCGGGGGTTGGCGGTCCCGGCGCGGCAAGCAGGAGATGTGACGGCGCAGGATGCCGGCGGTTAAACGGGCGGCATGCTGCGACGGCGCAACTCCTGCCGTGGCGGGCGGTTCGCTCACACTTGCCTCGGCGGGACGCCGCCACACTTATCGGGAGCGTGTTTTGTGAAGGCGCATTTTAACAGGTGAAGCTAGCCGCTTCTTTGCGCACACTCCGCCATGAAGATTATTATTCCCGGCGGTTCTGGACAGGTCGGAACATTGCTCGCGCGTGCTTTTCAAAAGGACGGACACGAGGTGATCGAACTCAGTCGCCGCCCGTCAACGAACCGGCCCTGGCGCGTCGTCGCCTGGGACGCGCGGACGCTCGGCGCCTGGAGCACGGAACTTGAAGCAGCGGATGCGGTCATCAACTTAGCCGGCAAAAACGTCAACTGCCGCTACACGCCGGAGAACCGTCATGCGATCAAGCAATCGCGAGTGGATTCAACACACGTCATCGGCCAGGCGATCGCCCGCGCAGTTCGCCCGCCTCGCGTGTGGTTGCAAGCGAGCACGGCCACGATCTACGCGCATCGCTATGATGCACCGAATGATGAGGCGACGGGCATCATCGGCGGCTCGGAACCAAACGCACCCGAGACGTGGCGCTTTAGCATCGATGTCGCCACTGCTTGGGAACGAGCCGTTGAGGAAGCAGGGCCGCTGCCGCAGACGCGCAAGGTGCTGTTGCGTTCTGCCATGACGATGAGTCCCGATCCTGGGGGCATCTTCGATGTGCTGCTTCGGCTGGTGCGTTTCGGACTTGGGGGAAAGTCGGGCGACGGACGCCAGTATGTTTCCTGGATTCACGAAGCGGACTTCATCCGCGCGATCCGTTGGCTGATCGAGCACGAGGACGTTTCAGGACCGGTGAACCTCGCCGCGCCAGAGCCTTTGCCGAACGCCGAGTTCATGCGTGTGCTGCGCGAGGCGTGGGGCATTCGTCTCGGGCTTCCCGCTACGGCATGGATGCTGGAGATCGGTGCTCTTTTTCTGCGCACCGAAACGGAACTCATCCTCAAGAGCCGCCGCGTCGTTCCCGGCCCCCTGATCGAGAGCGGTTTTGAGTTCGGGTTTCCAACCTGGTCCGAAGCGGCCGGCGATCTCTGCGAGCGCTGGCGCAACGCTTCAAAATGATGTCGGGCGAAGCGCCCTGTTTATGCGCGCCGCTTTAGGATCAGAGACACGATTGCGATTAGTGCGATGATCCCGGCGACCCACGGCCACACCGGAGCTTTGCGCTCAACCACCGGCGCGGGCGTTTGCGGGGCGGGTGTAGCCGGCGACAGCGAAGCCGCGGGTGATGCGGTCGGAGCTGGTGTTGCCGGCGGTGGCGTCGTCGCGACAGGTGCGGCTGCTCCCGGCTGCGGTGGAGCTGGGGGCGCATCCGCCAACGCAACGGCTTTCACTTTCGGCGCTGCCGCCGCTTGAGGCTGGGGATTCCTAATCGCCTCGATAGCACGGCGAAGACGTTCGGGAAGCGTCCCTCCAACCGAGGGGTCGCCTAGAAGTTTCTCCAGCGTCGGCAAGTAAACCCCCGCCTCCGGCCCATATGAGGCGATTGCATCAACAACGAAATCACGCGCCATCTCTTTATCCGCTAACAACGCAGCGAGCTTTGGTAACGCTGCAGGGGGCTTGACTTCGGCGGTTAGACGAGATGCCTGCTCTCGCACTCTTCGCTCACCATCCGAAAGCGACGATACTAAAGCATTGTTAAGTCGATCCGACCTATACCCAGCATCTACGAGTGCTTTTAGGTTAGCGACTCTGAGTTCCGCGTTTCCCTCCCTCCGCCACTGCTCAAGTAACAGGGTTTCAATCTCAGCATTCGCAACGTCACTGAACGCCAAGGCCGAGCTGATTGCACCTCGAACTTGCGCATCCGGATCATTCAGAACTTGCCTTAGCGTATCCTGCAAGGCGGGCAGCCTGGACACGTCTATCGGAAGAGTATTTCCTTCGCGTTTCAGTCGTTGGAGGCCGACGAGCGCCATCGCGGTTTGACCGGCGGCATTTCTCCTGACGACTGTATCTGCATCCCGAAGACCTTGTTCAAGCAACGCCAGGTAGTCACGGGGATTTATTAACTGCTCCGGTCTCAAAGTTGCATACAGCGCGCGACGATTCTCGTCATCTAAACGCAACACCTCCTCCGCGCTAATCGGTTTCTTAATCGGAGTAGCCCCTCCAGAAGCGGTTAAGGTCACCATGAGTGCCGCCATAGCTAGCGCGGTTTCTCTCATCGTAGCGGAAGATTGAAGGGCTATTGGGGTCACGTCTCTTGATATGAGCATTTGAGAAGCGCTTCCCATTCGTGCTGCACTTCGCGATCACGCCCAAGTCGGAGACTGATCCGATACAGTGCGTTCGACACCGACCCGTAATCCAGCCCCACC
>JAWXBS010000149.1:0-8549 GCA_034440275.1 Alphaproteobacteria bacterium
ATCTTACAGATGACCTCGTCGGCGCCGAAATCGGCGGGGCGGTGAAAAACGTGATCGCCATCGCCTGCGGTATCGCGGAGGGACGCAAACTTGGCGACGGCGCCCGGGCGGCGCTGATCACGCGCGGGTTTGCGGAGCTGTGCCGCCTGGGGCTTGCGCTCGGCGCACGGCAGGAAACACTTTCCGGCCTCTGCGGTCTGGGCGACCTCGTGCTGACGTGTTCGAGCCTGACGTCACGCAACATGTCTCTTGGCGCGGCGCTCGGTGAAGGTCGCAAGGCGGCTGACGTGCTCGGCGAGAGACGGTCCGTCGCCGAAGGCGCCGCGTCAGCGCCGGCGGTCGTGGCGCTCGCGGCGAAACACGGCGTGGAAATGCCGATTTGCGCAGCAGTGGACGACGTCATCGCCGATCGCCTCGATGTAGATGGCGCCATCGTGGCGTTGCTGATGCGGCCCTTCCGGGCGGAGGGCGTGTGAATCCGGCGCGACCGATGCCGGGCGCCAGGCTCTTCGCGTTCGCCGATCTCGACGACGGCGAAGGTCGCGCCTTCGATTTCCGGTCGGGCGAAGCGCTGTTCTCGCTCATCGCAGTCCGCCAGGGCGAGCGCATCATCGCTTATGAGAACGACTGTCCGCACGCGCGCCAGCCGCTCGAACGGTTCGACGGCCGGGTTGTCATGATGGAGCAGCGTTATCTCGTCTGCTCGGCGCACGGCGCGAGCTTCCGAGTCGAAGACGGCGTCTGCGTCGGCGGTCCCGCGAAGGGCGGTCTGACCCCGTTCCCCGTCGCCGTGCGCGACGGGGACGTATTCGCCGCCTAGTCTTTCCTCTCGGCGGGCGGCACGAGATTGCGGTCCTCGGCGATCTCGTCCTTGCGGCGGCGCGAGCGGCCGACGAGCCACGGGATCAGCGCCAGCACGAGAAGCCCTGCGCCGGCCCACGGCAGCCACTTGGTTAGGCTGGCCATGTTCAGGGCCGACTGCGGCGCGGCGCCTGGCTCACCGGCCGGTTCGACGGCGGGCGTGACGGCGCCGGCGGGACGGCCCTTCAGCGTGAGGAGGCTAGGCAGGTCATAAGCGGGCTGCGCATCGGTTCCGGTGACGTAATCGCCATAGGCCTTGCCGGGTGCGAACGTCACCATGCGCCCGATCTCAGGCAGGGCGGCGGTGATGGTGGCGATCTGGTCGGGGCGACCATCGATGGTCACGCCGGCGACGGCGTCGCGGCCGAGAATGCGTTGTTCCGAGCGCACCGAGCGGGCTGTCGGGGTCGCGGCGGGGTAGCGCTCGGTCCACGATGTTGCATGCCGCACCGGATCGTGGCTCGGCAGCACGGCGAAGGACTCAAGCCGCGGCGCGGGCGCCGGGCGGGCGGCGCGGACTTCGTCGGGAAAATCAGGCGCCGAAAAGCGATCCGAGCGCTGTTCGGCGACATGGCCAAGGGGGTTGTAGCTGATCACCGCGCCCCAGAACGCGTCGTCGAGGGGGCGCGAATTGGCGGGCGCGATCATGCCCAGCACTTCGCCGGCGGGCGTAGGGGCGTTGATGCGCTGCAGGTGCGCGCGGGCCTCTGCGGCGGGCATGAAATAATAGGTGGTGGGCACGAAGAGGCGCAGTGCTCCGTTCGCCAGCGGGATGTCGCCGTTCTTGCCGACGGTCTCGGGCGGGGCGGTGACGCCGCCGGGCAGCACCGTCGTGCCGTCCTCCTTGGTGACGGAGCCGGGCGGCAAGGGAGTCGCGGGGCGCACAGTGCCTTTCGGCGCCGCAGGACCGGGTCCGTCGGCGGCGGCCGGTCCGGTCAGCATCAGGCCAGCCATGAGACAGGCCGTCGCCAACGTGGCCGCAATCGTCCGAATCATGCCGTTCTCCGTGAGATATCGCCCGCGCCACCCGACTGGCTCGTCCTAGGCAATGCGCGAAATTAACCCTGAACGCACCCCCGGTCGCGTTTAAAGCGAGTCAGGCCCGTGAAAGTTCCACAACGGTCTTTGCGATCCCTTCGTCGATGGCGTCTCGCCACGCGGCCATGGTGCCGGCGGCCTGGGCGGCAGGTGGGTAAAGCACTGATCGCGACGCGCTGACGACGCCGCCAAGTCCGCCGACGAGACCGGCCAGAGCGTCCGCCGCGCTCGCGCCCTGAGCGCCATAACCGGGCACGAGGAAAAGCGCGTTCGGCAGGATCGCCCGGATGCGACGCGCTTCCTCCGGCCAGGTGGCGCCGGCGACGATCATCAGATTTGACCAGCCGGATGCGCTCGTCATGGCGTCCATCGCGGGACGCAGCATTTCAGCGACGCGAGTCCAAAGCGGTGCGCCGCCGACGTCCAGATCCTGTATATCGCGCGCGCCGGGGTTGGAAGTGCGCACGAGCACAGCGACGCCTTTGCCGCCGACTTTCGCGGCCTCGATGAAGGGTTGCAGCGAATCCAGGCCGAGATAAGGACTGACGGTCACGCAGTCGGCGTCGAAGCCCGGAGCGGCGCCGAGCGTCGCGCGCGCATAGCCTTCCGCCGTCGTGCCGATATCGCCGCGCTTGGCGTCGAGGATGACGGGCACGCCGCGCGCCGATGCCGCGGCGGTGATGTCGCGGGCGATGGCGTAACCTTCGGGACCGTAAGGCTCGAAAAAGCCGAGCTGCGGTTTCACCGCCGCACACTTGCCGACGGCGCGTTCGAGAATGGCTTCGCAAAAATTCGCGACGGCGTCTGCATCTTCGTGCGCGTCGCCGAACAACGCGGGAATGCGATCGGGCAGCGGATCGAGACCAATGCACAACGGCGCACCGCACGCCTTGGTCGCGGCGGTCAGGCGATCGGCGAAGGTGTCCGACATGCTCAGCCCGGCGACTGTTCGACAGGTGCGGCGTCGTTGGCCACGCACACGACCTGCGCGACGCGCAGCGACCTGCGTAGTTCGTCGGCCTTCGGTCCGTAGGTCTGGCGAGTCATGAGGGGCGCAGGATCGCCCTGTGGCTTGAGATTCGCAAGGCCGAGCAGGCGCGCAACCGAGGCGGGTGATGCAGTGTAAAGGCGTCCGCGTCGTGGCGACTCCGCGATCGTCACGCCGATCACATTGCCCTTCTCATCGAGCACGGGCCCACCGCTCATGCCGGCAAGCGACCCGCTCATGCGTTCGGTATGGCCGAGCACGGCCCACGACAGCACCGGCTCTTCGACTTTGTAGCGGCCGCGCGCGATCAGCTTTTCACGTCCGTAAAGTTGCGACACTGCCTCACCGGGCTTGCCTTGCGGGAAACCGATGTGAAACGCGAGCTGGCCGATGTGGAGGTCGTCTTCCTTGAGATCGAGCGCGAGCGCCTCCGGTGCACGATCGGTCTTGAGCAGTGCAATATCGGCGAACGGCGCGACGCGGACCGAACGCACCGGCACGGCGGCGCGGCGACCGACGATGATGCCGACGTCCTTGCAGTCGCCGACCACGTGACGGGCGGTGATCCACCAGCCGTTCTCGTCGATCGCGAAGGCGGTGCCGACGCCCGATGAAACGGGGCCGACTTCAACGAGCACTTCGGGGTCGAACACGGACGCGGGCTGGAGGGCCGGGCCTTCGTACTCGACTCCGGGGATTTCCGTCGTCGTGGAGTCGTCGCGGCGGCTGTCGAGGCGGAAGACCGCCCAGACGATGGCGCTGACGACCAGCAGATAGATCACCCAGTCGGGTATGCGCATCGGATCAGGCGGTGCGGAAAAGGCTGAGCGAAGGATCGGTCAGCGCGCCGGCGAGGATGATGCCCACGCCGAGTTTTACCGACATGAGGAAGATCGCGGCGGCGACGTCGCCCTCGGCAATGCGGCGCGGCAGGCCGCGCAAGAAGATGTCGGTGAACCGGAAGGTGATGAGTTGCACCAGAAGCGTGACCACACCCCACACGATGAGATCGAGCACGCTGTAGCTGTGCGCCAGGCACGCGCCGAGCGGGATGGCCAGACCCACGACTACGGCCCCAAACGCGAGCGCCGCCGAGGCGTTGCCGTCTCGGATGAGGGCGAGTTCCTTGTGGGGCGTCAAAAGGACGTAGGTGGTCAGACCGACGACAAAGAGACCCAGTGCCGTGCCCAATTGTATGAGGAATTCTGGAAACCCCGAAATGAAGGCCTGGATCTCGGAAAAATACATGGCGGGCGCCTCGTTCTGCCCACTTCAGTCGGGGCCACTTCTGTCGGACAACGGGCGGGCGTATCGCCCGGGGGGCTGCGGCGTCAAGCGGCCCGGTAGATAGTCGGTCAGCACGAAAAGGTCAGCACCCATGAGCACACGGAAGTCGGCAGTCGTCACTGGATCGACGAGCGGCATCGGCCTCGGCATCGCTCGGGCCTTCGCACATGCGGGCATGAACGTGACCCTCAACGGCCTCGGCGACGCCGGCGAGATCGAGAAGATCCGCAGCAGCCTCGCGGCCGAGACGGGTGTTGATGTCCGCTATGACGGGGCCAACCTGATGACGGCCGAAGGGGCGGGCGGGCTCGTGTCCAGCGCCATCGCCGCGTTCGGCGGGGTGGACGTGCTCGTCAACAATGCCGGCATCCAGCACGTGTCGCCCGTGGAGGATTTCCCGCTGGAGAAGTGGGACCAGATCATCGCGCTGAACCTCTCATCCGCTTTCTGGACGACGCGTGCGGCGCTCGGTCAGATGAAGGCGAAGAAGTGGGGCCGAATCATCAATATCGCTTCCGCGCACGGGCTCGTCGCCTCGCCGTTCAAGTCGGCATACGTGGCGGCCAAGCATGGCGTTGTCGGCTTCACGAAAGCAGTGGCGCTCGAAGGCGCGCGCGACGGCGTGCGCTGCAACGCGATCTGCCCCGGTTATGTGCTGACGTCCCTCGTTGAGAACCAGATCCCCGACACGATGAAGGCGCGCAACATGACGCGCGAGCAGGTCATCAACGACGTGCTCCTCGCCGCGCAGCCCACGAAGGAATTCGTGAAGGTCGAAGATATCGCCGCGCTCGCGGTCTTCCTCACCACCGAGCCCGCCAACCAGTTCAACGGCGCGGCGATCTCCATGGATGGCGGCTGGACGGTGCAGTAGGACGCCATGACGAAGGCAGCCGTCAAACGAATCAACCTGGCGCTGCAGGGCGGGGGCGCGCTCGGCGCCTACACGTGGGGGGTGCTCGATCGCATTCTTGAAGACGATCGACTGGAGATCGCTGCGATCTCGGGTGCGTCCGCCGGTGCGATGAACGGCGTGGTCCTTTGCGAGGCGCTGGTAGAGGGCGGCAAGGCCGAGGCGCGCGTCGCGCTGCGGGTGTTCTGGGAAGGCATCGCGCGCGCGGGTGCCGCGAGCCCGTTCCGTCGTTCGCCGCTGCAGGCGATGATGCTGTCGTCGCTCGGGCCGCTGATGGGCCAGGCGATCACGACGCCGTGGATGTGGTGGTGGAACGCCGTCATGGATGCGTCGAGCCCCTACGACTCAAACCCGCTCAATCTCAATCCGGTCGGCGACGTGCTCGACGAGCTCGTCGACTTCGATCGCGTGCAGCACTGCAAGAGCATCCGGCTCTATGTTGCGGCGACGAATGTCGAGACCGGCCGCGCGCGCATCTTCACCAATGCAGAAATGACCGCGCGGCATGTGCTCGCATCAGCTTGCCTGCCGCAGATGTTCCAGGCGGTGGAGATCGGCGGCGCGCATTATTGGGACGGCGGCTACATGGGCAATCCGCCGCTCTTCCCCTTGTTCGACAAGCCGAAGTCGCGCGACATCCTGATCGTGCAGATCAATCCCATCGAACGGCCCGGCATCCCGCGAACAGCAGGCGACATTGCGGCGCGCGTCAATGAAATCACCTTCAACGCAAGCCTGCTGCGCGAATTGCACGCGATCGAGTTCGTCGGCCGCCTGCTCGATCAGGGCAGACTGGAAGAGGGGCGCTACAACAAGATGCTGATCCATGTGGTCAGCGACGATGCAGCGCTTCTGCCGCTGGGGACGGTGGCGAAGCTCAACACGGATTTCGGATTCTTCGAGCAGCTTTTCAGGATCGGCCGCATGGCCGCAGATCGCTGGATCGACGATCATTTCCACGATCTCGGCGCGCGCTCTACCGTCGATCTGCGCGAGCTGTTCCAGGGCGAGATTGGGCCGGGACTTCCCGGCGCACACTGAGGTCGTTCATCGCAAATCCGACCCATGTGCTTTGCGGTGCATGTGCGCGCTCGCTTTAGCGCCAGCAGGCGATCAAGTCGCTCGCCGGCACGTTCGACCTGCGCGACTTCAACGACGCGGTCGTGCGAACGGGCGGCACCGCCATCGACGCCTTCACCGCCGTAAAATGCTGAACGCCCGGCCGGCTGGCGGGTTTACCGCCCGTTAGCCGGTCGCGCCGATAAGCGATGCATGTCCCGATTTCTCGCAGCGGCGGCGCTTTCAGGCGCGATGATGATCACCGGCGTCAGTATCGCCAGCGATCCGCCGAAGTCGGACGCGGGCAAGGGCGCCACGCGCCTCACGAGCGCGCCGTCCTACGTGCCGATGCCGCCACTCACCTCCGCGACCCCGCTGGGGCGCGGCATTGGCGGCATGATCACTGCCGAGTTCGGTTTCGATATCCCCGATGCGCGACTGCGCACGCGCGCCCAAGCCATGCGACCGCGCCTGCAGGATGCGTTGCGCAGTGCGGTCTCGGAGTACTCCATGAGTCACATCCGTCCGGGCGCAGCGCCCGATCCGACCCGCCTGTGCGTCATGGCGCAGGGTTCGGTGGATCGCGCGATGGGCGGGCCGGGCGTGAAGGTCCTCATCACCAACGTGATGATCACGGACCGTCGTTAGCGACCACGCGCGCAGGTCGGACCTACCAGCGCGGCAGCGACTCCCCCTTCCTCGATCGGCTGCAGCTCCACTGTCGAGGCGGCCATCGGCATCGTGCGCACGGAGTCTTCCGGCGCGTCGCCCATGATGCGGCGTTCCAGCATCGCGTAGCGCCGGCCCACGCAGTCGATGCGGAACTGATAACGATCGCGGGTGAAAGAAATGGTCTCGATCGTCTTTTCGTCGTCGAAGGTTTCCTGCTCGGGACGTGAGCGTAGGATCTGGATCCAGATGTCGCGCTCGCCGGTCTCGGGGTTGCACGAGATGGTGAAGGGGTTGAACTCGATGGTGGAGCCGTCGCGCTGCTTGCGTAGGTGCTGCCAGTCCGACGAGAGGCCGCGGAACTTCTCGAAGTGCGGGTTGGGCGTGCAGTCGACGACCTTCGACGCTGCGATCTCTTCGGCCTTGCGGTCCAGCGCAGTCTTCGCGCCCGGCATCCGTTGCGGCGCGATCAGCGCAAGGATCCCCACCGCGATCAATCCAATCGCCCCGAAGGCGAGCCAGCGAACGCGGTCTTCCATGCTCATGCCTCCCGAGTTTTCACATAGATCGGTCGTTCAGACGCCTGGGGCAAGAGCTCTTCCTCACATCGCCGATATACCGCCGTCGACCTTGAACTCCGCGCCGGTGACGAACTTCGCTTCGTCGCTGACGAGGTAGAGGACCATGTAGGCGACATCGTCCGGTTCGCCGATCCGGCCCATGGGGATCTGCCGGGAAAGCTTGGCGTGCACCTCCTGTTCGCCGATCTGCTTCTTGAAGACGTCGAGGATGGGCGTGTCGATGAAAACGGGATGCACCGAGTTGCAGCGGATCTGCGGGCTCATGCGTGCGCCGTGCAGCGCCACCGATTTCGAGAGCATCCACACGCCCGCCTTCGCCGCATTGTAGGCCGCGCTATTGTGCGCGGCTATCAGTCCCGAGATCGAGGAGATGTTGACGATGGACCCGGGAACGCCGCTCTCGCGGATGACCGGCATGGCGAAGCGGCAGCCGAGGAAGACGCTGTCGAGATCGATGTCCATCACGCGCTTCCAGCCTTCGAGCGTCTCGGTCTCGACGGAGCCCGCGCCGGCGATGCCGGCGTTGTTGACGAGGATATTGAGCCCGCCCATGTCACTGGCGGCGTCCTTCAGCACGCTCTCCCAGCGCGCGGCGCTGCACACGTCCTGCTCGTAGGCGAAAGCCTTGCCGCCGCTGGCGACGATCGACGCGGCCACATCGCGCGCCTTGACCACGTTGATATCGCTCACCGCCACCGTTGCGCCCTCGCGCGCGAGCATGCGGGCCATGGCTTCGCCCAGGCCCTGCGCCGCGCCTGTGATGAAGACTTTCTTCCCTGCGACCCGTCCGGCCATCATGCGTCTCCCTAAAACGTGTCGGTGAACTACACCCCTACATGCGCCAGGCCAAAAGCCACACAATGATTGCGGCAAATGGGCGCGCGGGCTGGCGTCGCATTTGTTGACTGGCCCCGCGTGCGCACATTCGGCGTTAGTGGTGCAGCGCGCGCTGATCATCCCACAGTAATGCGCATGCGTTCTCGTCCGCGAAAGCGTGTGCTTTCGCGGCGGAGGTCGTGCGGATTTTCGCGATCGTCATGACGTATCCCACAGCCGCCGCACGGCGGCGTCGATCTCGAAGCGCGCGTCTTCCCAGACCGCGACCATGTCTTCGTAGTAGTCGCGGCGATCCGTGGGCGGCGGTCGCTTCGGC
>JAWXBS010000150.1:0-8217 GCA_034440275.1 Alphaproteobacteria bacterium
CCGCCGGCGCCGGCGGACCGCGCGCGCTGCCGCATGATCGAGGAGGCGGTGGACACGCAGCTTGAGGCGATCGGCTGGGGCCTGATGGAATTGCGCGTCTTCCGGCGCGGCGACGAGGCGGCCCGCGCGAAACTCGAAGGCGAGGCGGCCCGCCAGATCGGCCAGTTTCACGCCTTCCTGACGCGCCATCTCGGTGGTCGCCCGTTTTTCGCCGGCGACATTTTTGGTCGCCCCGACATGGCGGCGTTGCCGCATCTGCTCGCCAGCGCAAAGCCTGCTGAAGGCTCGACGCTCGCGGCCTGGGTCGCGCGCTGCATGGCGCGGGAAAGCGCGAAGCTCACGGCGGCGGAATCGCAGGCTTCGATGGCCGGCATGGCGCAGGTGGGTGAGGCGGTGAAGGCCGGGCTCTTCAAGCGCCAGTATCGCGATCATCGTCTCGAATGGATGATGCGCAGCGGCGGCGTCGAAATCGTGCGCGACGGCATGGCGACCAACACCATCCGCTTTTCGACGGAACTCGGCTGATGTCCGGCGTCATCCTGCACCAGTATCCGACGTCGCCCTACGCGGAGATCATCCGTCTTGCGCTTGGGATGAAGGGCCTTGCGTGGTCGCGCGTCGAGCAATCGAACATGATGCCGCGACCGTTCCTCGCGCCGCTCACCGGTGGCTATCGCCGCATTCCGGTGATGCAGATCGGCGCTGACATCTACTGCGACACGGGCCTCATCCTCCGCGAGATTGATCGCCGCTTTCCTGATCCGCCGATGGCGGGCGAGGGCGCTGCCGGGCTCGGCTACGCGCTGCGTGGCTGGGGCGAGCGTGCGTGGTTCGGCGTGACGGTGGCGGTGGTGTTCGGGCGGCGCGCCGATCAGGTGCCGGCGGACTTCATCAAGGATCGCGAGGAATTGTCGGGCCGTCCGTTCGATACCGCAATGATGAAGGCGGCCGCGCCCATGATGCGCGACCAGTGGCGCGCGAATGCGATGATGGTTGAGGATCAACTCGCGCACGGAAAGCCGTTCCTGCTCGGCGATGCGCCGGGCCTCGCGGATCTGTCGGCGTTCCTGAATGTCTGGTTTCTGCGCTCGGGTTCACTCGACGACTTCAAGGTCGTGACGGCGGGAACGCCGCGCCTGCTGGCGTGGGCCGCGCGCATGGATGCGATCGGTCACGGCAAGCCCACAGACATGACGCCCGAAGCGGCCTTCGCCATCGCGCGCGATGCGTCGCCGGAAGCGCCGCGCGCGTCATCGGGTGATGAACCGCAAGGTCTCGCGCCCGGCATGAACGTGGCGGTGATGCCCGACGACTACGGCCGCAATCCCGTCGCCGGCGAAATCGTCTTCGCAGGCCCGCACGAAATCGCGATCCGCCGGACAGCGGAAGGCGCGGGCGACGTCGTCGTCCATTTCCCGCGTGCGGGCTTCCTCGTGATGAAAACCTAGAGCCTGAACTTCCCCGCCTGCACGTCGGCATACATCTCCGGCGTCAGGCGGACATATTTATTTTCGGTCGGATGATCGAACCAGATGGCGTCGGGCGTCATGGACGGGTCGAAGCCTTCCTTCACCAGATCGACCTTGCGGTACTTGAACGTGCCGGTCGTCTCGATTTCCGGTTGCATGCGCAAGAAGAGCGGGCGCGCATAGGCGGGCAATTCGGACACGACATAGTCACGGAACTTCACCAGATCGACGTCGCCGTCGAGCGTCAGCGCCGCCATGCCCGCGCGGCCGTCCAGGTCAGCCACCTTCACGCCGAAGACGTTGGCTTCCTTCACGCCGGCGAATTGCGCCAGCACATCTCCGACTTCATTGGTGGAGACGTTCTCGGCCTTCCAGCGGAAGGTGTCGCCGATGCGGTCGATGAAATAGAAATAGGCGTCGCGATCTTTCTTCATGAGGTCGCCGGTGCGGAACCACATGTCGCCTTTCTTGAACACGTCGCGGAGGATCTTCTTCTCGGTCTGTTTCGGATCGCCGGAATAGCCCTCGAACTTGAAGCGCGCTTCCTTGTCGTCGATCTTGCCGATGGCTTCGCCGACCTCGTCGTAGTCCGCCTGGATGCAGAGGCCCTTGGCGTTGCGCATGGGTTGTTCATTCTCGATGTCGAACTTCACGATGCGGATGTTGAGGCGCGGCGCCAGCCACAACGGGACGCGACCGATGGCGCCTGGTTTGCCGTCGAGATTGAAGAGACTGACATTGCCTTCCGTCGATCCGTAGAATTCGAGAATCTGCGGGATGGCGAAGCGCGGCTGGAATTTCTCCCACACGTCGGGTCGCAGGCCGTTGCCGACGCCGAGGCGCAGTTTGTGTGCGGTGTCGAACGGCGAGGGCGGGGTGTTGACGAGGTAGCGGCAGAGCTCGCCGATGTAAAAGAAGACGGTGGCGCCTTCCTCCGCCGCCTCTTGCCAAAAGTGCGTCGCGGAAAATCTGCGGCGGATGATCAGCGTGCCGCCGGAGATCAGCGCAAAGCCCACGCCGCACAGGCCGCCGGTGCCGTGATAAAGCGGCAGCGTCACGTACACCTTGTCCGTCGGCCCGCCGTCGCCGGCGCCGATGAACGCCCGCATCATGCCGAGCACGCGGCGGTTCAGCATCTTGGCGGCCTTCGGCGCGCCGGTGGTGCCGGAGGTGTAGACGTAGAGCGCGAGATCGTCCTGCGTGACCGCCTCGCGCAGCGCCTTGTCGGGCCGCGTCGTCGGCATGGTCGCGAGTGTCGCATCGAGATTCTCGGCGCCGGCGGCGCCTTCCAGCACCCACGCCTTCGGCCGCTTCGCCAGATTGCCTGCAACCGCCGAGAACGCGCCCATCATGTCGGCAGACAGCACCACGTGCCCGGCGTCCGAGATGTTGAGCGTGTGCGCGAGCGGCGCGCCGATGAGGTTTGTGTTGATGAGGCCGACGACGACGCCGATCTTCGCCAGACCGATCCAGCAGCAGACATAGTCCGGCCGGTTCGTCATCAGCAGCGCGACGGTGTCGCCCTTCTTCAGACCCTGCGCGATGGCCCAGTTTGCAAACTGGTTCGCTCGAGCATCAAACTGCCGGTACGACATCGAGGCGCCTTCGAAGCGGATCGCCACGTTATCGGGGAAAGCGTCGACGACGCGCTCCACATCCTTGCCGATGCTGAGTGTCGGATCGTTCTCGATCGGCTCATAGGCCTTCAGCGCCCGTCGGAGGCCAACGAGCAGCGCCACGTCGCTGTAGATTCGTTCGAGGAACTTCATGGGTGCGGACTATGCCGGGACCATGGTGAATGAACAATGTGCGCGCGTTCACGTTCGCGAGGCTTCGCGATAGGGAGGTGCATCCGAGGAGCGTCCATGCCGTCCTATTTCGCCTATCTCGCGCCGCCGCTGATGCTGAGCAAGCCGGGCTGAGATCAGCCGCCGCCTGTCGCGTCCCACTGGAAGACCTCGCCCAGCGACACGCCGAACACATGCGCGATGCGGAACGCCGCCTCCAGTGACGGCGAATACTTGCCCGCCTCGATCGCTGCGATCGTCTGGCGTGTAACGCCGATGCGCTGGCCGAGGTCGCCCTGCGACATCTCCCCATGCTCGAAGCGCAGTGCGCGCATGCGGTTGGACAGCACGCCCTGCAGCATCGGCGCGCTCATGCCTGGCGCCGATAGCTGACGGCGACGACCGCGTGCACCACGGCCTCCGCGACGACGAGGAAGAAGATGGCGGTGTTGGCGATGCGCCACGCGCCTTCGGTGAACGGCATGATGCCGCCGACCAGGATCAGGGCCCCCGTCAGCACATAATAGCCCGACGTCATGGCGCGCTGTGAAATGGCGACGTCGCGCTCGTCCGGCTTCATGCGCGCGTCTTCCGGCGCGCGGGCGCGCAGCACCAGCCAGCCGATGCCGAGGATCGCGACCCGCAGCGCCGAAACGCCTGCCAGCAAAATCAGCAGCGGGAAATTCGGCGCCGGCGCATGGTCGTGCGTTCCCGACGCCACGACGACGAAATAGGGAGTGTACGCCACGCCCAGCGCGACCAGCGACAACCACGCGATCTTCTCTCTGAATGGCATCTCTTCCTCACTCCGGCTTGTAAGGGGAACGTAAAGTAAAACGAACATAAAGTCAAACAAAAGACACTTCATGTTTGTTTTTTATGCCACTACGCTTCGCATCCTTCGCCCCCGTGAGGGGGAGAAGGTGGCCGCGAAGCGGTCGGATGAGGGGGGGAGGGGCAGGATGAGGTGACGTGTCGGCGCCGCGCCTCGTTCTGCGGCTCGCCCCCTCATCCGTCGACTTTGTCGACACCTTCTCCCCCTTAGGGGGGAGAAGGAAGAAACCAAAACGGCCCCGACTTTCATCGGGGCCGTTTGACGTCCGGTGTGGAACGGGTCAGGCGCTCGCGGCCGCCACGTCGCCGTGGCAGTGCTTGTACTTCTTGCCGGAGCCGCAGGGGCAGAGCGCGTTGCGCGAGATCTTGCCCCAGGTGCGCTGATCGTTGCGGTCGAAGCCCGCCGCCGCCGGCGCGTAGGACTCGTCCATCTCGTTGACCCCGGTCAGCGGATCGATGTGGGTTTCCACGATCTGCTGTGGCGGTTGCGCCTCTTCGGGCTGACCGTCGATCTGCAGGCGCATCAGCGACTTCGTCACCTGCGTGCGAAGGTCGAACAGCATGCGTTCGAACAGCGTGAACGCTTCGGTCTTGAACTCGTTCAGCGGGTCGCGCTGGCCGTAGCCGCGCAAATGGATCACCGAGCGCAAATGATCGAGGTGGCCGAGGTGTTCGCGCCAGCGCATGTCCACGATCTGAAGCAGGACCTGCTTTTCGATCCAGCGCATGCGCTCGGCGCCGAGCGTTGCGGCCTTGCCGGCATAGGTGCGGTCGACGGCCTTCGTCAGACGCTCGCGCACCTCGTCGTTGGCGATGCCTTCTTCCTGCGCCCATGTGGCGATCGGAACCTGGATGCCGAACACGTCGTCGACCATGGCTTCCAGATCAAGCGTCGCCCACTGCTCGGGATAGGCCTTCTCCGGCATGCAGCGGTTGACCATCATCTCCGCCGCCGAGTGACGCATGTCGCGGATGATGGGGGCCACGTCGGCGGTGCGCATGAAATCGATGCGCTGCTCGAAAATGACCTTGCGCTGGTCGTTGATGACGTCGTCGAACTTCAGGAGGTTCTTGCGGATCTCGAAGTTGCGCTGTTCGACGCGGCGCTGCGAAGTTTCGAGCGCCTTGTTCATCCATGGGTGGACGATGGCCTCGTCTTCGCGGATGCCGAGGCCGCGCATGATCGCGTCGAGACGTTCCGCGGCGAAGATGCGCAGCAGGTCGTCCTCGAGGCAGATGTAGAACTTGGACTTGCCGGGGTCGCCCTGACGGCCCGTGCGGCCACGCAGCTGGTTGTCGATGCGGCGGCTTTCGTGGCGCTCGGTGCCGAGCACGTAGAGACCGCCCGCCGCGAGCGCGACGCGCTTCTTGCCTTCCACGTCCACCGCGATCTGGCGGCGCAGCGCCTCGATCTGTTCGGGGGATTCGCTGCCGGTCAGCGCCGACTTCACGCGCATGTCGAGGTTGCCGCCGAGCTGGATGTCGGTGCCGCGGCCGGCCATGTTGGTGGCGATGGTCACCGCGCCAGGGACGCCCGCCTGCGCGACGATCTGCGCTTCCTGTTCGTGGAAGCGCGCGTTCAGCACCTGGTGCGGCACGCCCTTTTTCTTCAATAGCGCCGAGAGCGTTTCCGACTTCTCGATCGACACCGTGCCGACCAGAACGGGCTGGCCGTTCTTATGGGTTTCCTCGATGTCGGCGATGATGGCTTTGTATTTCTCGCCCGAGGTCCGATAGACCTCGTCGTCGATGTCGAGACGCAGGACGGGCTTGTTCGTGGGGATTTCGAACACGTCGAGCTTGTAGATTTCCGCAAACTCGTTGGCCTCGGTGGAGGCCGTGCCGGTCATGCCGGCGAGCTTGTCGTACAGGCGGAAGTAGTTCTGGAAGGTGATCGACGCGAGCGTCTGGTTTTCCGGCTGGACGTTGACCTCTTCCTTGGCCTCGATCGCCTGGTGCAAGCCTTCCGACAGACGGCGGCCCGGCATCATGCGGCCCGTGAACTCGTCGACGAGGACGACTTCCTCGTCCTTCACGATGTAGTCCTTGTCCTTGAAGAACAGCTTGTGCGCGCGCAGCGCCTGGTTGCCGTGGTGCACGATCGAGACGTTCTCGGGCGCATAGAGCGCGCCTTCGAGCATGTTGCGCTCGCGCAGCAGTTCCTCGAAGTGCTCCGAGCCGCGCTCGGTATAGACGCAGGAGCGCTGCTTCTCGTCGAGTTCGAAGTCCTCGGGCTCGAGCAGGGGGATGAGGCTGTTGACGGTGCGGTAGAATTCCGAGCGGTCGTCGGTCGGACCCGAGATGATGAGCGGCGTGCGCGCTTCGTCGATGAGAATGGAGTCCACTTCGTCGACGATGGCGTAGCGGTGACCGCGCTGGACCATTTCGGCCAGCGAGTACTTCATGTTGTCGCGCAGGTAGTCGAAGCCGAACTCGTTGTTTGTGCCGTAGGTGATGTCGGCGGCGTAGGCCTGGCGGCGCTCGTTGTCGTAGAGGCCGTGAACGATGGTGCCGACAGAAAGCCCGAGGAAGCGATAGACCTGCGCCATCCACTCGGAGTCGCGCTTGGCGAGGTAGTCGTTGACGGTGATGACATGGACGCCCTTGCCTTCGAGGGCGTTCAGATAGACCGGCAGCGTGGCGACGAGCGTCTTGCCTTCGCCGGTGCGCATCTCGGCGATCTTGCCGTCATGCAGCGCCATCCCGCCCATCATCTGGGTATCGAAGTGGCGCATGTTGAGCACGCGCTTGGCGGCTTCGCGGACGGTGGCGAAAGCTTCCGGCAGGAGTTCATCGAGCTTGGCGCCGCGCGCGAGCTTGTGGCGGTATTCGGCGGTCTTGTTGCGCAGCGCTTCGTCGGAGAGCGCTTCGTAATTCACTTCGAGCGCGTTGATGCGCGCGACGTTCGTCTTCAGGGCCCGGACCTTGCGGTCATTCACGGACCCGAACAATTGCCTGGCTAGTTTCAGCATGTGGCGCGTTTTACCTGTGCGGCGTTCCGATCAAATCGGCCCGGAATCTGAATCGACAGGCGCCGCGCACCCCGACAGGCGCGCGTGCGAAAAGAGGCTCGACTCGCGCGTCGGCGAGACTTAAGGACGCGATTACGCGGTGTCAATGAGACGCCCGGCGCGGCTGCGACAGCGTGTTGCCCGCGCATCATGACCCTCTGCAGAGAGTGCGACGAATGGGCCTCACCACACGGTTCTGGCGGCCTCTGGCGATGTGTCTGGCGGTCCTGTTCGCGGCATCCTGCGGCGACGGGACGCGCGCCACCCGACCGGGGGACAAGGGTTCCGCCGCCGATCCTATCGTGGCGGCCACCGTCAACGGCAAACCCATCTACATCACCGACGTCGAGGCCGAGGCGACTGTCCGCGGCATGATAAGGGAAGGCGAGGAACTCGATTCCGGTTCCGATGAATTCTTCCAGGTCCTCGAAGATCTTGTGGAGACGCGCCTCTTCGCCATGGAGGCCGAGAAGCGTCAGCTCGACCGCAGCGCCGACGTGCGCAATCGCCTCGAACGCGCGCGGGAACTCATCCTCGCCGGCGCGCTGAATGATCAGATCCGCGACACCGCCCTCGACGAGGGCGCGGTGGAAAGGCTCTACCGGGATCAGGTGCGCCTCCTGCGCAACAGCCGCGAAGTGCATCTTCGCCAGATCGTCCTGCGGGACCGGGATGCCGCCGTCGCGGCGAAAAGAAGGCTTGATGCGGGCGAGGCGTTCGAGGCGCTGGCCTACGAGCTTTCGCTCGACCGGGCTTCCGGAACGGAAGGCGGCGACATGGGCTTCCGCCTGCCGGAAGACCTGCCGGACGGCGTCCGCGAGGCCGCCGGCGGCACGCCCGTCGGCCAGATGGCCGGCCCGATCCAGACCAGCGTGGGCTGGATCATCATCAAGGTCGACGAGCGCCGCGAAGAGGCCGCGCCCAGCATGGAGAGCATGCGCCCGCGCATCGAGCAGTACCTCATGTTCCAGGAGACGCGTCGCATCGCCGACAAGCTCAAGAAGCAGTCGCGGATCGAGCGCTTCATCGAAGAGGGCGGTCGCGTCGCCAGCGGCCCCGCCGGATCGGGGCAGGCGCGGGACGCGCGCCGCCGCGAAGGCCAGGCGCCCATGGGGC
>JAWXBS010000151.1:0-10658 GCA_034440275.1 Alphaproteobacteria bacterium
AGGCACCCGCCCGCGCCGGTGGAGCCGGCCATGATCAGCCACGTCGAGCAGTTCTTGTCCTCAAGCGCCATGTTGAGAATTTGCGCCGCGCGCGCGGCGTCGCGCGACGTGAAGCTCATCTTGCCCCACGCGTCGATGATCGGACGCGCGTCGAACTTCGAGATGTCGATGTGCTCGACCGGGCTGGAGAGCAGCTCCGCCTTCCGGTTGTCGCGCTTCTTGGCCGCAGTGGCCTTTGGGGGTGCAGCGGTTTTCGCTTTCGCCATCGTGGTGGCTCCTCGTCGCATTCGGCGGCGTCGGAAAAGGGAACGCTCCTGCGGACGCTCCGCCGCACGCAGGACCGGGAGGGGTGTGACGGAAATGCGTGACAGCATCAACCGTGCGCGCGCCGGAGCATGGGCGACTTCGCTCACGCTCCGGCGGGGACGGGGTCGCGCCTACCTCCGCTTTGGTTTGCGCCGGCGATCGGAGAGCCGGACGACGCCTGTGTCGTCGTCAGCCGCCTCGGCCGCCTTCTGCTCGGCGACGAACATCGATTGCCAGGGCGCGTCCTCGCTCACGACGGTGGTCGTGTCGCCGAAGCCATTGAAGCCCGTCGACATGGCGACGCCATAGGCGCCGAGCATGCCGATCTCGATGTGGTCGCCTTCGCGGATGTCCGCCGGCAGCAGGAACGGGCCTTGGGCCGCATCCATGGAGTCGCACGTCGGTCCGTAGAACTTGAACGGCGCGAGCTTGGCGCGCGAGCCGCCGTCGCGGATGTGCTTGACCGGGAAGGGCCATTGCACGTGCGTCGCGTCGAACAGGTTCCCGTAGGCGCCGTCGTTGAGATAGAGCGCGTCGCCCTTGCGCAGGTCCACGCGCGTGACGATCGAGCCCGCCTCCGCGACGAGCGCACGGCCGGGTTCCGACCAAAGCACCGCATTCTGCGCCACGAACATCTCTTCGAACGTCGTGCGGATCTCGCGCATGTACGCGCCCATCTCGGGCGGCTCCATGCCGGGATAGATCGCCGGGAAGCCGCCGCCCACGTCGACGATGTCGACGACGACGCCCGCCTTGATGATTGCGCGGTTGGCGTCGAGCATGGCGGCCTTGTAGGCGAGCGGACGCATGCACTGCGAGCCGACATGGAACGAGATGCCCATCATCTCTTCCGTCGCGCTACGCGCCTTGCGCAGCAGGTCCGGCGCGTCCTGCGCCGAGACGCCGAACTTCGACGCCAGCGGTAGCGAGGCGCCGTCGTTGGACACCGCGAGGCGGACCATCAGCGTGAGGTCCTTGGCGCCGTTGGTCTCGATGAGGATCTTCTGCAGCTCGTCCTCGGTGTCGAGCACGAAGGTGCGCACGCCGTAGTCGAGGTATGCCCGGCCGATGGCGCGACGCGATTTGACGGGGTGCATGAAGGCGAGCTTGGCGTCCTTGCCGAAGCGTTCGGAGATGAGGCGCACCTCGGCCTCCGAGGCGACGTCGAAGCCGCGCACACCCGACTCCCAGAGTGCGTCGAGCACCCACGGAGAAGGGTTCGCCTTCACGGCGTAGAAGATTTCCCCCGGAAAGTTCTCGCGGAACCAAGTCCCCGCGGCTTTCACCCGGTGCGGACGCGCGATCGCCAGCGGCCCTTCGGGCACTAGCGAACGGACAGCGTCCGACGGCGACGGGAAAATCAGCGACTGGATGTGATCCATCCGGCAGCCCCCATTGACCTCGTGGCCCCACGGACGCGACTGTCCAAGGTGTGGAGCGATGTTGAACCCAGGCCGGCGTTAGTCGGACATGCCTAATGTCAGGTCCGCTTCCTTCGCCGTCCGGAGACGGGAGCTTACGCCGGGAGGCCGTGCCGCAGGCTTTCATGCCCGAAGTCGGTCCCCCGTGTGGCCTGGGCCGAGGGGAGCGTTAGTGGACGCTGTTTCCAGGTCCGCCGGTAGGGGGCAGATAGGGTCGTTGGACCCCGAAGTAAAGCGGAAAATGTGATTGGGCCGAAATCAATCCCGCCCATGGCCGCCAAGGGCGGGGCCGCCATACAATGATTTCTGAAGCGTAAACGCCAAACCGCCTTAACCAGCGTCGGACTGGATGAAGTCGAACGAGAAGCAATCACGGAGGTTCGATGGGTTGATGCGATGCCTCGTCGGTCGGCCCGCTCCCGTCTCCGATGACTGGGTCAACGTCAGGCTGACGGGCCGTAGGGGGTCCCCGGCGGGGGCGTGAAACGCAACGATGCGCAATGCCCACCGCCCGGAATCCTCGGCGCCGCCGCCGTCGAGAAATTCGGTGACGCCGATCACGCGGGTTCGCATGCCGCCGCACAGCCCGCCCTGCGGCGCCGTCAGCGCGACCCTCTCTTCCATGACTTCAAAAAATGAGGGAAACGCCCCGGCCGGGGCGCCGATCTGTTCCTGCGCGACGCGAACCATCTCTCTGACTTCGTCGTCCTCGATGGGGAGCAGAGCAGGTCGCGCCCAGAGGGTGACGCCGTGTGCGAAAGCGAAGCTCACCGCGCCTTCAGCGCGATCACTCGCGGCTATCGTGACGCTTCCTGCGATCGATTCCGCTTGTTCGTTGGCGGCGCGCCAACGCTGCCGCGTGAGTCCCGGAATTTCGAACTCGCCGTGTGACGCTTCCATGACAACTCGCGACGCCGGTGGATTTTGTCCCGCCGCCTCGCAAGCTGAGGCGCACGCAAGAAGCACAACACAAAGTGTTGCACGTCTGACGCTCGCAGCGAACATGGTTGAACCTCGTTTTTTATCGCGATGCATCGTCGACCGCTAAAACATCATGAAACAAAAGCTTCACAATCGCGCTGGGCAGCGACAGCGCGCGCCCTCATCGCCGAAAAGTGTGTCCGCATCAACGCTATAAGTGGAGCGCGGCGCGAAGACTCAAACATGTAACGCATCCGTCACGAAAGCTTCGTCTGCGCTCGCTAGTGCACCTCTCAGCCTGATTGGGCCTCGCCGTCATGCGTGACGGCAAGATGGATTTGAGGGGATCGACATGCATCTCGCAACAAAAGCGCGCGCCATTGCAATTGCGCTCACACTCGGACTTGCCGCCTGCGGGGGCGGCGGTTCGCAAATCAGCTCGCCAGGCGGCACATCAGGCGGCACGCCGCCCGGCGGCGGCGGCGGCGGCGGCGGCGGAAGCGGCGGCGGCTCGGCCACATGCCCGACCGGCACCACAAACCAGGGCGCACTTGGCGCGCTGACGATCTGTCAGGTGACGGGCGCGATCCTTTCGAACCTTACGTTGCCGCGCGTGGCAAATGTCGTCTATCGCCTGAGCGGTCGCGTCGATGTCGGCGCGGATCTTGGCGGTTCCGGCACGCAGGCGGGTGGTCAAGCTGCGACGCTGTCGATCGAGCCGGGCGTGACGGTCTATGGTGCGTCCGGCGCTGATTATCTTGTCGTCAACCGTGGTTCGCGTCTGATCGCGGACGGCACCGTTTCCAACCCCATCATCTTCACCTCGCTGACGGACCTGAACGGCACGGTCGATCCGGTCAACTCCATCGGCCAGTGGGGCGGCGTCGTCCTTCTGGGTCGCGCGCCTATCCGCAACTGCAACACCGCGGTGGCGCAGGGCTCCGTGGGCTGTCAGGCGGAAATCGAAGGCGTGAGCGGCAGCCCGGCGCTGTACGGCGGCGCCACGCCGACCGACTCCAGCGGCATTCTCGACTACGTGCAGGTGCGCTTTGCGGGCTTCCCGCTTCCGGGCACGGCCGGCAACGAACTTAACGGCATCACGTTCGGCGGCGTCGGCAACGGCACGCAGGTGAACTACATCCAGGTCCACAACAACGCCGACGACGGCGTTGAGTTCTTCGGCGGCACGGTAAACGCGAAGTACGTCGTGCTCACCGGCAATGACGATGACTCACTCGACTACGACACGGGCTTTCAGGGGAACCTGCAGTTCGTCGTGATCCGTCAGCGCACGGGCGCCGGCGACCGTCTCGTCGAGGCTTCGAACCTGCGTGCGGCCAGCACGGGCGACACGCTCCCCACCAACCCGTCGATCGCGAACTTCACGTTCATCGGCACGCCCACTCGCGGCGCGACAAACCTCAACGGCATCGAGCTCAACGCCACGGGCGGCACGCCCGGGTCCTCGGGTCGCTGGGCGAACGGCGTCGTGACGGGATCGACTGTCTGCCTCGTGACGACGGCCGCAAACGCGGCGCCGGCGCCAACGTTCAACTCGATCCTGTTCAGCTGCCCCGGCGCCTATGCGGCGGCGGCGACGGCCTCGATCGGCGCGGGCGCCAACAACTCGACCACGACTCCGGCGACGCTTGCGGGCGTGCTTCCGGGCCCGAACGAAATCGCGCGCACGGCGGTCAACCCCGCCACGGCGTTCGGCTCGTTCTTCACGGCCACGAACTACATCGGCGCGTTCTCGCCGACTGAAACCGCTGCCAGCAGCTGGGCGACCGGCTGGACCTACCGGCTGTTCGAATCGCAAGGCTGCCCGGCAGGGACGTCGGAAGGGTCGCAACTCAACGGCCAGCGCCGTTGCATCGTGACCGGCAACATCCTGTCCAACCTGCGTCTGACGTCCGGCAACCTCTACCAGCTCGTCGGTCGCGTGAACGTTGGCGCCGATGTGGGCGGCGGCGGTGGCGGCGGCACGGCCGCTGCGCTGACGGTCGATGCGGGCGTGACCGTGTTCGGTTCGTCGGGCTCGGACTATCTCGTCGTCAACCGCGGGTCGCAGCTCTTCGCGAACGGCACGCGTGCGGCGCCGATCACATTCACCTCGCTGAGCGATCTCACCAATTCGCAGGTCGATCCGATTAACGCGATCGGTGAGTGGGGTGGTGTCGTACTGCTCGGGCGCGCACCCATCCGGAACTGCAATACGGCGGTCGCGCAGGGCTCTGTGGGTTGCCAGGCGGAAGTCGAAGGCATCAGCGGTACGCCGGCGCTGTACGGCGGCGCTTCACCGGCCGACTCCAGCGGCCGTCTGGAATATGTGCGCGTGCTCTTCGCGGGCTTCCCGCTGCCGGGCACCGCGGGCAACGAACTGAATGGCATCACGTTCGGCGGCGTCGGCTCTGGCACGGAAGTGAACTACATCCAGGTCCACAACAATGCCGACGACGGCGTCGAGTTCTTCGGCGGCACAGTGAATGCGAAATACATCGTGCTCACCGGCAACGATGACGACTCCCTCGACTACGACGCGGGCTATGTCGGCAACCTGCAGTTCATGATCACCCGTCAACGCACCGGTGCGGGCGACCGCCTTGTCGAAGCGAGCAATTTGCGCGCTGCGAGCACGGGCGACACGCTCTTCACCAACCCCTCGATCGCCAACTTCACGTTCATCGGCACGCCTACCCGCGGCGCGACGAACCTGAACGGCATCGAACTCAACGCCACGGGCGGCACGCCCGGCTCGTCGGGTCGTTGGGCAAACGGCATAGTGACGGGGTCGACCATCTGCCTCGTGACGACGGCCGCAAACGCGGCGCCGGCGCCCACGTTCAACTCGATCCTGTTCAGCTGCCCCGGCGCCTACGCCGCGGCCGCAACGGCCTCGATCGCGGCAGGCGCAAACAACTCCACGGCGACGCCGCCGACGCTGACGCAGATCGTCATCAACGGGGCCAACGAAACGGCGCGCACCGCAGTCAATCCCGCCACGGCATTCGGCTCGTTCTTCACGGCGACCAACTACATCGGCGCCGTGCGCGACACGAACGACAACTGGTGGCGCACCTGGACGTGCGGTCTCGAGGCGTCTTCGCCCTGCTGAAACCGGGTCGGGCGGTGACTTTTGGTCGCCGCCCGACACTCGTCGGGTCCCTCCAAATCCAAGGCCGAATGTCATGATCAAGTTCTTTCGCAGGAAGCCAAAGCTTCCGCTCAGCAAAGTCCTGTTGCTCACCTCCGTTCTAATCGCGCCGTCCATCGCCAGCGCTCAGGAAGCCCAACAAAACCCTGATCCCGCCACGGCGACGGATGCTCCCGTCAACGTCACGCAACCGCCGGCGGACGAACCGTCGGAGACCGGCGAGGAAAACGAAATCGTCGTTCGTGGCCGCTTTATTCCCGAGCCGATGCGTCAGACCACGGAAGTGGCGGCGTTCCTGTCCAATGAGGATCTGGAACGGCAGGGCGACAGCAACGCCGCGTCGGCGCTGACCCGGCTCACGGGACTCACCATTTCCGGCGGCGGCTTCGTCGTCGTGCGCGGTCTTAACGAGCGGTATTCGTCGGCGCTTTTGAACGGCTCGCCGCTGCCGAGCCCCGAACCGCTCCGCCGCACCGTTCCGCTTGACCTTTTCCCCTCCAACATCCTGGACGGCGCTTCGGTCCAGAAGACGTTCTCGCCCAACTATCCCGGCGAGTTCGGCGGCGGAATCATCAATCTGCGCACGGTCCGACAGCCCAACGAGCCGTTCTTCAACATCAAGGTCGGAACAGGCGGAAACACCGAGACCACCCTTGAACGCGGCCTCGTCTACTATGGCGAGCGCAGCGACTGGTCAGGGATCAGCGACGGCCTGCGTGATGTTCCCGACGCCCTGTCCGCTGCAATCGGGCGCGGGCAACGCATTCAGGATTCCAACTTCACTGCCGACGAACTTGAGATTATCGGCGAGAGTTTCGCGAATTCCCCCCTCACAGTGGTGCAGTCGGACAAGATTGATCCCGATGTTGAGGTGGAAACGACAGCTGGAGCTTCTTTCGACATTGGCAAGTACAACCTCGGGATCGTCGGCGTCGTCGGCTACGACAGCTCATGGCGCTCACAAAACGCGCTGCGCCAGGCTGTCAGCGGCGGAACGCTCGAAACGGATTTCGACAGTCAAACCACCACTTGGGACGTCACTGCCAACGCGCTTGCCAGCGTCAGTCTCGGCTGGGACGAGAACGAGATCACATTCACGGGCCTCGTCATTCGGAGCACGTCAAAGGAAGCGCAAACCAGCGAGGGCTTCGACACCAACGTCGATCCCAGCGGCGTCACGACGGTCTATAATGAGGCGACGGCTTGGTACGAACGGCAACTCGCCACCGCGCAACTGACGGGTGAGCACAAATTTGGGCCTCTCGATGTGGAGTGGCGCGGAGCCTTCGCCCAATCGACACGGGAAGCACCTTACGAACGCGAGGTGACGTACGACGTCGTCGGCGGCGTCGCGCGCTACTCACGCCTCAACCAGAACTCGACGCGCTTCTCGGAACTGAAAGACGAGATCGTGAGTGGCGGCGTGGATGCCGGCTACACCATCAACATCGACGAGACGCGCGAACTTAAGCTGTCCGCCGGGATCGCCTACCAGAACAATGTCCGGCAGTACGAACTCCTGTCCTTCACCTTCGGCGGACCGGCGGTGCCGGCGGGCGACGACGTGCTCACCGCGCGCGTGGACTACCTCTTTTCGCCCGACAACATCGACCCGCTGAGGTTTGAACTCATCGAACTGACGGGGCCGGACGACCGGTACAAGGCGGGTTTGCTGGTCAATGCGGCCTATGTGGCGGCTGACCTTGAGCTGACTTCCTTCCTGCGTGCCGCGCTGGGCGTGCGCTACGAAGACGGGTCGCAGTTCGTGCGGACTTCCAACCGCTTCGGGGAGCCGAGCACGGCGCCGGTCTCGATCCAGAATCAGTACTACCTGCCGGCCACGACACTCACGTGGAATTTCGCCGACGACCTCCAGCTCCGTGTGGGCTATTCGCAAACGATCACGCGCCCGCAGTTTCGCGAACTCGCGTTCTCGCTCTACACGGATCCCGAAACCGATCGTGAGTACCGCGGTAATCCGGCACTTATCGATTCCGAGATATCCAACCTCGATGCCCGGCTGGAATACTACTTTGGCCGCCAGCAATTTGTGACGTTCGGCGGTTTCTACAAGGACATCGACAAGCCGATCGAAGAGGTGATCATCCCGACGACCGGCAGCGGCCAGTCGACGCGCTTCATCAATGCGCCGAAAGCGATGCTCTACGGCGCAGAATTCGAGTACCGCACCACGTTCGAAATGCCATTCGACATCCCGTTCCTGAAGGATGCGTCCTGGCTCTTCAGCGCCAACTACACCTACACCTTCTCCGAGGTGCAGGCCGCAGCGGGCGACACGATCATCGACCCCTCCGACGGCATTGCAAAGCCTGCCTCCGCCTTTGGGCTCGACGGTTCGCAGTTGCAGGGCACGTCTGAGAACGTGGCAAATCTGCAGTTTGGCTACGACACCGGCGTCTCGCAACTCACGCTGCTGGTGGGTTGGGTCGATGAGCGGATTGCGCGTCGTGGCCTCGGCGCGTTGCCGAACACCATCGAGTATCCCGGGGTGAATCTCGACCTGGTCTATCGTCGTGACATCAAGGTCGGGGGCGCTGATTTCACGCTCGGCGTGAGCGGTCGAAACCTGCTCGGCGAGGATCACGAAGAGTACCAGAACTCGGCGCTCGGCCGCACCGAAGTCAACACCTACGACCGCGGCCAGTCCTTCTCCGTGAGTCTGACGGCGAAGTTCTGAGCGTGACGGTTTTGTGTCGGCGACACAGTCTCCGACACAAGCTGATCCTGTATTTGTACTGTCACATATAATGGATAGAGCGTTAATGACGCCCTCGGACATCCGGGGGCGTCATGGCGCTGCGAGGGGCCGCAATGAAGAAGTTTTTCCGCGCAGGCGGTGCGCGACCCGGCGGCGCGGCGCAACCGCTGACGGCCGTGCGGCCGGCGGTCGAGGCGGCCATGCTGGCGGCCGTTGCTTTCGGATGCGCACACGCCGGATGGTCTTTGCTTACGCCGACGGCGCAGGGCGCCATCGATACGAGCGGTGCGGAAGAGGGGTGGTCGGAGCGTGTTGGGGGAGCGACCGCTGTTGCAGCGCGGGTCTCGCCATTTGCGCCTGACGCGGCAATCGAAGCGAACGCATCCAGCGCCGCTGCCGCCTTCGTTTCGACCGTGAAAGTCGTTTCCGTCCGGGTCTCGGAAGTCGAGTCCCGCAGCGGGGCTATCATCGCGCTGCAAGACGGCGGTGAGCGTGCGTTTCTCGTAGGCCAGACGCTCTCTGACGGGGTCGTGCTTTCCGAAGTCAACGCTGGCGGCGTGGTGCTCGCGTTCGCCGGCGGGCAGCGTAATGTCTCGCTTGCGCCCGCAACGCGGCATTCTTTTGCTGCAGCGCTGCTTGGTCGCATCGATCCGCCGCAGGACATGGCGCTCGTCGTCGCCGAAGCAGGCGATGCGCCCTCGGCGACGCTGAGCACGCTCACAGCAGTGGACGCGTCGGCGAGGTCGCCCTTCATGTACGGACACGAGGCGGCGCGCTCGCCTTCCATAAGTGTTGCCCCGAACGGAGCATCGTCGACGCCGGATTTTGCGGGCGCAGAGCGTGTGTCGAGTGATGTCACGGTCTATCTCGCGTCACTTATGGTCGGCGCGCCGGACGGCCGCATTCCGCTGTCCGGACTGCGGCTGAGCGGGCCATTGCCCGCCGCAATCGCGGCGTTCGGCCTGCAGGAGGGTGACGTGATACTTGCGGTGAACGGCGGTACGCAGGTCAATCTGGCCGCGCTGTCAGCGTCACGCAGTGTCGAACTCACCGTCCAGCGCGCATCAGCGGAGCCGATGATCGTGCGTGCTGCAATACGGTCGCCCGCATGAGCCGTTTGAAGCTATCAACATTCGCCGCCGCGTGCGGCGTGGCCTGGATGGCGTCTGCAGCGCCCGACGCGCTTCTGGCGCAACAAGCGTCGCCACAGCCAAGTGCAGGCGCTGGCGCGCGGCCGGACGCGGGCGTCGCACTTCGCGAAGTCGACATTCGCGCCTTCATCGAAGACGTGTCCAACGCGACTGGTCGCACTTTCATCATCGATCCCCGTGTCACCGGGAAGGTGACGGTCATGGCCCGACAGCAGATGTCGGAGCGCGAACTCTTCGACGTCTTCATGACGACGTTGCGCGTCAACGGCTTCGTCGCGGTGCCAACGGCTCAGGGCGCCTATCGCATCGTGCCCGACGCCGTGGCGGCGCGGGAGGCCTCCCCACAATCAGCCGGCCCATCAGACAACCGCTATGTCTCTCAGGTCATCAGTCTGCGGTTCGCCGACGCCGAAACCGTTGCCAACGCGCTGAAGCCGCTCCTGTCCGAGCGCGGCCAGGTCTCGGTAAGCCGTCGCGGCAATTCCGTCGTCATCGTGGACTATGGCTCGACCGTGCAGCGTATGCGTGACGTGGTCGCGCAGCTTGATCGCGATACGTCCACTTTTCGCTCAATCCGCCTGAAAAATACATCGGCAACGGAAATCGCGGGGGTCGCGCAGAGTCTGTCGTCTGCCGTGGGTGATGAGAGCGGTTCGCGATCGCTGATCCAGGTCGTACCCGTCGCCAGCAGCAATACGGTTGTCCTGCGAGGTGATCCGCGCACGCTCGATCAGATCATGCCCTTGCTGCAGGATCTCGATGTCGGCGCCGACTACCAGTCCGGCGTGCAGGTTGTCTCGCTGCGCCACGCCGTCGCCGAGGAGCTGGTGCCCGTTCTGCAGCAGATCGCTGCCTCGCTCAGCACGCCGAACGCGGAACCGAACGCCGCGCCCGCGCCCGGCCGTCGCGCCAACATCGCCGCGCACCGTGCGACCAATTCCCTCATCATCAGCGCCGACACCGAGACGCAGGAGGCACTCGCGAAC
>JAWXBS010000152.1:0-10320 GCA_034440275.1 Alphaproteobacteria bacterium
CAGCGGATATCCGCTGCATCTCAAACTCAATCTGACGAATGTGCGCGTCGTTGCCGCCGCAGTACCGCGTCTGGAAGCGGCATTGCTGCCGGTCGCCATCAATCTCGTCGACCCGTCGCATCTCATCATCGACCTGAAGGACGGCGTAAGCTGGACTGGACGCGACGGCGTCACGCACATGCTCGATCCCGTACGCGGCGCCATAAGCGTGCACTGGAAAGACGGCGCGCTCACGCGCGTGTCGCTCGACCTCGAAGGCGCGCCGACGAAGAAGCTGCTCGCGCATGTGCGCCCCGATCCGCGCAAAACAAACGCCTGGCAGGTGGCGGTCGTCGTGGAAGGATCAAAAGACGAGGCGTTGCGCGCGGGCGTGGTGATCGACCACACCGATGCGCTCCTGCGCGCGGCAAGGCCCGGCGATCCGCTCGGCCCCTGGATCGACAGCGGCGGCCGCGCCACGGTCGAAGCGCTCGACATGAAGTGGCAAGGCGCGACGATGACGGGAACCGGCGCGCTCGGACTCGACGCGCAGCGACGTCCCGAAGGCGCTGTCACGCTGAAAGCCGAAGGCCAGTCCGCAGCGATCCTCGCGCTTCTCGGCGCGCTTGATCCCGGTGCGGAAAATACCGCAACGCTGACCGCGAAGGAGGGCGTCTGGCGCCTGGGTCAGGCGACGCATCCGGCAAAGCCGCTCTACGACTTGTCTTCCCCGCCCTGATCAGCGCCGCTCTGATCGCGGCCCCAGTTCGGCGCGGGCGTATCCTGCCCGGCCTCGATCACCTCGCGACGCACGCGACGCGCCCGCGCGAAGATGTCGTGCAGCGCATCGCCGTCGCCCCAGCGGATCGCGCGCTGCAGGGCCGCGAGGTCTTCGGTGAAGCGCCCGAGAATTTCGAGCACCGCATCCTTGTTGGCGAGGAACACGTCGCGCCACATCACGGGATCGGACGCCGCGAGACGCGTGAAGTCGCGGAAACCGCCGGCCGAGTACTTCACAATTTCGGACTCGGTGACCGTTTCGAGATCTTCCGCCGTCGCCACGATGTTGAATGCGATGAGGTGCGGCACGTGGCTGGTGATCGCGAGCACGAGATCGTGGCGATCAGGATCCATGATCTCCACGCGCGCGCCGAGCGCGGTCCAGAACACCGACAGTTGTGCGAGCGCATCGGCATAGCCGGGACGCGGATCGTCCTGCGGAGTCAAAATCGTCCAGCGGTTCTCGAAGAGCGACGCGAAGCCCGCCTCTGGGCCCGACTGTTCGGTGCCCGCAATGGGGTGACCCGCGATGAAATAGGCCCGCTCCGGCGTGATCTTCGCCAGCGCATCCACGACGGCGCGTTTGGTGGACCCGACGTCGGTCAGCACTACGCCGTCCGCCAGCGCGTCGGCGAACCCGGCGGTCGCAGCGGCCATCGCGCCGACGGGCGTTGCGAGGATGACGAGATCGGCGTCGCGCACCGCCTCCTCCGCCGTCGCGGCGACGGCGCCGATGCCAAGCCTTGCCGCGCGGGCGCGCACATCCGCCGACGCGTCGAAGAGGCGAACCTCCGCCTTCATGCCCGATGCAATCACCGCGCGCGCAATCGAGGAGCCGATCAGCCCCGCACCGACAATGGCGATGCGCGCAAAGTTCATGACGCCGGCAAGTCCTTCATCGCCGCGAGCAAGGCGTCGTTTTCAGCGGTCGTGCCGATGGAGATGCGCAGCGCATCCGGCAGGCCGTAGGCCGCGACGCGGCGCACGATCAGGCCGCGTGAACGGAGAAAGGCATCCGCATCCGCCGCCTTGCCCTTCGGAAGATGCGCCAGCACGAAGTTGCCGACGCTCGGCGTGATCGTGATCCCGTAGGACTGAAGCCCCGCAGACACCCGATCGAGCTCGCTTGCATTGTGCTCGATCGTGCGCTCGACGAAGCCAGTGTCCTCGATCGCGGCAACGCCGGCCATCTGCGCGGCGGTCGAGACGTTGAACGGCGTGCGGATGCGGTTGAGCACATCGATGACGGCGGCCGGTCCGTAAGCCCAGCCAAGGCGCAGCGCGGCGAGGCCGTGGATCTTCGAGAAGGTCCGCGTCATCACCACATTGTCAAACTCCGACACGAGCGCGACGCCCGCTTCGTAGTCGTTGCGGCGCACGTACTCCGCGTAGGCCGCGTCGATCACCAGCAGCACATCTTCCGGCAACCCGGCGTGCAGACGGCGCACTTCCGCGAACGGAAGATAGGTGCCCGTCGGATTGTTCGGATTGGCGAGGAAGACCATCTTCGTCTTCGCCGTCACCGCCGCGAGCATCGCGTCGACATCGACGGTGAAATCGCGATCCGGCGCCGAGATGGTCGCCGCACCCGCCGTCTGCGCGACGATCCGATAGACGAGAAAGCCATGCTCGGACTGCACGATCTCGTCGCCCGGCGCGAGATAGGCGCTGCCCAGGAGGTGGAAAATCTCATCGCTACCGGCGCCGCAGACGATGCGCTCGGGATCGAGGCCGTACCGCGCGGCGATGGCGTTGCGCAGGACGGTGGCGCGCCCTTCGGGATAGAGATGTGACTTCGACGCCGCGTCGGCGAACGCCTTCAGCGCCGCAGCGCTGGCGCCGAGCGCGTTTTCGTTGGACGCGAGCTTGATGGGCTTGGCGATGCCGGGCAGCACGGACTCGCCGCCCTTGTAGGGCTCGATGTCGAGTATGCCGGGGAGCGGCTTCGGCGGCATGGCGTTTCAGACTTTCGCGAAGGATCAGATGCGGGCGTAAACGCCGACGATGCGCACGCCGTCAAGGCCGGCCTTCGAAAGCGCGACAAGACGCCTGTCGTCGTCGGCGACGTACCCCTCGAACTCGATCATCAGCAGGGTGCGCGCGCGCGCCAGTTCGCGGCCCTTCAGGCCGGACTCGTTCATGCTGCGGACGAACTTGTGATGGGGATCGAACGCGAGCGCGAGCGTGGTGTCGTCGCCCGACGGTTCAAGCGCCCCCCCCGCCATCACCAACGCCCCTTCCAGTCCGGACGGCGTGCCACGGATCGGCAGGGCCGCGACGATGGCGGCGCCGTGGAACTTCGACTCCGCGAGGATCGGCCACCACATGCCGGGGCCGGAGGCGCTCGGGAACGGCAGCACCGCCGCCGAGGACGGCGTGTCGATCATCCGCGTCAGCGTCGCGCGCGCATCGTCTGCGCGGGCGATGCGGGTGGAGGCGCCGAAATGTCGTCGCGCGAGATCGAAGTGACGCGTGACATCCGGCGCGCCGCCGGCGAACACGTCCACAGGCTTCTGGCGTCGCAGGTTGGCGGCGATCAGAGCACGCCACACCTCGACGATGACCGCCTTGTCCATGTCCTTGGGCGCCGCCGCGATCAGGCGACGCAGCATGGCCGCTTCCCGCGCAGGCCGCATGGAGGGGCCAACGCCTTCCGCCTGCTTGCCAGCCGCGATCGCGCCCGCAAGCGCAGTACGTTCCACGATGAGCGACAGGAGCTGATCGTCCAGCGCGTCGATCGCCGCGCGCGCCTCTTCGAGCGGCGAACGCGTCGCCGACGCACCTTCGGGATTGACGGGATCGTGTACGGACATGATGGGAAGACCCTAGAGCAGCATGGCAAGCTGCGCCAAGCCGGATCAGCCGTGCCGTGCCTTTCGTCACGGCGCTCGCTTAAAAGGGATGCGCCCCGCGCGGCGCAGTCTATCGTGGAAGACATGAGTCGAGCGTCCAACACCGTTCCCGCGTCGCCCCTGCGCGGCTGGTCATCCACAGGGGGCGTGCGCACCATCACGTTCGGCGAGGATCAGCCGCTGCATCTGTCGAGCGGCGAGAAGCTCGCGCCGTTAACCATTGGCTACGAGACTTACGGCGAACTCGCGCCGGACAAGTCGAACGCGGTGCTGGTGTGCCATGCGCTGACGATGGACCAGTACGTCGCAAGTCCGAACCCGGCGACGGGACGTCCTGGCTGGTGGCCGCGTATCGTCGGTCCCGGCAAGCCGATCGACACCAACCGCTTCTTCGTGATCTGCGCCAACGTGCTCGGCGGCTGCATGGGCACGTCGGGGCCCACTTCGATGCATCCGGACGGGCGCGCCTACGGTCTGCGCTTCCCGGTCTTCACCGTCGCCGACATGGTGCGCGCGCAGGCGATGCTGGTGGAGGCGCTCGGCATTCCGCAGCTCTTCTGCGTCATCGGCGGCTCGATCGGCGGCATGCAGGCGCTGCAATGGGCGGCGGCGTACCCCAACCGCGTCTTTTCCTGTGTGCCGATCGCCACCGCAGCGCGGCACTCTGCGCAGAACATCGCGTTCTATGAAGTCGGCCGTCAGGCGATCATGGCCGATCCCGAATGGCGCGAAGGCGACTATCTCGCTCAGGGCACCCGGCCGTCGAAGGGCCTCGCGGTGGCGCGCATGGCCGCGCACATCACCTATCTTTCCGAGCAGTCGCTGCATCAGAAATTCGACCGTGCTTTACAAGAGCGCGAGAAGATCTCGTTCGGCTTCGACGCGGACTTCCAGGTCGAAAGCTATCTACGCCACCAGGGCCAGAGCTTCGTCGATCGCTTCGACGCGAACTCCTACCTCTACATCACGCGCGCCGTGGACTACTTTGATCTCGCGGGCGATTTCGGCGGGTCGCTGCCCCGCGCGTTCCACGACTGCCCGTCGCGCTTTTGCGCGTTCGCCTTCTCCTCCGACTGGCACTATCCGCCCGAGGGCATGAAGCACGCAGTACGTGCGCTCATCGCTTCGGGGTGCGAGGCGTCCTACGTCGAGGTCGAGAGCGACAAGGGCCACGACGCCTTCCTGCTCGAGGAACCCGCCTTCGAGCATGCACTCGCAGGCTTCATCGACGCCGCCGCGCAGGCGCGCGGGCTCACGACGGGAGCCGCGCGATGAAGACGGCGCGTGCAGACTACGAGGTGATCTCGGCGCTCGTGCATGAAGGCGCCCGCGTGCTCGACGTGGGCTGTGGCGACGGCGCGCTGCTGCAGAAGCTGATCGCGGAAAAACGCGTGAAGGGCCGCGGCATGGAGCTGTCGCAGGCGGGCGTGAACGCGTGCGTCGCCAAGGGCCTCGCCGTGGTGCAGGGCGACGCCGACCGCGATCTCCAGTTCTTCCCCGACGGCGCGTTCGACTATGTCATCCTCTCAAAGACCATCCAGGCCGTGCACCGCCCCGGTGCGGTGCTCGCGGAACTCGCACGCATTGGCCACCGGGTGATCGTGTCGCTGCCGAACTTCGGCCACTGGACGACGAGGATGGCTTTGCTCTTCGGCGGCCGCATGCCGGTGAACCCGTCGCTGCCGTCGAGCTGGCACGAGACCGGCAACATTCACCTCTGCACCGTGCGCGACTTCGCCGAACTCTGCGCGAGCCTCGGCCTCATGATCGAGCGCGGCGTGCCGATCAGCGGCGGCCATGCGGGGTCGCCGTTCGCGAAAACGCTCTGGCGCGCGAACTGGTTCGCAGAGGACGTGGTGTTCGCCCTGGTGGCGACGGATGCGGCGGTGAAACCCGCCGGAGACGTGGTGAAACTGCGCGCCTAATCCAACACCGCCTGATCGTCGCGTTCGCCGGTGCGCACGCGCACGACGGTGTCGAGATCGGCTACCCAGATCTTGCCGTCGCCGATCTTGCCGCTTTTTGCGGCGTCGACGATGGCGTCGACGATGCGTTCCCAGCGATCCACCGGGCACACCACTTCGAGCTTCATCTTCGGCAACAGCTTCACCGCGTATTCGGCGCCGCGATAGACTTCGGTCTTGCCCTTCTGGCGTCCGAAACCACGCACTTCAGTCACGGTCAGGCCCGTGGCGCCGGCTTCCTTCAGCGCCTCCAGGACCGGGTCGAGACGGCTCGGCTTGATGATCGCAGTTACAAGTTTCATGGGACGAGCTTCATGAGCGCAATCAATCCGATGTGTCAGTTTTGTGCAAGTGCGGTGCAGCATGGGCTGGGGCCTTGGCGAGCAAGACTTCGCGCCCCTCCTTCGCGCTCGCGGCATAGAGCCGCTTCACCGCCTCCATCATCACCAGCCCGCCAAACGGAGAGCGCAACAGCCGCCCTGCGCGCTCCAGGCCGTCGGCAAGCGGACTTGCCCATCCCCACGGCAACGCGTGCAGCGCAACGGCGGACGCCGTCGGTTCAAACATGGCCTCGGCGAGCAGGCGCCCGAGTTGGCGTCGCGAGTAGGGTCGCCCCGATCCAAACGGCGTCGCATCGCCGAGCGCCCACAGCCCTGCGCGATTGGCGGCGATCACCACGAGCCGCCCCTCCGGCGCCATGACGCGCCAGATCTCGCGCAGGAACTGACGCGGCGCCTCGGCCTCCTCAAGCGCATGGATGAGGATGGCGCGGTCGAACACAGAATCGGCGAACGGCAGCCGCATCTCGTCGCCGAGCACCACGGCCGATGCGCCGTCTGCGGGCCACCGTTCGGCCCCTTGTGCGGCAGGCATGAAGGAGACCGCGCGCCGGGCGCCGCATTGCCACGGCTCCATCAGGGGACCGGCGTAGCCGACGCCCAGGACGTCCAGCCCGGCGTTCGAAGACCACAAGGTTTCGAGCCGGCGCGCTGCGGCATTCTTCGCCACCGCGCCGAGGCGCGAGGCGTAGAACCGTTGCAGGGCGAGCACGTCAACACGCATGCCCCGTACTTAGGATGCTTCGGCGCCGGTCTCTACAGGCCGACCTTGCGCAGCATTTCCGCGCGCGTCTCCGCAGAGAGTCCGTCCGCGCCCTCTATGAACTCTCGCGCCGACTTCGCATCCGCGCCGCCGATGCGCACCACCGCACGCTCGCCGTCAGCACTATCCTTGGCGTCGACATCGAGGTCGAAGCCCATGGCCTTCATCTTCACCCGCCCGCTCTCACCGTTCGGGCCGTTCTCGGTCACCTTGAGCGAAAAGCCGGGAAGCGAGATGTTGACGTCCTCGCCCGCCGGCTCGGCAGCCGCGAGCGCTGCCTGATTGGTGGCGACGAGGTTCTGCGCCTCGGCCGAGCCCAGCAGCGAGGAAACCTCACCCTCGACCTTCGCCGCCGCCGAGCGCCCGTCCGGCGACGTGACGACATAAACCTGCTGGGAGTCGGAGCCGACCACCTGAAGCGTGTAGCCGCCCCGTCCGTTGATCTCGACCGTCTCGCCGCCGTCGGTCTCCACCTTGATGGCGCCGGGCGAGCAAGCCGCCATTCCGAGCACTGCAAGGGCGCACAAGCCAAAACGCATCATCGCCGGTTCCTCCTCGCGCGCCGTCGCGCGTCTATCTCAGGATGCAGCCGAAGGCCGTTCCGGATGCATATCACGTCGCCGCGGGCGTCCGCAGGCAGTCCTCGAAGGCGATGTCGGGGTGGTGGGCCGCGACCTCGGCGAGGTAGGCGCGCGCGTCCGCTGCGAACCGGGCGTGGTCGGCGGCCGTCCAGCCGCCGGGACCGCCGGGGTCGTCCCAGTCGATCGAACCGTCAAATCGCAGGATCAGCGCCTCGCCCCGCGCCGCGAGAACCTCGGGCAACGCCAGCTTCTCGGTCTCGACCGGATAGTCTGCGAACCGCGCGTGAGCGTCCGCATCGGCGGTCCAGAACGATACCCCGGAGCCGGGGTCGAAGAAGAAGCGCAGGCGCACAGGGACGTACTCTGGGGACGGCCGAAACTCGGTGTTGCAATTCGGAAGCGCGACTGTATGGTCCGCCCCCTTCGCGTCAGAGGCGAGCGACGATTCGCCTCCGACCGACGGGTGTATAGCTCAGTTGGTAGAGCAGCTGACTCTTAATCAGCGGGTCGTAGGTTCGAATCCTACTACACCCACCATTGCTTCTCGAAATCGCTGCAGGAACGGTGCGTCTGCGCCTATCCGCCGATGCGGTGACCGGCGACGATTGCTGCGTTGAATGCAAAGCACGCCAGCGACACCCAGAACAGCGGCGAGACCGCACGCCCCGTACGTCGGATGAAACGTCGCTCAGCGATCCAGCCAGCGGCGACCAGCACTGCAGAAATCCCCAGCAGCCAAAGTTCGCGACCATGCAGGAAGGTGTGGAAGCGCAGCACGCCGCCCATGAGCGCGGCACTCGCCGCAAGCCCGGCCAGCGAGGCCACGATCGGCACGCCGCAGCACAACGTGTGGATCGCCACCACCGCCACGTGCGCCCAGTGTGAGCGCGCGTCGCGCGTTGCATGCACGTGCAACGCCTTCACCGCGGGAACCCCGGCTTCGTTCAATGTCTGCCCACCTGCTTGGCCGTTATAATGTAACGCGACAACACTCGCTCATCGCGGGAACGTCGTCAAGCAGCCGTCAGTAATTTGTCAGGTGTGTCCGGCGCCCCCTTGCCCAGCTCAGGGGAAAGGCGCAAAACGCCTCCACGGATGGCGAGGGAGTCGCACATGGTCGCCGCATTGATCGTCGTGCGTGACATGATAATTGCTCTGGCGTTGAGCTGGATCGGCGTGAGCGTCGAGCCTGCGAAGACAGAGCCGTGCGCGCTCAAGGGCGCGGATGCCGGCATGTGCAGTCAGCGCGGCGCCGGTTTCGACGCGACCGGTTGCGACCTCCGCTAAAGGCGCCCTTCAGGCGCGCATTTTATCACTCGTAACGTGAGAATCGCGCGCTGCAGCGCGAACGCCCTTGTCCTGACACTTTTTAAACGTTTCGATAACCGCGCTGACGCGCCCGCTTTCTCGTGTGCGCCATGCTGTTCGCCGTTTCGAACGCGTCGTGGGACGCGCCGGGCGGCCGGAAAAGAGACCGCCATGGGACGCACCGATCACACCGATTTCGCCGAAGCGCAGGAACGCGCCCTGCCATCGATGCGGCTCGTGGAGCGCGCCGGGGGCTGGATGGCTGCGGCGGCCTTCGTACTCGCCGCAATCTGGGTTTCGGCGGCCTTCACGGTCGCCATCGCCGTGCTCGGCGCCAGCCGGATTGCCGAGCTCACAACGATCGAGACCGCCGCCCTCTTCTTCGTGGCGCTCCTGCCCGCCGCTCTGCTGGTCTTCTCCGGCGCCGCGGCCCGTGAAGGCGTCCGCGCCCAGGCCCAGGCCCGCCGCCTCGCCGACGCCGCTGACCGCATGATGAACCCCTCGCCGGTCGCCGAAGCCGCCGCGCGTCGCCTCGGCATTTCCGTGCGTGGTGAAATCGCGGCCCTGGATCGGTCGTTGGGAGAAACATTGGCGAAGTTGGAAGCGGTCGAATCCGTCATCGCCCGCCAGACCCTGGCCGTCGATCAGGCGGCCCTGACGGCGCAGCAAGGCGCCGGCCACCTTGTGAACGGCCTTGAGCGCGAGCGCGCGGTCCTCACCAAGATTTCCGAAGACCTCGGCGCCCAGGCCGCCCGCGTGAGCGACGCCATCGGGCGCCAGACCAATGCGATCACCGCCTCGGCCCGCGAGGCGGACGCGCAACTGCGCGCAGCTGACCAAGTTCTTGAGGACCGTGTTCAGTCCTTTGGAGCAGCCTCCGCGATGATGGGCGATCGCACGGCGATGCTTACGCAGGCCGCAGCACAAACCACCAACAGCACGCAACGCCTCGAAAGCGCGCTGGCCGGCGCGCTGGACACGCTGGCGAAGGCGACCAGCCTGACCGAAGCCGCCAAGCAATCGACGGAAGCAGCGACCCTCGCCGCCAACGCCACCGCCGGCGCTGTCCGCGAAACCACCACGCGCGCCATCGACGACGCCAAGCGCGTCGCCGAGTTGATCCGCTCGGAAGCGCAGGCAGTGGAGCGTGAGGCCGCCGCTGCGCTGGAGCGTCTCCGCGAAGCCGCCGACATGGCTCGCACCGCCGCCGAAGGCGCCCGCGCCGCGACCGGCGCCCTGCCGCCGCGCCAGCCGACCCCGGTTCCGGCGCCCTCCTCGCGCCCGTTCTTCTTCAATAGCAACGGCGCGAAGGACCGCGAGACCGTGCGCCGCGACACCGATCGCCGAGCCTTCGACCGGATGGAATCCGAGCGTCTCGGGCAGGTCGCGCGAGCTCCGGATTCCGATCCCCGCCGCAATGGCGATGACGGCGCGACCGCTGTCCGCGTCTCCGAACGTCCGCAAGCGCGCCTGTCTCTCGATGAGACCGTGGCCGCCGAGCGCAGCAACCGCGAGCGCTGGACTTGGCGCGACATGGTCGGCGCGATCGACGCTGAGGCTGTAGCCGAGACGAAGACCGACGTTGTCATAGAGGCCAAGGCCGAAAAGCCTGTGGCTCGTGTCTATGCCGCCCCCAACGAATACGAGGCGCGTCCCGCGTTCACCATGCGACCCGCGCCAGAGGCAAAGCGCGTGGTCCCGCCGGTCGTGGCGCCGCTCGCCAGCGCGCCCGCCCTCAGCCGCCCGCCCCAGCAA
>JAWXBS010000153.1:0-34672 GCA_034440275.1 Alphaproteobacteria bacterium
ACAAGCTCTATCTGGAGCTGATCACGGAAAACCCAGAATGGGAGTCCGAGGCACGCCGCCACGATCTCAATCAATTCATGGCTCGGCTGATCTTCTGCTCTTTGTTCCCTTCTCGTGTCGCCTGCAGCCGAATTTAGCCGACACCACCAAAAAGATTGTTCCATCGGGGGAACGCGCGGCATGCACCACCGCACTGACTTGGGCGGTGCCGATCGCCGCCGACCACAGCGAGAATTAGTTGGGTATCATTGCCATCGCGAGGCAGAGTGCTGCGACGGAATTTGCAAAAACAACGAGCCAGAAGGTTTTGTTGGAGCCGCGGTTACAACCTTGTCGCATGCTCGGGCTGCTGCGCGGAACGCTGGTGCTGCATATCCTCGCAACTTCATGAACTTCATTTCGCTGCGCGGCGATGAAGGTTACCCCTACCTCTGTGATGCTTTGAAATGCATCGGCACGCCCAGCTCCGTCCATGTCCTAATCTTCGGTCAAATGCGCCATCGCACCGACAAGTGACGACCTACGCAATGGAATCGTCTAGGTTCCGCGAGCAACCCATCATCATTCTCAGTCACTGCGACCTGCCCCAGATTCCCGCCGCGTCTGGAGTTGTTGAATCGGCTTTGCACATCACAAGCGCCATCTCGACGCCGGAGGCGAACATCTCGACAGCTCGCCCGCTGCAATTGGAGGCGCGTCCATCCTTGACGCCTGACAACACTCCGCCTCACTCTTCGTCGGCGAAAGACCACGCTGGCGTCTCGACGAGACGGTGTTAGTCGCGCTTCGGTCGGATAAGACAGGCTCAAAAACGCCCCGCGCCTGAAATTGAGACCTCATACATCTGCGGTGCTGATCAATCGGCAATGCATCCCGCAAGACCATCTTGTCGTGCGAAAGTCGACATCAGTGAACGGGCGTCTGCAACAACAAAGGGTTCGCCTCCGATGCCGGATCGTACAGCAAGATGTGCAACCACGCGATGGACGAGATAGTGCGCCTGGTTGAGATCGTTGGTGTACTCTCTCGCGTAAGGCAAAAGCGCTGGACCAAGAGCGATGATTTGAGTGGGTGACATGTGATCCCCTGAATTTATCGACCGATAATGAGTCTCTTCTCCCGCCTGAGTCGGTGCGCCAGCAGACACTTTGCAAAGTATCCCTGCCTTTCACGCGCGAGGTGGCGCCGCGCTCTGGCGCAGTCGAAGCATGGCTCGGCTCGCGGTCCGCCACAGGTCAGGACCGCTCCGTTCTCGAAACATCCCGACAGCCCCCTTCGCGCACACGACGTGCCATAACGGTCGCATTCCAGATCGCCATCTCAACGCTCGGCAATCTCAGCCCGATTGCGTTCGAGGAACAGGAGGCGTTAGCTTAGGAAGGCGTCCAAGGAACCGGGTGCCGGCCACTCGCGCGAAGCCGCTCGTCCCCGCGGCGGCGTTTCGGTCCCGAGCGAACGCTTTGTGCGATGACTCGCTATAGCGGGAACCGATGGCTCTCTAAAGGAGCCGATAGTGCGATAGCGCACAAACTCGTGGCCTGGGTCGCAGCCAGACACACAGCTCCCCGCCAGGCGGGAACGATTGCGCACCACCCAACAATACTTCGTCTTGCTTTTGTGGTGCTGTGAACGAACCCAGTCGCACAGCGTTTGCCGCACATCTCATTGGGCCCCTTAGCTCGATCCAAGCGTTGAGACGAGGTTGTGGAAAAGGAAAATCCAAATGAGAAAAAGTACACTCTTGGCCGCCGTCGCGGTGCTGACGCTTACTAGCCCCATCGCTATTGGCGCCGCATCAGCGCAGCAAGGGCGCCAAGGCGAATACGAGGGCCGAGACGACACTTCGCAAGAGCGCGACAACCGCCGCGAAGATGCGCGGAATAACGATAGTCGAGGAGATGCGCGTAGCGACGATCACCGAGATCGCCGCGAAGCGTGGCGCGATGACCGCCGCGACGTGCGCTGGAGCGATCAACAGCACAACGGCTATTATCAGAACGGCCGTTGGACCTATGGCCCGCCGGTGCTGGCAGTTTAACGCTAACTCTTCTCTGTTTACTGACGCCCGTCAGCCTTCAGAGAGCCAAAGCCGGTGAATCCCCTCTCCTTCAAGCGCCACCGCTTCCCACCCGATGTGATCAGATATGCGGTCTGGGCCTACTTTCGCTTCACCATGAGCTTCCGCGATGTTGAGGATCTGCTCGCCGAACGTGGGGTCCAGGTCAGCAATGAATCCATCCGCTGCTGGACGCTCAAGTTCGGACCGGCGATCGCGCGCAATCTCAGACGCACGCGACCCTCCCCGACGCCCCGCTGGCATCTCGACGAAATGGTCGTGAAGATCGCTGGCGTGAGGATGTACATGTGGCGCGCCGTCGACGACGAAGGCGAGGTTCTTGACGTCCTCGTCCAGAAGCGGCGCAACAAGGCCGCCGCCGTGAAATTCCTGCGACGCATCCTGAAGAGCACTAAAATCCGGCCCGAAGCGATCATCACCGACGGTCTTTATTCGTACCGGTCCGCAACCCGCGCTCTGAGGTGCGCCGACCGCCACAAGCCCGGACGATTGCGAGAGAACAACCGGGTCGAGAACTCGCATCTGCCGGTGCGACGGCGTGAACGGAAGATGCAGAAGTTCAAATCCCAAGGATCCGCGCAGCGCTTCGTCTCAATTCACACCGCCGTCTACAACACCTTCGCCGTTCAACGACATCTCATCTCTAGACGGACGCATCGCTTGTTTCGGAGCGACGCCTTCAAAGCGTGGACCACGGCGACCTCTGCAGCGTGACCTTCGCTCGTTTAGGCGCCGTCGCGACCGACGCGACTTAACTTGTCAGCACCACGCGAATGTCAGCGAAATCGCTTATGGGCGAGTTTGGGCTTTCGTTGCTCGCCGATTCGCGCATCGGCGAGAGTCGGAAGCGTGTGCTTGTCGATTTCGGTTATACGGCGACAGTCTTGGCGAACAACATGGCGCTGCTTGGCGTCGACCCGGACACAATCGATGCGTCGGTGCTGAGCCACGGCCATCTAGATCATTTCGGCGGTTTTGCCGCCTTGTTCGGGGCCGATGCGAATCCAGCACGACGGCTGCCGCTTTATGTCGGCGGCGAGGAGACGTTCTGCGAACGCGTTGCGATGATCGGCAATCCGCCGCCCCTTATGGGGACGCTCGACCGCACCGCCCTACGCCGAGCGGGATATGATGTACGCATTGCGCCATCGGCCGAGATTGTCGCCGGCCAAGCATTTACGACGGGCATCATCCCGCTGGAAACAAATGAACGCGCAGCCATCCCCACCCGCATGCACCCCGGCGTCGGATGCGACCGCACCAAGTTGCGCGCCGACAAGCGCGACCAGACCGAGGTCACAGACGACGGCGAACATGAAATCGCGACCTGCTATGTGGTTAAGGGTCTCGGGCTAGTCGTCATAGCCTCGTGCAGCCATCGCGGCGTGCTGAACTCGGTTCGGCGCGCGCAAGCGATCAGCGGGGTCTCGAAAGTCCACATGGTCATTGGCGGCTTCCACCTTGTCCGGCCACGCACGGCCGACGAGGCGCGCCAGACCGTCACGGCATTCGCAGCGATGAACCCTGACTATATCGTACCCATGCACTGCACTGGCGAGGTGTTCATCGAAGAGGCCCTGAAGCAAATGCCAGTGAAGATCGTGCGGCCTTATGTCGGCACACGATTCTTGATGAGTTAGATCATCAGGTTCGCGATTTCGCTTCTTACATGCCCAAAAAAGGGAAGATGCCTACACCCGGTTGCACGGTCTATGGCGACATCTGCGAAACTTTCCAAATTGATTTCCTCGTTCGGGAACTAGCAGCTGCCAGCGGCAGCTTGGGGCCAATCCGACTTGCGCCGCCATATTGTGACGGACGGCGGGGTCGCTCACGACCTTCCGTTCCGGCCCCGGCCGCCCGACCTATTGAAAGTCGCCAAAAGCCAACACTCACCGTTCCCGGTTGGATAACAAGAAGGGTCCGAATTGTTATCCGGACCCTTCTTGCATTCGTCCTTGTCGCACTCGCTATCTAGTGCTGAGGGATACGCCTTCCGCCACCGCGCGATTTTGCACCGAGGACGGCGTCCGCTTCAGCTTCTGAGCAATCTTTTCGCGTCCTAGCTTCTTGCGTGCGAGAGATTTGAGTTCGCGAACTTCAGCGGCGGTCCAAGGTGCACGATGCTTTGTCGGCGTTTTTGCCATTGTGGAATTTCCCTGCTCAATAATGGCGCGGTTCAAGACACTCGCTCGCGCTTCGTCAAGCGGTGATCTAAACTGGGCGGCTGCATCTCGGCAAATGCGCTACTCGCCCCGTACTCGCGAGGCGGCGGAGTTTACGGCAGAAACGGCCGCCCGCGTTGCGCGTCACATCTAACGCCTCCGAGACCGGTAGCTGTTCATTCCGCCGAGCCTGGTATCGCTATTGTGGTCCGCGGGCGACAACCATGCCGCCGGCATCAATGATGCGGTAACATCGAGCTCCGCACTTCTGCTGAACATCTGCGAAGCGCTTCTTGGCTTCGGCGGCGGCCTCCGTCCTGCTGCGTGCAGTTACCTTTTCGGAATGCAAAGCCTTGCTACTCGGCTCTAAGGTATAAGTTATCTCAAACCATGCCATGGGCTAATCACTGAAGGGATTCTGCCGTAGTCGCTTGTGAAGATTTGAATTCGTCCAATGCAAGGTCGAAAGGCTGGATTGGGCCAAAGACGTTAGTCGGTAATCTTCCCGTCGAATGTCCGTTGTCACGCCTATTCGAGCCCGACGACTTCGACTGTTCCTGCCCCAAAGCAGACCCCGTTTTCTTTCCCAGTGTTTCCCCTGACCCGACTGGACTTCACCGTTGTTTGGAGCGGTAGTGCGGTCGAGCGGGCGGCACAACTGCTCAGCGAAACAACGCCGGCTTCGTCGGCCTTCGGCTCGTGGGAGCGCCTGAACGGCGTATCCACGGAGAACCCGATGACCAAACAAGCTGCCAAACCCACAAAATCGCCGCGCAAGCGGGTGGCTCATAAGCGCACTGCAACGTCTGCCAGCAAAGATGCGGCTACGCCAAAATCCGCGGCGTCCGCACCGAGCAAGCTCGACTGCCTCGAACGCGCATTGCGCACGAAAAACGGAGCCACCATCCCCGACCTGATGGAAGCCACGGGCTGGCAATCTCACTCCGTCCGTGGCGCGCTCGCCGGCGCCCTGAAGCGGGGCCGCGGACTTGAGATTACGTCCGAGAAGATCAATGGCGAGCGCCGGTATCGGATCGGGTCAGCGAAGTGAATACGAAAGCCACTGCATTTCTTTGGCAAGGCATCGTGGAGCGCGCAGAGGCGCTTCACGATGCCTCCGTAACCTCACAACGCCGGCCATCGGCGCGGGCAGCGCGTGACCTCGAACATCTGGCTAATGAGATCGCGACCCTCGCACGCGCCAGCGCTCTGCTTTCCTCACCGCGGAGGCCGTCGTGACCGCCCATTCGCCGAACATTCAGGACCTGACCAAACTGAATCTCAGCGAGCTGCGCGATCTTTGGCGCGCGCACGTGAGCGGCCCTCCCCCGTCACGAACCCCCGAAATCCTCCGACGCGAGTTGGCGTGGCGCTTGTTGGAGCGCGAGCACGGGGTCATGCCGACAGCCCTGCGCCGGCAGCTCGACGCGGTCGGCCGAAAAGCGGCGACAAAGGCGAATGCGTCTGCCACTCGCCCAGAGGTCGGATCAACTCTCGTCAAAGTCTGGGACTGTCGCACATACCGCGTTCAGATCCTGGAGAACGGCTATCTGCTTGACGGCGTGATCTATCCCTCGCTCACGCGCGTCGCGCACAAGATTACGGGCGTTCACCGGTCGGGCCCGCGCTTCTTCGAACTCACGACGTCAGCGCGCCGATGAAAGAGTCAGTTCAGAAACGCTGCGCGATCTACACGCGAAAGTCCTCCGAGGAGGGACTGGACCAATCTTACAATTCCCTCGCGGCGCAGCGCGACGCCTGCTCCGCATACATCGCGAGTCAGGTCGGGGAAGGCTGGAAGGAGATTGCTGACGCGTTCGACGATGGCGGATATTCCGGCGGCTCCATGGACCGCCCCGCCCTTTCCAGACTGCTCGCGGAAATCGACGCCGGTCATATCGACATTGTCGTGGTGTACAAGGTCGATCCCCTGACGCGGTCGCTCGCGGACTTCGCACGGATCGTCGAACGGTTGGAGGCGAAGGATGCAAGCTTCGTCTCCGTGACCCAGGCCTTCAACACGACAACATCGATGGGGCGTTTGACGCTCAACGTGCTGCTGTCCTTCGCCCAGTTCGAACGCGAGGTCACGGGCGAGCGCATCCGCGACAAGATCGCAGCTTCAAAACGCAAAGGCATGTGGATGGGCGGGCGTCCCATGCTCGGATACCGCCCGAACGGGCGGACCCTGGACGTCGATCCCGAAGAGGCTGAGACGGTTCGCGACATCTTCAAGCGGTATCTGGAATTGGGTTCGGTCTACGCTCTTCGGGCTGACCTCACCGCGCGTAAGGTTCACGGAAAAACCTGGATGACGAAATCCGGCAAGGTGATGGGCGGCGGCGTTCTTGCCCTGGGTGCGCTCTACAACCTGCTTCGCAATCGCCACTATCGCGGCTTGATCCCACACAAAAAGGACTCACACGTCGGTCTTCACGAGGCGATTATCGACGCTGATCTTTTCGAGGCCGTACAGCGGCGCCTCGACGGGCAGTCGGCGCAACGGCGCGCGCGGCCCCTGCTACCCGGCGGCGCGCCGCTCACCGGTCTCCTCTTCGACGACGCGGGCAATCTGATGAGCCCGAGCCACGCGCGCGGAAAGGCCGGCAAGCGGCATCGCTACTATGTTTCGACGGCGCTGATCGCTGGCGATCGCGCGAAAGCCGGCGCCCGCCCGCGTGTTCCCGCGCTCGCGATTGAGACGCTCGTCGAGGAGCGCATTTCACGGCTGCCTGCGCTCGCGCCGTTTAGTTGGGCCACGGCGCGCGCACAGATCGACCGCGTGACGGTTTCCGAAAGCACGATCGCGATTGCCCTCAAGACGGCTGTGTCTGCGTCCGCCGCGCGCGAGCTGCTGCCCGTAGATGATCAGTGCGACGCAACTCCAGAGGGGATAGTTATCAAAGCCGCCGCGCGACTTGGCCGCCGAGCAGGCCGGACGCACCTGCTCGACCCGAACGGTCGCCGCGCCGACGCCGCCGCGACTCCAGACCCGGTGCTGGTGAGGGCGCTGGGCCAAGGCTGGCGTTGGCGAATGATGCTTCTGTCGGGCGCCTATCCGGGAAGCGATGCTCTCGCGCGCGCCGAAAGCGTGGCGCGGTCGCATCTCCAGCGCATGGTCCGGCTCGCGTACCTGGCGCCAGACATTCAGGAAGACATTCTGGCAGGCCGACATCGCCCCGGCCTTTCCATCGACGTTCTCACTCGTCACGGGGCGCCGATGGACTGGTCCGCCCAACGGCGCCTGTACAAGGCGCACTAACCGGCGCGCCGCCGCGCGCCGGTAGGGCACCGGTCTAGACGTCGCCCCGAGGCCGGCGACGACGTGACACAAGGCCGTTCGTACGGCGCTTCCTTCGACCTTGCGCAATCGCCACCTCTTCATCCCAAATCGCCTTCATACGCGCGCGCTTCGCGGGATCAGTCTGACTCAGATAGCCCGGCGTCTTACCCTGCAGAAACCGGAGCTGCGAATCCATGTAGCGCTGTTCGTTTTCGTAAGCGGCTCGGACTTCCTTCACAAAGTCTCGCGCAGCGGAGACATCCCCGTTCGCGCCGGCATTCCCAAGCGCGGCGAGGTTCGCCTGATAGAGAGTGATGCTCTTCTTCCGGCCGCCCACTTTCATCGTCACCGGCATTTCCGCGATATCGAACGCCATGTCGCGGAGAAGTTCAGGATGTGTCGTCGTCTCGGGCGCAGCCTTACGGCCGCCAGGGTTACCGCTCGACCCCTTGTCGAACTTGCCGTCGACGCGACGGTTTGGGGTGTCTTTTGAGTTAGTCATGCTCCAAATCCTTTTGTTGGTGGAGCACCCCAAGGACATCGCCTGTTGCACAAATGCACAGATCGGGTTCTCCGGAAAATCCGGAGAACCCGCCTTGCACTTCAGCGCCTGCAGCAATTGTTCAATCTGCGAATTGTTCGGAGAGGTCTTCGAACGTCGCGCCTGTGGCCATGTCGACGGCCGACTTGCCTGTCGCCGCCTCCCAGCGCCGGATGGTGACGTCCACATAGGCCGGGGCAATCTCGACGAGCCGCGCGCGTCGCCCGGTCATCTGCGCCGCAATGAGCGTCGTTCCCAAACCGCCAAACACGTCGAGAACCACGTCGCCGCGCTTCGAGACATCTTTGATCGCATCCGCCACAAGGCGCGCAGGCTTGACCGTCGGATGCGCCGCGAGATCAGCTGCTCTCGTCGGGCCGAACGCGTTGGCCCCACGATACTCCCAGACGTTCGTGCGGTAGCGGCCTCCCTCCCCGAGTCCGAACGTATTCATGTGCGGAGCCTCGCCGACCTTGTAGATGTAGATCAGCTCATGCTGAGATCGGTAGAACGTCCCCATACCCCCGTTTGTCTTTTTCCAGACGACGAGGTTCATCAAGCTCAGCTTCGACCGCCTCGCTGCGGCCGAAAGCTCGTCCATATGTCGCCAGTCCATGCAGACATAAATGATGGCGCCATCGACACACACGTTTCGAACGCCGGTCAAACCGTCTTCGAGAAAGTTCGTGAACTCAGCCGGCGACATTTCGCCGGACGCCATCGCAAATTCTTCGTGTTTCACGGCGCCCGAGCCGGTCACGAAACCATCAATCTTTACGTTATACGGCGGATCCGTGAAAGCCATTCGCGCCTTGTCACCGTCCATGAGCCGTTGGACAATCGGAGGCTCACGAGCATCGCCGCAAATGATGCGATGATCACCCAGGACCCACATTTGATCGGGACGCGTAACTATGCGAGCGGCAACGGTCGGAACATCGTCCTCAGGTGCGACGTCCGGACCATACGCTTCCGCATGCTCCTCCAGCACCGCATCGATCTCGCCGACAGAGAATCCGGTGCTGCCAATGTCAATGTCCGCTTCAATGACGGCAGTGATCTCACCGAATAAAAGGTCGGGATTCCAAGACGACAGAGAAGCGATTTTGTTGTCCGCAAGCCGGTAGGCTTTTTTCTGCGCCTCGCTCAGATGTGCAATGCGGACGACCGGCGCACAGTCTAGCGTAAGCTCAAGAGCCGCCAGATAGCGACCATGCCCGTTGATGATGACGCCATCCTCGTCAACGATGATTGGCGAATTGAATCCGTTGGCCTTGATGGACTCAGCCAGCAACTTGATCTGGCGCTTCGGGCGGGCGCGAGGATTGTTTTTGTAAGGACGGATCGCCGAAAGCGCGATCATGTCGATGTGTGGGTCTTTTGTCATATGCGGTCTCCTTGAAGGAGCCGCAGCAACGAGACGATGCCGTCCTGGAAGTCACAGAGCGCTTTCTCCGGAATTTCCGGAGTTCTCGTACTGAGCCGCTAGCGCATCGTCGTCGAGTTCGGGGCCGGCAGCGCGCCTCGCACGCAATATGGCCGAAGCGTTCACATCAGGATCGATTGCCTGACAACACTCCACGACAAACGCGAGCGCGACACTTGCCTCGCCCCGATCGTGAAGTCCCGCCGGCTTTTTGGTGATGCGCTTCCAGACGTCCAGAAAGTTGCGGGAGCAAGGCCAGAGCCAGGGCCGGATTTCTGGGCCGGGACCAGCTTTCATTTGGGCACGCATAATCGCTTGCGAACGAATGCGCCGAACCGCCGCCATCTCCGTTTCCGAGGCGAGGGAGTACGTCGTGGCGGCGGAGAGGATGCGGTCAGCGGCATTGACAAGCGGATCTGCGGCTTCCTTCGGAATTATCTCGAGCCCGTGATCAATCGGAAGCTCGAAGCATTCCGCCGCTATCTCGAGATCCGTGAGGAGCCAACCGGCAGCCGTGTCATCGCTCGGCAGCAGGTTATTCTTGAGAATCCTCGCTGCCCTCTCGAGGCCAATCATTTTTGCCTCCATCGGCTTGAAACAGCGCGTTTAGACCTCAGCCGCTCCTCAGATGCGGCCTGCTAGCGCCCTGCTACCACCCTGATAACGGCCTCACTATCCCGATGTGATTTCGTGCGTTTAACTCCGCAGCATCCGTAAGCGGCGGAAAATGCGCGCTTTTTGGGGGTGGCCGGTTGTCATTCAACGTAGCGACGTCGATTTGACGGACGAAAGCGACACTTGTCGCATATGAAATGCGGTGTGGACCGGGCTCCTGGCAGTCGTCTGGCTAGTCGGTTCCAGAGACGCCGCAAAGGGACGACTGGAGGCGCTGGCAGAGACCGACACGCTGGAATTCTTGGGGTCGGCTAGATTTGAGCGCGCAGAGACGCTTGTGGCGCGGGAAATTGCGCCAAAGTTCCGAGGGTTATGGGAGGGTGTTTGGCGCCGGCCCTAAACCGGGCAACTCACTGGCGGAGACGCAGGGATTCGAACCCTGGGTACAGTATTCCCGTACAACGCCTTAGCAAGGCGCCGCCTTAAGCCACTCGGCCACGTCTCCAGCGGTCCCTGCGATACCCTGTTCATGCCCCCAGGATCAAGGGTGGGATCAAGGGTAGGATCAGGAGACTGGAGGTGCGACTTGCGCGTTTGGTCAACGGTACGCCTCTTGCGTGCCTCGCCCCGACAACCCGCCAAGGAGGGTACTGCGAGGCCCTTCGCCCCGCCGCACAGCGCATGACCGACGCGCCCTACGCTCCCGCCCGCCGGTTCGGCGCAGGCTTCGACCGCCGGCGCGTTCAGCGTCATCTGGCGCGGCCGGCGCGCGTGCGTCTGGAGAAACCCGTCATCAGCTTCACTTTCGACGACTTTCCGAAGTCGTCGGTCGCGCGGGGCGCGCAGATCCTGGAGGCCGTCGGCGGTCGGGGCACGTGGTACGCCTCCAGCGCCTTTGCAGGGCAATCCACACAGTACGGCGCGATGTTCGACGCTGCGGACGTTGCGCGCCTGACAGGCGCCGGTCATGAGATCGGCTGCCACACCTTCGCCCATGTGGACTGCGCGCACAGCCCCGCCGACGACGTCTTCGCCGACATGGTGCGCAACGCCGAAGCGCTTGCGGAAATGGGAATGGAGGAGCGTCTGGTTTCCTTCGCCTATCCCTACGGAGAAACCTCGATCGCACTGAAGGATGCGCTGCCGTCACGGTTCACCACGGCGCGCGGAACGACGCCTGGCGTCGCGCACGGGCGCATCGACATGGCGCAACTGCCCGCCAACGCGCTCTTCGGCGAGGACGCGCAGAAGCGCGCGCTCAAGCTTCTGGAGCAGGCGCGGCGACGCAATGGCTGGGTGATCTTCTACACGCACGATGTGTCGTCGCGACCCACGGCGTGGGGTTCCAGTACGGGACTTCTGGAGCGCGTAGCGACAGCGGCCTACGCGACGGGGATCGAAATGGCGCCCGTGCGCGACGTGGCCGCACGTATTCTCGAAAAAGCCGACGCTTGAGGGCTCTGCAGCGTCGGCAATTCATTTTTAACCATACCGAGCCAGTTTCATGCTGGGCCGATGGGAATGGTTAACAGGCGTTACGCTTGGCACAGGGCTTGAAAACCCGACAGGCGAAATGTTCGGAGGACGACCATGTCGCGCAATGCGATTGCCGCAATGGCAGTGATCTTCGTGTCGGGATTTGCAGGCTGCGCCGCGACGGCGCGCGCCACGGAAATACCCGCCGCATCGACGAAAGCCGTCAGCGTTCCTGCGCACGCCGCCCACGCTGCGCCGCTGCACGTGACCGACGATGCCGTTGCAACAGTCGACACGAAGGCAGCGCCCATCAGGACACATCGAACGCCCTGACGTTCGACGAGATCAGTGCAGCGGCGACTTCGTAAGCCACTCGCGGGCCTGCTTCTGCGCGGTTGCGATTTCGCTCGACGTCATCTGGTCGGCGAGTTCCTTGCGGCAATCCTTGGCCGACTGCGAACCGCGCAGCGCCGCTAGGTTGAACCACTTGTGCGCCTGCACGAGATCGATGTCGGCGCCCTGGCCGGTCGAGTAGATCAGACCCAGTTTGTAGAGATCCTCGGGCGCGGCCTGCGTGTGTGCGGCTTGGTGCGCCTCGGCGATTTCGACGTCGGTGAAAGCCATTTCCGTATTCCCTTGTCTGCTTCTTGGTCCCGGAATTTGTTACCGGGGCGGGTCTTTGCGGCCTCTGCCCCGGTGACACCCCACCGACAGCCTTCGCCATCGGACATGCAAGTTGTGACGTGGATAAATTGCAGCAAGGTTAAGTCGAATTGTCTCTGGTCAAATAAATAGTGGAACACTTCATGGTTTACGCAAGTCAATAAGTCTTGCGGTCGCGTGAACACTTGTCGCCGGCGGGTCGCCGAAGCCTGTGGATAACCGACGCCTGCGCGGAAGGCTTCCAAACCTTAACTGGCGGTCCCACGTGCGCCGCCCAAGGTCGCGCGATGACGGACAAACCAATCTCCATCTCGCCCTCCCTCATCTCGCTCGGCGGCGAGCGGCCCGTGCACATGGCCGTGGATGCGAAGGAGAACGTCCCATTCGCGCCGCCGACTAACGCGAGCGACGGCGAGGAGCGCCCGCTGCAGGTGGTGGATCTCGACGACCTGCACGCTTCGATCGACGTCGGACGCCTGCCCGACGCGCAGCGCTAGAACGGCGCGCCCACGCCGAAGGTCGCGGCGAACGCCAGCAGCGCGGCGAAGCCCGTCCCCACGCACCACGCGATCCAGCGCCAGCGCCGCCACAGCGCCCGCGCCGGGGTGGCCTGCGCAATGAGGTCGATGGGATACGCAAAGCAGTAGAGCACGTTGGCGATGACGCCGAGACCGATGATGAGCCCGAATGCGCGTGCGATGGCTTCCCACGCATCGCCGAGCGACGCGACGATCAGCAAGACCGCCGCCAACACGCCGTTGTAGCCGAGACGGCCCGTTTCCCAGAAGCGGATGGCGTCGAAGAAAACGGCGCGGTCGATCATTCGATCACGAGACGCCGAGCTTCTTCTTCAGCAGATCGTTGACCACCGCCGGGTTCGCCTTTCCGCCCGTCGCCTTCATCGTCTGGCCGACCCACCAGCCGAACATCTTCGGCTTTTCCTGCACTTCCGCGACTTTGTCGGGGTTTGCCGCGATGAGATCGTCGATGGCCTTCTCGATGGCGCCGGTGTCGGTGACTTGCCGCAGGCCGTCGCGTTCCACGATGACGCCCGCGTCGTCGCCGCTTTCCAGCATCTTGGCGAACACGTCCTTGGCGATCTTGCCGTTGATGGTGCCGTCGGCCATCAGGTCGATGAGGCCGCCGAGTTGTTGCGCGCTCACCGGGCTTTCGCCGAGCGACTTCTCCAGCTTGTTCAGCGCGCCAAACAACTCCTGCGTCACCCAGTTGGCCGCCAGCCTGGCGTCACGCCCCTTGGCGACTTCCTCGAAGTAGGCCGCCGATTCCAGATCGCCCGCGATGACGCCCGCATCGTAGGGCGTGAGACCATAGGCGCTGATGAAACGCGCGCGCTTGGCGTCCGGCATTTCCGGCATGGTCGCGCGGATTTCCTCGATCCACGCGGGATCGAGTGCGAGTGGCAAGAGATCGGGATCGGGGAAATAGCGATAGTCCGGCGCGTCTTCCTTCGAACGCATGGCGCGCGTCTCACCGGTCGTTGCGTTGAATAGGCGCGTTTCCTGACGGATCGTCCCGCCGTCTTCCAGAACGGCGATCTGCCGGCGCGCTTCATAGTCCACCGCCAGCGCGACGAAGCGCATGGAGTTCACGTTCTTGATTTCGCAGCGCGTGCCGAACGGCGTGCCGGGCTTGCGCACCGACACGTTCACGTCCGCGCGCATGGAGCCCTCGTCCATGTTGCCGTCGCAGGTGCCGAGCGCGCGCACGATGGCGCGCAACTTGGTGAGATAGGCCGCCGCCTCCTTGGCGGAGCGGATGTCAGGACGCGACACGATTTCCATGAGCGCGACGCCCGCGCGATTGAGATCGACATAGGTTTCCGTGGGCGAGAGATCGTGGATCGACTTGCCCGCGTCCTGTTCGAGGTGGATGCGCTCGATGCGAATCGTCTCGGTGTGACCGTCGTCCAGCTCCACGTCGATGGCGCCTTCGCCGACGATGGGGTCCTTGAACTGCGAGATCTGATAGCCCTGCGGCAGATCGGGATAGAAATAGTTCTTCCGGTCGAAGCGCGACCACGTGTTGATCTTGGCGTTCAAACCGAGGCCCGTGCGGATCGCCTGCTCCACGCACTTGCGGTTGATCACCGGCAGCATGCCGGGCATGGCAGCGTCCACCAGCGCGACGTTCGCGTTCGGCTCGGCGCCGAAATGCGTCGATGCGCCGGAAAAGAGTTTGGCGTTGGAGGTCACCTGCGCGTGGACTTCAAGGCCCACGATGATCTCCCAGTCGCCGGTGGCGCCGGAGACGAGCTGGTCCTTTCGGGCGGAGCGGATATCGAGTTCGGTCATGGCCGCTGGATTAGGCAGGCTTGCGGGAAATGTCATCCCCGCGGCCAGTCAGCGGCGCGGAAGTCCAAGGCGCCAGCCGACGGATCAGATCTGAAGCGCCAGCGCCGGGTGCGTGGCCGCCCAGACGCCCGCGAACGACAGCGTGCCGATGAAAATGCCGGTCGCCAGCATGAGCGACGCGGCCAGGTCGCGACGCCATGGGGCGGCGGCGGCGACGCGGGCGGCGGAACGCTTGGGGGCGGAAACCTTAGACATCTGCTTCTCCTTACGGAGCCTATGTAGGAAGCGCTGCCCGGCTTGCATGTGACCTGCGTCACCCCGCCGCTTAACTGTTGGACAAGCGGCAGGCCGGGCCTATTGGTCGCGGCAAAATCAGGGAGAGAGAAGCATGGCCGAGATGAACCGCCGCTGGCTGCTGGCCGCGCGTCCGCAGGGCGACATCAAGGACAGCGACTTCAAGCTCGTCGAGGAAGCGGTTCCGGAACCCGGCCCCGGCGAATTCCTGGTGCGACAGACGCACCTCTCCTTCGATCCCACGCAGCGCGGGTGGATCGCCTACGACACCTACCTGCCGGCGGTGAAGATCGGCGACGTCGTGCGCGCCGGCGGCGTGGGGCAGGTCGTGAAATCCAACAATCCGGCGTTCAAGGTCGGCCAGATGGTCCAGGGCGGCTTCGGCTGGCAGGACTACATGGTCACGAACGGCCAGACGGAATTCATGGCGGTGGCGCCGCTGTTTGCAGGCGTGACGCCGGAGCAGGCGCTGGGCGTGTTCGGCATTACTGGGCTAACCGCGTGGTTCGGTCTCACGGATATCGGCAAGCCCGTCGCGGGGGACACCGCGCTTGTCTCAGGCGCGGCGGGCGCCACGGGCTCAGTCGTCGTGCAGATCGCCAAGGCGCTCGGCTGCAAGGTGATCGGCATCGCAGGCGGCGCGGACAAATGCAGATGGGTGACTGACATCGCGGGCGCCGATGCGTGCATCGACTACAAGTCCGAAAACGTCGCCGCGCGGATCAAGGAACTGGCGCCCAAGGGCGTGAATGTCGTGTTCGAAAACGTGGGCGGCGAAATCCTCGAAGCGGCGCTGATGAACCTCGCCCTGCGCGCGCGGGTCGTCCTCTGCGGCGGCATCTCCGGCTACAACGACGCCAACCCTGCGGACGCCAAAGGCATCCGCCCCTATATGAACCTCACGGTCACGCGCTCGCGCATGGAGGGCTTCATCGTCCTCGACTACGCGCCGCGCTATGGCGAAGGCGTGCAGGCGCTTTCGAAGCTGATCGCCGAGGGCAAACTCAAGACCGCCGACGACGTGCAGCACGGCTTCGAGAACATCCCCGCCACGCTGCGGCGTCTGTTCGAAGGCAAGAATGTCGGCAAGCAGTTGCTGAAGATCGCCGACCCGCCGTTGCCGGTGGCCTAGGTCGCCGGACGTTCCTGGACCAGCAGTCCCAGCTTCGTCTTCTGCCCGTCGCGCAGGACTTCCATCTCCACGCGCTGGCCAATGCTTTCTCGCGAGAGCACGCGGTGGATCGCGTCGACGCTGGGCGTCGTTTCGCCGGCCACCGCGAGAATGACGTCGCCCGCGTGCAGCCCCGCGCGCTCGCCCGGTCCATCGACGACGACCTGCACCACGAGCACGCCGGCCTCTGCCTTGAGGTGCAGCCGACGGACGAGCGCCTTGGACAACCCTTGCGTCTGACCCGCAACGCCGAGCCAGCCGCGCGCTACGCGGCCGTTGCGCATGAGTTCGGGGATGATGCGTTTGGCGGTATTGATCGGCACGGCGAAACAGATGCCCTGCGCGCCGCCGATGATCGCGGTGTTGACGCCGACGATGCGCCCGCGCGCACTGCAAAGGGCGCCGCCCGAATTGCCGGGATTGAGCGCGGCGTCCGTCTGGATCACGTCCTCGATCAGCCGCCCGCTTTCGCCGCGCAGCGTGCGCCGCAGCGCCGAGACCACGCCTGCGGTCACGGTCGCCTGCAGCCCGAGCGGATTACCGATCGCAATGGCGAGTTCGCCCACGCGCAACGTGTCGGAGTCACCGAGATCGGCGTGCGCGAGTTTCGACGCGTGCAGGCGCAAAAGCGCGAGATCGGTGTCGGGGTCCGTGCCGACGATATCAGCCTGCACCACTTCCCCGTCATGCAGCGACGCCTCGATGCGGTCGGCGCCGCGCACCACGTGATTGTTGGTCAGCGCATAGCCGTCCGACGTGACGATCACGCCGGAGCCCGCGCCGTCGAACGCATCCGCCCGCCCGCGCTTGCCGCGCCGCACGCCGATGACGGACGGCCCCGCCCGATCCACGGCGTGGATCACGGCCTGTGAGAAGGCATCGCGCGGCGGGCCTTCCGCGTGATCGACCGGCTTCACCCGATCTTCGGGACGTCGGCGTCTGAACAGCATCGCCGATAGGTAGGAGAGGGCTGCGCGCTTCGCCAGTGCCCATTCCGCTGTCGACGAACGAAAGCGCCGCATCCGCGCCGCCCGGCGAAAGGGTTTGCCGTTGGCGGCCCGCAAAAGGCGGCGCCGCGCAAAGACCTTCAGCCCAAATCGTCCTACATAGACTCCATGGAAAACCGTTCCGCTCCCGAAGCGCTCGCCAAAGCGCCGACAGCCCACGGCCTGCGCGGCGACTACTCCGCCATGCGACCGGACTGGACCGTGGCGCAGCCCATGGCGAACTACACCGCCGAAGAGCACGCGCTGTGGCGCACGCTCTACGCGCGCCAGACGAAACTCGTGCGCGACTTCGCGGCGCCGGTCTTCGTGCAATCGCTGCGCGACATGGAGTGCGCCGACGGTATTCCCGACATGGAGAAACTCTCCACACGGCTGCGCAAGGCGACGGGCTGGGAAGTCGTCGCCGTGCCGGGCCTGCTGCCGAACGACGTCTTCTTCGATCACCTCGCCAACCGGCGCTTTCCGTCGAGCTGGTGGATTCGCACGCCGGAAGAACTCGACTATCTCGTGGAGCCCGACGTCTTCCACGACCTCTTCGGCCACGTCCCTCTGCTGTTCGATCCGGTGTTCGCGGACTATCTGCAGCAGTACGGCCTCGGCGGACCCAAGGCGATCGAGCACGACGCGGTCGACATCCTCGCGCGCCTCTACTGGTACATGGTGGAATTCGGCCTGATCATGACCGACGATGGCGTGAAGGCCTACGGCGCCGGCATGCTCTCATCCTTCGGCGAAACCCGCTTCAGCATCGACGATCCCGCCCCCAACCGCATCGGCTTCGACCTCGAACGCGTCATGCGCACGCGCTACTGGATCGACCGCTATCAGAGCACCTACTTCGTGCTGCCGAGCTTCGAGAAGCTCTTCCGCGACAGCATCGATACGGATTTCGGGCCGCTGTATGAGAAGCTGAAGGGGCAGGATGCGTTTGCGCCGAATGCCGTGCTCGCGACCGACAAGGTCATCCATCGCGGCGTCACCGCCTAGCCCCTACTTCCGCGCGCGTTGTGCAAACGCCGCGATCCGTGCGCCCATGTCCGGACCGACGCTTTCGCCACGATAGATCTCGTGTGCGAGCCCTGCCGGTAGCGGCAAGCCATCCGTGTGGTCGAGCAGGCGCTTGTTTGCAGCGTGGCTAAATGACGAGTTGGCCGCGATTTCCGCGACGAGCGCATCGATCGCCGCGTCGAACGCGTTGTCAGCTATGCATGTATTCACCAGCCCCATCGCTTCCGCTTCACGGCCCGAATAGGTGCGGCAGGTGAACATCATCTCGCGCGCCTTGGCCGTACCCACGCGGCGCGGCAGGCGTTGGCTCAAACCCCAGACCGGCGTCAGCGCCCACTTGGCGTGGGTATCGGCGAATTTTGCGCTTTCCGCCGCGATGATCAGATCACCGGCCAGCGCGAGTTCGAGCGCGCCAGTGTAGCAGTGGCCGTGCACCGCCGTGATGACCGGCATGGGCAAGGTCGCGAGACGCTCAATGACCTTTGCCTGATAGTTTGCTTCCGGCAGTTTCTCGCCGGTGGCGATGTCGCCCAGATCATGTCCGGCGGAAAAGCAGCGCCCGCCGCCGCGCAGCACCACCACCGTCGCCTCGCCCTGCTGCAACGCGCGCACATGACCGTCGAGCGCCTGGAAGACTTCCACGTTGAGAGAGTTCAGCTTGTCGGGGCGATTGAGGATGAGATGCATGGCGCCGCCACGGCGCTCGGCGAGGACGAGATCGGACATCGGCGGCGTTTCCCTGTGCTGTTTGAAGCAACCTAAGGGGAAATCGTCCCGCCCGCCACGGCGTCTAGCGCATATAGAATCCGCGCACCTCGTCACCCACCTTCGCGGTGCGCTCGATCATGTCCGTCAGATACTCATGCAGGCCGATGCGGAAGATGTCCTCCACCCGGCCGTAGCGCAGCTGCGCGGCGATTTCTCCGGCGAGGCGATGGCATTCGCCGCGACGGCCTGTGTGGCTCGCCGCTATCTGGTTCAGTGCGCTATCGATCTCGTCGTAGCAGGCGCGCAAGCTGCGCGGCATTTCCGGGCGCAGGATCAGCAGCTCCGCGATGTTCCAGGGCTTCACTTCGGTGCGATACACCCACTGGTACGCGCGCACGGCGGAGACCGCGCGCAGGATCGACGTCCACTGGTAATAGTCCTGCGCGCCGCCGACGCCTTCGTCGCGCGGGAGTAGCAGATGATACTTCACGTCGAGGATGCGCGCGGTGTTGTCGGCGCGCTCGATGAAGGTGCCGAGCCGCGTGAACCAGTAGACCTCGTTGCGCAGCATCGTGCCCGCATAGGCGCCGTAGAAGCGCGTCCCGACCGACTTCACCCAGTCGATGGTTTCGCCGATACGCTCGGGCGTGAATGCAGGCCCCGAAAGCCGGCGCGCTTCAAGCCACGAACCGTTCACGGCGTCCCACATGTCGCTCGTCAGGGCCGTTCGCATGGCGCGCGCGTTCGTCCGCGCGGCTTCGAGGCACGACAGCAACGATGACGGATTTTCCAGATCGGCCGCGAGATAGTGCGTCGCCTTCTCCCGCATCACCGCGCCGTGCTTTTCCTCATAGCTCTCGTCGCATCCGGTCGCGACGAGCGCGGAAACCCATTCCTCCACGCCCTCCGTCATGCCGGACATCGACTGCGCCGCTTCCAGAAGACGCGCGACGTTGTCCATCCGCTCCATGTAGCGGGCGAGCCAGAAGAGGGAGTCTGCGGCCCGCGAGAGCATCAGGCGCCACCGTTCGCGCGCAGCACCCAGGTATCCTTCGTGCCTCCGCCCTGCGAGGAATTCACCACGAGCGAGCCTTCGCGGATCGCCACGCGCGTAAGGCCGCCGGGCACGATGTCGATGGTGTCGGCGCCGCAGAGCACGAACGGCCTGAGATCGACGTGGCGCGGGGCGACGCCGGAATCCACGAATGTCGGACACGTGGAGAGCGCCAGCGTCGGCTGCGCGATGTAGGCGTCGGGATCGGCCTTGATCTTTTTCGCGAACGCCGAGCGCTCGGCCTTCGTCGCCTGCGGGCCGATGAGCATGCCGTAACCGCCGGAGCCACGCGTTTCCTTCACGACGAGTTCGTGGAGATTGGCGAGCACGTGGGACATCTCGTCGGCCTTGCCGCACTGGAACGTCGGCACGTTCTTCAGGATCGGCTCCTCGCCGAGATAGAAGCGCACCATCTCGGGCACATAGACATAGACCGCCTTGTCGTCGGCGATGCCCGCGCCCACCGCGTTGGTGATGGTGACGTTGCCTGCGCGATACGCACGCATCAGTCCGGGCACGCCGAGCGCGCTGTCTTCGCGGAATACTTCGGGATCGAGAAAATCATCGTCGATGCGCCGGTAGATCACGTCGACGCGCGTGAGACCTTGCGTGGTGCGAGTATAGACGACGTCGTCCTCCACCACGAGATCGGCGCCCTCGACCAACTCGATGCCCATCTCGTCGGCGAGGAAGGAGTGTTCGTAGTAGGCGCTGTTGTATTGGCCCGGCGTCAGCACAACGACGTTGGGCTCGCCGCCGCAGTAGGGCGGCGCGACCGACTGCAGCGCACGCAGCAGGCGCTCCGGATAGCGCGCGACCGGCTCGACGCCGGCCGTCGCGAAAAATTCCGGAAACAGCCGCATCATCACCGCGCGGTTCTCCAGCATGTAGGAGACGCCCGACGGCGTGCGGCAGTTGTCTTCGAGGACGTAGAAATCGTCGGCGCCGGTGCGCACGAGATCGATGCCCGCAATGTGCGTGTAGACGCCGCCCGCCACCTTGAGCCCGTGCATCGGCGCGGTCAGCGCCGGGTTCTGCAGGATGAGCCCCTCGGGGACCTTCCCCGCCTTCAGGATTTCCTGCTTGCCGTAGACATCGCCGATGAAGGCGTTGAGTGCGCGCACCCGCTGCTTCAGACCCTTCTCCAGATGCGACCACTCGCTCGCCGCGAGCACCCGGGGCACGAGATCATACGGGATCAGACGCTCGGGATCGCCGCCCTCTGTGTAGACCGCAAAGGTGATGCCGATGCGGCGAAAGAGACGTTCGGCCTCGTCGCGCTTCATCCGCAGCGCCTCGACGTTCAGCGCCTCCAGCCAGCGGGCGACCCCCGCATAGGGCGCACGCGGTGCCCCCTCGGCCTCGTACATCTCGTCGAACATCGTATCCTTCGGTCGCTGTCGAATGTCGCGAGTGTAAGGATTCCCCACCGGGCGCCTAGCCGTACGGGGGCGCCGTCTGCGCCTGGGACGGGGGCGCCAAAGATTGCGGCGACGGCGTTCCCGGGCGCCCATGATCCGGTCAAAGATGTTCCCGAACGAAAAACGCCGCCCCATCGGAGCGGCGCTTCCCGTATCAGGGATGGAAGGTCAGGTCTTCGGGTTTCCGTCCGTCGCCTTCTTCATGTCTTCCTTGACCTCGTTGGCCTCGCGCTCGATGGCGTTGCCGGCGTCTGTCGCGCCTTCCTTGGCCTCTGCGCCCGCGCGGTCCACCGCTTCACCGGCGTTTTCCAGCGGCCCATCGGTCAGGTCCTTCTGGCCGTCGGTCGTTTCCTCGTAGGCGGAATCCGCCTTTTCGCCCGCCTTTTCAGCGTCGCCCGCGGAGCAGGCCGCGAGCGAGAAGCCCGCGAGAATGGCGGAGATGGCGATCACAGTGCGTTTCATGCGCGTTTCCTTCTGAATGGTTGGTCTTGTGCCGTCACGTGTCCCCCTGCCCGATCAGGCGACGGGAGGCCTTCCGCGCAGCGCGCCGAAGAGAGCGCTCACCGCGAACAGAACGATGAAGATGAAGAACAGGATTTTGGCAATGCCGGCCGACGCCGCTGCGATGCCGCCAAACCCGAGGACGCCCGCGATCAGCGCGAGCACGAAGAAGACGAGCGCGTAGTGCAACATGCGCGAACTCCCATTGCTGCGCGCGGCCCGATCGCCACGCCTTGTCGGGGAGTCTACGCGGCGGAGTTCCAGAGGTTCCCTCAAGCCGCTTGGCGCGCGTGGCGCCAGCCGCTAGGCCTGTGTGGAACGATCATCATAACAAGGGAGGCGACCATGGCCCAGGTGAATGCGAACGGTCTGGAGATCGAGTACGAGAGCTTCGGTCGCGAAACCGATCCCGCCGTGCTCCTCATCATGGGCTTCGGCGGGCAGTTGACGCTATGGCAGACCTCCTTCTGCGAACAGCTCGCCGCGAAAGGTTTCCGGGTCATTCGCTTCGACAACCGCGACGTCGGCAAATCGAAGCACTTCATCGAGTCCGGCGTGCCGGACATCGGCGCGCTCATGGCGGCGCTCGCGACCGGCGCACCGGTCGACGCCCCTTACACGCTCGACGACATGGCGGCGGATGCTGCCGGGCTTCTCGACGCCCTCGGCATAAAGCAGGCGCATATTGTCGGCGCCTCGATGGGCGGCATGATCGCGCAGCTTGTGGCGATCAATCATCCGGAAAAGACCAAGAGCCTCACGTCCGTGATGTCGACGACGGGCAACCGCACGCTGCCGCCCGGCAAGCCAGAAGCGATGGCCGCGTTGATGGCGCCGCCCGCGAGCCCCGGTCGCGAGGACCGGATCGCCGCGAGCATCAACACCTGGAAGGTGCTCGGCAGTCCGAGCTTTGCCGCCACCGAGGCCGAGCTTCGCATGAACGCCGAGCGCGATGCAGACCGAGTACCCTACGAACCGACTGGCGTGGCGCGCCAGATGGCGGCGATCGTCGCCGCGCAACCGCGCAACGACAAGCTGAAGGCGCTGAAGGTCCCCGCACTCGTGCTGCACGGCAAGGACGATCCGATCATTCCGTCGCCCGCGGGAGAAGACACCGCCGCCAGTATCCCCGGCGCCGAACTCGTCATTGTGCCCGGCATGGCGCACGACTTCACGGAACTGCTGACGCCCGTCTATCTCAAGCACGTCGGCGATTTCGTGCAGAAGGTGGAAGGCCGGGCTTAGTTTCCGGGCCTAGTTTCCGGAAAGCGTCGCGTCGAGCGTGTGGCCCTCTGCGGCCGTCACGCTCGCGCGGACGATGTCGCCTTCTTTCAGCGCCTTCTTCGCGGCCTTGATCCGCACCACGCCGTCGATCTCCGGCGCATCGGCTTTCGTACGGCCCCTCCAGTCGCGGTCCTCTGAGTCCCATTCGTCCACGAGCACATCGACGGTCTTGCCGATCATCGCCTGACCGCGCGCATCGGCGAGGTTCTGCTGCACTTCCATGAAGCGCTCCCAGCGCTCCTGCTTCACGTCTTCGTCGATCTGGTCGCCCAGCCCGCGCGACGGCGCGCCTTCGACGTTTTCGTATTTGAACACGCCGGCACGATCGATCTCGGCTTCCTCGATGAAATCGAGCAGTGTCTCGAAGTCCTCTTCCGTCTCCCCGGGAAAGCCGACGATAAAGGACGAGCGGATCGTGATGTCCGGGCAGATCGAGCGCCACTTCCTGATGCGCTCGAGCGTCTTTTCCTGGCTCGCCGGGCGCTTCATCGCCTTCAGCAGGCGCGGGCTCGCGTGCTGCATGGGGATGTCGAGGTATGGCAGGATCTTGCCTTCCGCCATCAGCGGAATGACGTCGTCCACGTGCGGATACGGATAGACGTAGTGCATGCGCACCCACACGCCGAGATCGCCCAGTTCCTTCGCAAGATCATAGAACTTCGCGCGCACCGTGCGGTCACGGAGCTTGCTCTCGGCATACTTGATGTCGACGCCATAGGCGGAGGTGTCCTGGCTGATGACGAGAATTTCCTTCACCCCCGCCTTCACCAGCCCTTCCGCTTCCTTCAGCACCGCGTTCGCCGGTCGCGAGACGAGATCGCCGCGAATGCTCGGGATGATGCAGAAGCTGCAGCGATTGTTGCAGCCTTCGGAAATCTTCAGATAGGCGTAGTGGCGCGGCGTGAAGCGCAGGCCGCCCTCCGGCACCAGATCGATCTTCGGATCATGCGTGTGCGGCAGATGTGCCTGCACCGCCGCAACGACCTCTTCGTACTGATGCGGTCCGCTGATCGCGAGCACATTGGGATGCGACGCCCGGATGAGGTCGGCCTCCTTGCCGAGGCAGCCCGTGACGACGACCTTGCCGTTCTCGGCAATGGCTTCGCCGATGGCGTCGAGGCTTTCGGCCTTGGCCGTATCCAAGAACCCGCAGGTGTTCACGATGACGAGGTCGGCGCCCGCATAGTCACCCGACAGCGCATAGCCCTGCGACCTCAGCTTCGTGACGATGCGCTCGCTGTCCACCAGCGCCTTCGGGCAGCCGAGGCTGACAATGCCGATCGTCGGCGCAGCGTTGGGGGCCTTACCGGCCATGTCGATCAACCTTTGAGAGAAGGCGCGGCTTGTAGCCCCGAAGTGAGAGCGTCCGCAAACGGCGAGCGCGGTGGACGGACGCGCGCCAACATCGCTTCAGACAACGGAGCACCGTCATGGCCACCATCCGCAAGACCGTTCACCTCGCCGCCGCGGCCGACGCGGTCTGGGCCACATTCGCGGACTTTGGCGCGGTCCACACCCGCCTCGCGCCCGGTTTCGTGACGGCGACGGCGCTGGAGCCCGGCGGACGGTGGGTGACGTTCGCCAACGGCTTCGTGGCATTCGAGACGTTGGTGACCATGGATTCCGCCGCCCGGCGCCTCGCCTACGCCATCACGGACAGCCCCAACCTCACCCACCACAGCGCCAGCTTTGAGGTGCTGCCCGACGGCGACGGCTCCCGCGTGGTTTGGACGGCCGACCTCCTCCCCGACGACGCCGCCGAACGGGTGGGCGCGATGATGGAGGACGGCTGCGCGGCCATGGCCAAAGCCTTGGGCGGCTGACCGGCCGGAATACGGACCGCGACCGTTTCACCCATCTGTTGCGAGTGACTTGCAGGCGCACGCAGGATCAGCTACTTTCGAGATATGTTCGTGTGCAACTGCAATGGCATTCGGTGCGGAGAGGTCCAGGAGGCCATCCAGTCCGGCGCGCGCACCCCGCAGGCGGTCCACCGCCGCCGTGGGTGCAAGGCGCAGTGCGGCCGTTGCCTGCCCGAAATCGCCGACCGCATCCGCGAAGCGCGCGCCGCCGATGCGAGCGCGGAAGCAGCGGTCATGAAATCCGCCTGAAAGCGGCGCACTGTCAGCCTGCAAATCGTTCGTACAAGCACTCGCGAAGATAATTCACGGCGGGCGCCCCCGCGCGCTTGAATCGGCGCGCAAATTCGCGAGATGGTCGCGGCAACCGGAGACTGAATGCCATGAAGGGCGACGCCGACGTCATCAAGAAACTGAACGCCGTGCTCACCAACGAGCTGACGAGCGTCAACCAGTACTTCCTGCACGCGCGCATCTACGAGAGCATGGGCTACGGCAAGCTCGCCAAGAAGACGTATGATGAATCCATTGGCGAGATGAAGCACGCCGACATGGTCATCAAGCGCATTCTGCTGCTCGAAGGCCTGCCGAACCTGCAGGACCTGCACAAGCTGATGATCGGCGAGTCCGTGCCGGAGATGCTCGCGGCCGATCTCACGGCCGAAGTGCGCGGCCGGGTGACGATGGTCGAGCTCATCGCGCTGGCGGAGAAGAAGCAGGACTACGTCACGCGCGACCTGCTCACCAAAATCCTCGACGACACCGAAGAGCACATCGATTTCCTCGAAACCCAGCTGCAGGTGCTCGATCAGGTCGGCGTGCAGAACTACCTGCAGAGCCAGTACACCCTTGACGCCAGCGCGCACTGAACGTCGCACACTGACGCGCAACGGCCCCGGCTTTCACCGGGGCCGCGTGTTAGGTCTTCAGGCTAGGAGCGACGCGGGCCGCGATTGTCGCCGTAGCGCGTGTCATCGTCATGCATCTGGTAGCGCACGGCGTCTCGAACGCGCACGTAGCGCACGTCAATGTCCTGCCGCTCACGCCACGACATCCCGTCGGTGCGCCAGTAGAAGCGCGCGCGCTGGCGCAAATCGTTGACCTGCCAGGTCAGACGCTCCGCTTCGCGCCGCGTCAGCCGGCCGCTTTCATAGCCGCGGTCGATGCGCGCCTGCAGGCGCTGGATGTCCTCGCGACCGAAGGTGTGGCGATAGGCGCCGCGCTGGTCGTTGCGATCCGGTCCGCGGTATTCACCGCGATAGTCACCGCGCTCGGGGCCACGATAGTCGCTGCGCTGATTGTAGCTGGACTCGTTGCCGCGCGGATCGGCGTGCGCCGGAAGCGAGATCGTGAGGGCGCCAAGGGCGACCGCCGCGGCAAGGAAAGTCTTCTTCATGGTTCGGTCTCCATCGTGCCAAGCGCCGCTCTGTGTTCGGCGGCGTGGGGAGACATTCGCGCATCCAACCTGACCGGCGACTGAAGCCGCCGTTCATCCCCGGATGCCAAGCGGCCATGGGAATGGCGCCCTGGGACTAGTCGCCCGGGCCCTCTTTCTGGTTGACTTGACCGGGGAAGCCGCTAGACCGCCCCCCTTCGCGCGCGCAGCCCCAACGGCAGCGCCGCGTCATGCTGGGCGAGGGGCGTTCCGCCAGGGTAGTCGCAGTCTCACAACGAGGCTGCCGGGCCCCCTCACAATAGAAGGAACGGACGCATGACCAAGCGTCTGACGGCCAAGTACAAGGCCGATCGCAGATATGGGCTGAACCTCTGGGGTCGCCCGAAGTCCCCGGTGAACAAGCGCTCCTACGGCCCCGGCCAGCACGGCCAGCGCCGCAAGGGCAAGACCTCCGACTACGGCACGCAGCTCGCCGCCAAGCAGAAGCTGCGTCTGTACTACGGCAACATCACCGAAAAGCAGTTCCGCCGCATCTTCGCGGAAGCGGCGCGCCGCAAGGGCAACACCGCTGAGAACCTCATCGGCCTCCTCGAGAGCCGCCTCGACGCGGTGATCTACCGCTCGAAGTTCACGCCCACCGTCTTCTCGGCGCGTCAGTTCGTGAACCACGGCCACGTGAAGGTGAACGGTCGCCGCGTGAACATCCCGTCCTACGTCTGCAAGGCGGGCGATGTGATTGAAGTCGGCGAGAAGGCGAAAGCCATGGCGCTCGTGCTCGAAGCGCTCGGCAGCCCGGAACGCGATGTGCCCGATTACATCGAACTCGACGCCAAGGGCATGACTGCAAAGTACGGCCGCGTGCCGCAACTCGCCGAAGTGCCCTACCCCGTGCAGATGGAACCGAACCTCGTCGTCGAATACTACGCGAGCTGATCGGGCGAGCTGATTTCGGCATCACCCGTACACGCGAAGGGCCCTGCGCAAGCGGGGCCCTTTTGCTTTTGGCAGCGCGCGACAAGGCGCTTGCTCACGCACATCACCCGTCCCCGGAGCGCGGGCATCGCCCGCGAGTCCGGGACCCATTGACTTAGCCTGCGGAAAATCTGCCGTGGAGCCCTGCGCGCGATGGCGAAGCAGCGATGCGAATGGGTCCGGGATTCGCAGCTGGCGCGACGATCCGGGAATGGGTGAGCACATCCCGCAAGCATCCGCACATCGGAGAGCGCGGATGCTTCCTATGATTTTGTGCTACGATTTCCGGACACTGAGGACTTCCCCCATGCCTGACTGGAAAACCATCGACGACGCCGTGCGCGTAGCGCCCGGCGCCAAGGTGAAGATCGCCGATCTCGACACGCTGCGACCGGAACTCTTCGAAGACAAGAAAGAGGCCGAGAAACTCGTCGCCGAGCACGCTGTGGCGATCAATACACTGCAGGACCGCCTCTTCGCCGAACGCAAGCGCGCGCTGCTTGTCATACTGCAGGGCATCGACACCTCCGGGAAGGACGGCACGGTGCGCGGCGTCTTCAACGACACCGGCCCCCTCGGCGTGAACGTGACGCCCTTCGGTCGGCCCACGGAGGAAGAACTCGCGCACGACTATCTGTGGCGCGTACACGCGGCAGCGCCGAAGAAGGGCTTCATCCGCATCTTCAACCGCTCGCACTATGAAGATGTCCTCGTGGGCCGCGTCCGCAAGCTTGCACCCGCAGATGCAATCGACGCGCGCTACGACCAGATCAACGCCTTCGAAAAGCACCTGGTCGAGAATGACGTGACCATTCTCAAATTCATGCTGCACATCTCGAAGGACGAACAGAAAAAGCGCCTGCAGGAGCGGCTCGACGCGCCCGAGAAAAACTGGAAATGGAACGCCGGAGATCTTGAAGATCGCAAGCTCTGGGGCGAATTCCAGACCGCCTACGAAATCATGCTGCGCCGGACGTCGACCGCGCATGCGCCGTGGCGCGTCATCCCCGCAGACAAGAAGTGGCGGCGCAACGCGGTCATCGCCAGCATCGTACGCGGGACGCTCGAAGAGCTTGATCCGCAGTACCCGACGTTCGACTGGAAGCCGACGGACTTCACGATCGAATAGCGCCTCACGCCCGCTCGAATACCGCCGCCATGCCCTGCCCGCCGCCAACGCACATCGTCTCCAGCCCGTAGCGCGCCTTGCGGCGCTGCATCTCGTAGAGAAGCGTCGCAGCGATCCGCACGCCGGTGGCCGCGATCGGATGGCCCAGCGAAATGCCGCCGCCATTGACGTTCAGCTTGTCGCGCTCGTCCCAGCCCCACTGCTTCAGCACGCCGAGCACCTGGGCCGCGAACGCTTCGTTCAGCTCCACGAGATCGATGTCGTTCCAGCCGAGACCCGTGCGCTTGAACAGTTTCGACACCGCCGGCACAGGTCCCAGGCCCATCGTCCCCGGATGGCATCCCACCGCCGACCAGCCGACGAGCAATCCCATCGGCGTGAGACCCAGCGACGCGAGCTTGTCCTCCGCCACGATAAGACACGCCGCCGCCGCGTCGTTCTGCTGGCTGGCATTGCCCGCCGTGACGACGCCGCCTTTCATGATCGGCTTCAGCGCCGCCATGCTCTCAGCCGTCGCGTCGCCGCGCACGCCTTCGTCCTCGCCGACAATCACCGGATCGCCCTTGCGCTGCGGCACGGAGACTTTCACCAGCTCGTCGGCGAACTTGCCGGCCTTCCAAGCCGCCGCCGCGCGCTTGTGGCTTTCCGCCGCGAACGCATCGCTCTCCTCGCGACCAATGCCGCATTCCTTCGCGACATTCTCCGCCGTCTCGATCATGCCGGAAATGACGCCGAACCGCTCCACCGGCTGGGAGCGCTCACGCCCGCGCTCGAGCCGATCATACAACGTCGACGACCCCGACCGCGCACCGCCGCGCATGTCGGTCGTGTAGTATTCGACATTGCTCATGCTCTCGACGCCGCCGGCGATCACCACGTCCGCCGCGCCCGTCTCCACCATCATCGCCGCCGTCGCGATAGCCTGCAGTCCGCCGCCACAACGCCGATCGGTCTGCAATCCCGGCACCTCGATCGGTAACCCGGCTTGCAGCGCCGCCCACCGCCCGACACACGGCGTCTCGCCGTTCGCATAGCTCTGCGCGAAGACGACGTCCTCGATCAGCGCCGGATCAATCTTCGATCGCGCGACCACTTCGTTGACGACGGTCGCGGCGAGATGCTCGACGGCGACGCCTTTCAGCGATCCGAGAAACTTTCCCACCGGCGTACGGACCGGCGCGACAATGGCGGCGCGACGCATGTTTTCTCTCCCGTGTTTCTACCGACTAAGCGCCGCGACGAAGAAGCCGTCGCAACCCGCCCGTCGTGGCGACAATTGAATCCGCGTGCCGGCGTCATCGAACTTGCAGCGTTCGATAAGCGTTCCTATTTCCTGGTTCGGCGCGACGAGCGGCGCGGGCGCGAAGCCCGCCGTGCGGCCGAGAAACGTATCCACCGCATCGCCGTTTTCTTCCGGCAACACCGAACACGTCACGTAGATCAGCCGCCCGCCCGGCTTCACCAGCGGCGCGGCGATATCGAGCGCCTGCTGCTGTTCCTCAAGGCGCTTCGCGAGCGCGCTCGGCCCCAGCCGCCATTTCGAGTCCGGCGCGCGCCGCCACGTGCCGGAACCCGTGCAAGGCGCATCGACGAAGACCACGTCCATCTTGCCATGCAGATCAGCGAGCACATCCTTGGTCCGCGCCGGCGCCCGCACCTGGACGTTGCGCACGCCCGCGCGATCGATCCGCTCATGCAGCGGCGCAAGGCGACGACCGTCGACATCGAACGCGTAGAGCTGGCCCTTGTTCTGCATCAGCGCCGACAGCGCGAGCGTCTTGCCGCCGCCGCCTGCGCAGACGTCCGCCACCTGCATACTCGGCGTCACGCCCGCGAGCAGCGCCGCGATCTGGCTGCCCTCATCCTGCACCTCGAACCAGCCCTTGAGAAAGCTCTGCTCGGTCGCCCACGGAAACGCGCGCCCTTGCGTCCACGGCACACGCACGCCATCGGGCGAATAGGGCGTCACCGGCGGCGGGCCGCCAAGGCGCGGACTCTCCGCAAGCGCCGCGACCAGCTTTTCGCGCGTGGTCTTTAATGTATTCGCGCGCAGGTCGAGCGGCGCCGGCGCCGCGAGGCGCGCGCCTTCATCGCCGCGTTCGTCGCCGAAGGCCCGCGCCATGCTTGCGTCGAGCCATTCGGGATAGTCACCCCGCACATGCGGCGGCGCATCGGCCAACGCGTTCGCAGCGGAAAGCGCAACGCGTTCAGCATCGCTCATGGCGGAAGGCGCGTGCGGATCATTGAACGACGCTTCGAGCGCTCCTGCGTCGACGCCGAACCCGAACGCCTGCGCGCCTAACACCCACGCACGCGGCGTATCGGCGCCGAAGCGATACGCGCTCGAATTGCGCCAGCGCATGGCGCCGAACACGGTGTCGCCGATATCGGCGCGATCTTTCGAGCCGGCGAAGCGATGCGAAAGCATCCAGTCCTTCAGCGCATCGGCGGCGGGACGCTTGCGCGCCTCCACGTCTTCAAGGACTTCGATGGCGGCCTGAAGCCGCGCGCCGGGACGCATGGGAGAACCCCTCTGGAAACGCGGCGGGTAGATCACACGCGCGCCCGCGCGGCAATCGATCAGGCAAGCGCCTTCACGAGATAACGCACCGTCTTGCCGGCGCCGAGATCGCCGTGCCCCGCTTCGTCGAAGCCCATTCGCGCGTGAAACGAATCCGAGCCGGGATTGGCCGGCGTCAGGTTGACTTCGCAGCCGAGCAGCCCATGTCCTGCGGCCCGGCCCAGCACACTCATATCCTCATAGAAGAGACGACCCAGACCCAGCCCTCGCGCGCTGGCGGCTATCACAATGCGGTCGATGTAGAGAAAGCGCGGATACCGTTCTTTGAACCAGTGAAAATTGACGCTGGCGTAGTCACCGTCCTGATCGAACGCGATGAGGTATCCTGAACCATCGTCCATGACGCGTGTCGCGAACGATGCCTTCGCCATGTGACCAAGCCGATCGCGATCGAGCGGCGATGTTTCAATCTCATTCAGGGCGCTCAGCGCGAGGATCCAGCCGAAGTCCTCTTGCCGCGCGGCGCGGATCGCACTCATCCGCCCAACGGATAGTTCGGCGCTTCTCGCGTGATCGCCACGTCGTGCACGTGGCTTTCGCGCAAGCCCGCCGCCGACAAACGCACGAAGCGCGCCTTTGCGCGCAGCTCGCCGAGATTGGCGGACCCGACATAGCCCATTGCGGCGCGCAGGCCGCCGAGCAGTTGGTGCAGGATCGGACCGACGGGGCCCTTGTACGGCACCTGACCTTCGATGCCTTCCGGCACAAGCTTCATCTGGTCGGTGACTTCCTTCTGGAAGTAGCGGTCCGCCGATCCCCGCGCCATGGCGCCGAGCGAGCCCATGCCGCGATACGATTTGTACGAGCGGCCCTGATAGAGAAACACTTCGCCGGGGCTCTCTTCGCTGCCCGCAAGCAATGAGCCGATCATCGCCACTTCCGCGCCGCCCGCGAGCGCCTTCGCGAGATCGCCCGAAAACTTGATGCCGCCGTCGGCGATCACCGGCGCGCCCGCTGCATGCGCCGCCTCGACTGCATCCATGATCGCCGTGAGTTGCGGCACGCCGACGCCGGCGACGATGCGCGTGGTGCAGATGGAGCCCGGACCGATACCGACCTTCACCGCATCCGCGCCCGCATCGAGCAAAGCCTTGGCGCCGTCCTTCGTGGCGATATTGCCGGCGATGATCTGCACGCGATTGGATTCGCGCTTCAGACGCTCCACCGCATCGAGCACGAGACGCGAGTGGCCATGCGCCGTGTCTATAACGACGACGTCGACGCCCGCTTCGATCAGCGCCATGGAACGACGGAAACCGTCTTCGCCCACGGTCGATGCAGCGCCTGCGCGCAGGCGACCCTGCTCATCCTTCGCAGCGTTCGGATGGCTCTGCGCCTTGTCCATGTCCTTGACAGTTACGAGACCGACGCAACGCCCGCTTTCGTCAACGACCACAAGGCGTTCGATGCGATGCTTGTGCAGCAAGCGCTTGGCTTCGTCCTGCGACACGCCCTCACGCACGGTGACGACTTTCTGCGTCATCAGCGTGCTGATCTTTTCCTTCGGGTCGTCGGCAAAGCGGATGTCGCGGTTGGTGATGATGCCGACGAGCTTGCCGGGTTCGCCGTTTTGCGACGGTTCGACGACAGGGAAGCCGGAAATGTTCATACGTTCGCGGAGCGCGACGACATCGGCGAGCGTGGCGTCCGCCGGCATCGTCACCGGGTTCACGACCATGCCGCTCTCGAAGCGCTTCACGCGCCGGACTTCCTCGGCCTGCCGCTCCGGCGTCATGTTGCGGTGGATGACGCCCATGCCGCCCGCCTGCGCCATGGCGATGGCGAGACGGCTTTCCGTCACCGTGTCCATGGCGGCGGAGATCAGGGGAATGTTGAGGGTGATCGCCTTCGTCAGGCGGGTGCGGGTGTCGGCGTCGGCGGGGAGAACCTGCGACGGGCCCGGCTCGAGCAGCACGTCGTCGAAGGTGATCGCATCACGGATTTCCATGGACGGCTGGTAGAGATTCTAGTCGCCAATGTCAAAGCTCACCCCCTGCGCGAGCGGCAGGGTGCGGCCGTAGTTCACCGTGTTGGTCGCCCGGCGCATGTAGGCCTTCCAGGAGTCCGAGCCCGCCTCGCGGCCGCCGCCCGTCTCCTTCTCACCGCCGAACGCGCCGCCGATCTCGGCGCCCGAGGGGCCGATATTGACGTTGGCGATGCCGCAATCGCTGCCGGCTTCGGAGACGAAATACTCCGCCTCACGCAGGTCGTTGGTGAAGATGGAGGACGAAAGCCCCGCGCTGACGGCGTTGTTGAGCGCGATGGCTTCGTCGAGATCGCGGTAGCGCATGACGTAGAGGATCGGCGCGAACGTTTCGCGCAGCATCGGTCCTTCGTGCCCTTTCATCTCGACAATCGCCGGCTGCACATAAACGCCTTCGCCCTCGCGCCGCTTGCCGCCGTGGATGCGCGCGCCGAGTCCGTCGGCGTCGCCGAGCGCGCGCTCCATGCCATGCCAGGCGTGTTCGTCGATGAGCGGGCCGACGAGCACGCCCGCCTTGCGCGGATCACCGATGGCCACGCCAGCGTAGGCCTTCCTCAATCGCGGCAGCAATTGATCGTAAACGCTGTCGTGGACAAACAGCCGCCGCAGCGTGGTGCAGCGCTGGCCCGCCGTGCCCATGGCCGCAAACGCGATGCCCCGCAGCGCAAGATCGAGATCGGCGCTCGGCGCCACGATCATGGCGTTGTTGCCGCCCAGTTCGAGAATGGACTTCGCAAAGCGCGCCGCGAGTTTCTGGCTGACATCGCGTCCCATCGCCGTCGAACCTGTGGCGGAAATGATCGGCACGCGTTCGTCAGCGACCAGCGCCGCGCCGATCTCGCGACCGCCGATCAGCACGTGCGAAAGTCCCGCAGGCGCATCGCCGAAGCGTTTCAGCGCGCGCTCGAAGATCGCCTGCACCGCAAGCGCGGTGAGCGGCGTCTTCTCCGAAGGCTTCCACAGCACGGGATCGCCGCACACGAGCGCCAGCGCCGCGTTCCAGCTCCACACGGCGACCGGAAAATTGAACGCGCTGATGATCCCGCACGGCCCCGCCGCGCGCCAGCTTTCCATCATGCGATGCTCGGACCGTTCGGTGGCGATGGTGAGCCCGTAGAGCTGGCGCGAAAGACCGACCGCGAAATCGCAGATGTCGATCATCTCCTGCACTTCGCCCGCCGCTTCGGAGACGATCTTGCCGGCTTCCAGCGTCACGAGCGCTGCAAGGTGCGCCTTGGACGCGCGCAGTTCTTCGCCGAAGAGCCGCACGAGCTCGCCGCGCCGCGGCGCGGGGACGAGACGCCAGGCGCGGAACGCTTCCGCCGCAGCGCCCGCCGCTTCCTCGACCCCGTCGACGGTCGTCTCGCGCACCGCGCCGATCTGCGCGCCGTCGATGGGCGAATGCGCCGCGAGGCTTCCGCCGGTGAAGGCGGCGGAATCGACGCCGAGGGCGGTCAGCGCGCTGCGGGTCTCGGCGGCGGTGGTGGAGACGGTCATGGAGGGCTCCGGAGAGGGGAATCGCACCTTAGCCGACCCGGAAGTGTTGGGGATAAGACTTGCCGATCGGTGCGACCGCACTCACTTAGCGGCAGTGGCGCACAATCCAGACACCCCCGATCGCGGGCCGCCTTATGCCGCCTTCCGCGCCTTCGAGGCGGCGGCCCGGCACGCGAGCTTCGCCAAGGCCGCCGACGAACTGGGCGTGAGCCCGGCGGCGGTCAGCCAGCAGATCCAGTCTCTGGAAG